>NZ_JASGFM010000013.1:0-154134 GCF_047605565.1 Labrys sp. (in: a-proteobacteria)
TCTCTCGCCCGCACCAATCCTGACACAGTCTAACTACACAGGGTGCACGGGCATCCTGCCCGTTCTTGGAAACGCAACATTCACGGGAGAAGAAGAACGGGCAGGATGCCCGTGCACCCGGGTAAGGCCGACAATCCTCCAGCATTCGGAGGCGGCGGCTCCACAATCGCGATTGTCCTGCATCCGGAAGTTTATATAATAAGCTTCCGGAAATCATTGAATGAAAGTCAGGCATGGATAAGCCCGCCAAGACACCCGATCTCATCGACAGCAAGGCCGTGAAGGAACTGGTGGCGGCGCGCGCTTTGCGCGGAGCGACCGTGCTGGGGCGACCGGGCGGCTGGGGTGTGTTGGTACGCTACGGCAATGCCGAGCGCGCCGTCGCGGGCCAGAAATCGCGGCGCATGCGCCTGTGGCGCCATGCCGACAGCGCCATCGGCTTCGTGCGCAGCGAACTGGGCATGGACTGTTTCGACGTCGATGCGCAGGATTATCGCCCCGACGAAAGCGGGCGCCGGCGCCCGGATGCCTCGGAGCGGTTGAAGCGGCAGCAGGCGGTCATCGAGCATGATCGCTGGTTCCGCAGCCAAGTCCAAGATGCGATGAATGCCATAACAGAGGGAACGAATCCTCTGGTGGCTGAAGATGACCTGGCGAAGCGCCTCGGCTCACTCCGCGAGACTCTCAAGCGCAAGGCGGGCTGAACGATGCGAATCGTTTGGCGCGAAAGCGCGCTTGCGGATGTCGAGCGGGCGATCGGCTACATTGCACTGGAAAGCCCGAGGAGCGCAGAGCAACAACTGAGCCGCATCGAGCATCACGTACAGGTCCTCGTCGATCATCCGCGCATGGGCCGTGTCGGGCGTGTGACCGGGACGCGGGAACTTGTGGTCCCTCGAACGCCCTTCGTGATCGTCTACAGCCTGGGTGAGGACGTGGAACTGATACGTATCCTGCATGGTGCGCAACAGTGGCCTCCGGAAGCTGAAGCCTGACACCTCTTGTCATCGCGGCGATCGCGCTGTTTATCTCTGCCCCATGGCGTATCGCCCGAATCTCCTGACCATCGCCCCTGGCTCGCCTTTCCTGGAAACGCTGGTCGACGCCCTGCTGGATGGAAGGCTGGTACCGGGCTTCGCGCCGCGCGGGGACCCGCTCGCGCTGGCGAGCGCCACGCTCTATCTGCCGACCCGCCGCGCCATCCGCGCCTTGCGCGGCATCTTCCTCGACAGGCTGGGGAGCGAGGCCGCGCTGCTGCCCAATCTGAAGGCGCTTGGCGAGATCGATGACGACGAGGTCGCCTTCGCCGACGCCAGCGACGACCTGCCCGAACCCGTTGCGGGGCTCGACCGCCAGATCGCCCTCACGCGCCTGATCCTGCAATGGAGCGCGGCGCTGAAGCAGGCCCTTCTGCCTATTCCGGGTGAAGCGGGCGCCGAGCCGTTGCTGATTCCCTCTTCGCCCGGCGATGCGGCGGGGCTCGCGGCCGAACTCGGCAATTTCCTGGATGGCCTGCAAATCGACCGGGTGCCGCCGGAGGCAATCCTCAATCTCGGCGAGAGCCATGCCGGGCTCTATGACAAATATTGGGACATCACGCTGCGCTTCCTCGAGATCGCCACCCTGCATTGGCCCGAGCATCTCAAGGAGATCCGCCGCAGCGACGCCGTGCTGCTGCGCAATGCCCGCATGGAGCGCGAGGCCGCCAGGCTTGCCGAGCGCCCCAAGACGGGCCCGGTGATCGTGGCCGGTTCGACCGGCTCCATCCCGGCCACCCGCGACCTCATCAAGGCGGTTGCCGCCCATCCCCGGGGCGCCGTCGTCCTGCCGGGGCTCGATCTCGACCTCGATGCCATCGGTTGGAACGCCATCGGCAAGGGCGAGGGAGCTCCCGGCCATCCCCAGGCCGGGCTTGCCGCCTTGCTGGCCGATATCGGCGCAGAACGCGCCAGTGTCACCGAACTCGCCTCGACGCCCGCGCCCCTGGCGCTGCGTGCGGCCCTGGTGTCGCAGGCCTTGCGGCCGGCCGAGACCACGGATCTGTGGACCGGCCAGCACCATGCCGATCCCGTGGCGGTGGCCGAGGCCTTTGCCGGTATCGCCCTGATCGAAGCGGCGCATGAGGGCGAGGAAGCCCTGGCGGCTGCCCTGGTGTTGCGCGAAGCCCTGACGGTGCCTGGCCGCAAGGCGGCCCTGGTGACGCCGAACCGCCAGCTTGCCGAGCGCGTGGTCACCGAACTCGGCCGCTGGGGCATCGAGGCCGATGACAGCGCCGGCCAGCCGCTGACGCAAACCCCGCCCGGCCTGTTTGCGCGCCTGGTGCTCGACGCCGCGCTGCATGATTTCGATCCCGTCACCCTGCTGTCCCTGCTCAAGCATCCGCTCGCGCGCCTTGGCCTGCCCCGTGCGGATCTGGAGCGGGCGGTGACGGCACTGGAGATCGGCGCCTTGCGCGGTCCCAGGCCGGCCGGCGGTCCGGCCGGCCTCGCGGCAGCCCTGGCGCTCGGCAAGGCCTCGCTCGGCGATCCCCATTGCCCGCCCGCCCGGCTGGCCCTCGGCGAGGAGGATTGGGCTGGGGCGGAGGCCGTGATCGAGGCCCTGGTGGTCAGGCTCGAACCCTTCGCGGCGTTGCTGCGCCAGTCCGATCCCCTGCCGGCCGCCAGCTTCTTTGCCGCACATCGCACCGCCGTCGAGGCGCTGGGGGAAGCGGCGCCTGGCGAAACCGATGCGCTCGGGGAAGGCGAGGCGGGAGAGGCGCTTGCGGGCTTCCTCGACGATCTCGGCACCATCACCCCCGAGGCCCTTGCCTTGCCGGCGCATGAATATCCCGGCCTGTTCGCGGCTCTGATCGCCGGGCGCTCGGTGCGGGGCGGCGACCCCAAGCATCCGCGCATCGCCATCTACGGCTTGCTGGAAGCCCGCCTGCTGCCGGTCGACCGGCTGGTGCTGGCGGGGCTCGACGAGAGCGTCTGGCCGCCCGACGTCAAGACAGATCCCTGGCTGAACCGGCCGATGCGGGCGGCGATCGGCCTCTCGCCGCCGGAAAAGCGTATCGGCCTTGCCGCGCACGACTTCGAGCAGGCGCTCGGCTATGGCGACGTGGTGATCACGCGCTCGCTCAAGCGCGGCGGTTCGCCCAGCGTGCCGTCGCGCTGGCTGCAGCGGCTCGGGGCCTTCCTGGGCCCAGCCTTCGACGCCATGCGCAGGCAGGGCGAGCATTATTGCGCCCTCGCGCGCCAGCTCGATGCGGCGGAAGGGCCGCCACCCGTGCTCGGCGCGCCCAAGCCGACTCCGCCTCTCGCCCTGCGTCCGACCCGCCTGTCGGTCACCCAGATCGAGCACCTCGTGCGCGATCCCTATACGATCTACGCCCGCCACATCCTCAAGCTCGAACCGCTGGACGAGATCGCCATGCCGCCCGGAGCGGCTGAAAGAGGCACGCTGATCCATGGCGCGCTCGAGCGTTTCGCCGCCCTGTGCGCCGATGGCGTGCCGCCGGATGCCCTCGCGCTGATGATGGCTGTAGGCGAGGAGCTCTTCGTCCCCCTCGCCGATTTTCCCGAGGTCCTGGCCTTCTGGCGGCCGCGCTTTGCGGCCATCGCCGAATTCCTGGTGGAATGGGAGCGCGAGCGCCGGCCACGCCTTGCCCGCGTGCTCAGCGAAATTCCCGGCAAGCTCGCCTGGCCGACCCTGGCCGAGAGATCCTTCACCTTGTCCGCCCGCGCCGACCGCATCGAAGTCGCTGCCGATGGCCGGGTCGCCATCCTCGACTTCAAGACCGGCCAAGCCCCGACCGCCAGGCAGGTCGAGACGGGGCTCGCGCCGCAATTGGCGCTGGAAATGGCGATGCTGCTCGAGGCTGGGTTCAGCGGCATGCCGGCGCCTCAGGCGTTGGGCGATCCCGCCATCGTGCATCTTGCCGGCGGCGTCAAGGGGCCGAGCGAGAAACCGCTGATCTTCAAGGATACCACGCCGATCGAGGTCGCCCTGCAGAGCCTCGAACGGCTCAAGGCGTTGATCGACCGCTTCGAGAATGAGGAGACGCCCTACGCCTCGCTGCTGCACCCGATGTTCAAGGGGCGGCGCTATGGCGATTACGACCATCTCGCCCGGGTGCGCGAATGGTCCGTCAGCGCGGAGGAAGCATGACCCCGCGCAAGCCTTCCGCCGATACGGTTCACAACCAGCGCCTGGCCTCCGACCCCTCGCTGTCGGCCTGGGTGTCGGCCAATGCCGGATCGGGCAAGACCACCGTGCTGACGCGGCGTGTCATCCGCCTTTTGCTCGCCGGGGTCGATGCCTCCGCCATCCTCTGCCTCACCTTCACCAAGGCCGCCGCAGCGAACATGCAGAACCGCATCTTCGCCACGCTCGGCCAATGGGCCGTCGAGGAGGAGGGCAAGCTGGTCGCCGCGATCGAGGGCATCACCGGCTTCAAACCTGACGCAGCCGGCCTCAAGCGCGCACGCCAGCTCTTCGCGGCGGCGATCGAGACGCCCGGCGGCCTGAAGATCCTCACCATCCATGCCTTCTGCGAGCGTGTGCTGCACCTCTTCCCCTTCGAGGCCAATGTCCCCGCACAGTTCTCGGTGCTGGACGACAGGGCCGCGCGCGAATTGCTCGACACGGCCCGCACCAGCCTGATCCTGGAGGCGAACGCGCATCCCGAAGGCGGGCTCGGCCGCGCTATGGCGCGCCTCCTGGAGGATACCGGCGAGGGCGCCTTCGACGGGCTGCTCGCCGAGATCACCTTCGAGCGCGAAGCGCTGCGTCCCTTCCTGGGCGAGAAGGGCGCCGCGGACGCCCTCGACCAGTTGCGCGGCCTGCTCGAACTGGCGGAGGGCGAAAGCGTCGCCGCGATCGAGGCCGAGATCGACGAGGCCTCGATCCCCTTCAGCGAATGGGCGGCGATCGAGGCCGCTATGCGGGACTATGACGGCAAGCGCATCCTCGATCTGGCCGACAGGCTCGGCGCTGCCATCGCGGCGGCGCCGGCACGGCGTGCCGAGGCCTGGCGCGCTATCTACCTCACCGGTGCCGGCGAGGCGCGCTCGGCCAATGCCTTCCTGGTCAAGGATTTCGCCAAGGACTACCCCGCCTATGCCGAGCAGCTCCTTGCCGAGCTGGAGCGCATCGCCGGGCTGCTGCTGCGGCGCAAGGCGGCCTCGGCCTATGAGCGCAGCGAGGCGCTGATCACTGTCGCTGCCGCCCTGCTCGGTCGCTACAAAGCCGGCAAAGTCATGCGGGCGGCGCTCGATTTCGACGATCTCGTGCAGAAAACAGCCGAGCTTCTTGGTAGGGCTGAATCAGCATGGGTACACTACAAGCTCGATCGCGGCATCGACCATATCCTGGTCGACGAGGCTCAGGATACCAGCCCTGCCCAATGGCATATCATCGCCAAACTGGCAGAAGAGCTCACCTCTGTCACAGGCGCGCGCAGCGAACGGCGCACCATCTTCGCGGTGGGAGACGAGAAGCAGTCGATCTTCTCGTTCCAGGGCGCCGCGCCGGCGGAATTCGCCCGCATGCGCAGCCATTTCCGACGCAAGGTGGATGAAGCCGAGGAGCGTTTCGAGGCGATCGAGCTCAAGCAGTCCTTCCGCTCGACGCCCGACATCCTCAGGGCGGTCGACCATGTCTTCGCCGCCGCCGACAATCGCCGCGGCCTGTCTTCGGACGACGTCGCCACCGTGCATGAGACCGTGCGGGCCCTCGATCCCGGCCGCGTCGAGGTCTGGCCGGTGGAAAAGCCGCAACCGGCGGCCGAGATCACCGCCTGGGACGCGCCGTTCGACGAGACGCCCGTCACCAGCCCGGTGGTACGGCTGGCCCGCAAGATCGCCGCCGAGGTCGCGAGCCTGATCCGCGAAGGCGATCCCGCAACGGGCGCGAGCTACGATGCCGGCGACGTCATGGTGCTGGTGCGCAGCCGCAACGCCCTGTTCGAGGCGGTGATACGCGCCCTGAAATTCGCCGGCGTGCCGGTGGCCGGCGCCGACCGCATCGTGCTGACGGACCATATCGCCGTGATGGACCTGATGGCGCTCGCCCGTTTCGTGCTGCTGCCGGCCGACGACCTGACACTGGCGACGGTGCTCAAGACCCCGCTGATCGGGCTCGACGACGAGGATCTCATCCGCCTGGCGCCGGGCCGCAAGGGCACGCTCTGGACCGCCCTGGGCGAAGCGTCGCGGGAGGATGAGCGCTTCGCCGCCGCCTTTGGCCGCCTCGCGGCCTGGCGCGCGGAGGCGGCCGGCAAGACGCCCTTCGCCTTTTTCGCCGACATCCTGGCGCGTGATGGCGGCCGGCGCATCATGCTCGCCCGCTTCGGCGCGGAGGCCGCCGATGCGCTGGACGAATTCCTGCGCGTGGCCGGCGATTATGAGCGGGCCAACACGGCCAGCCTGCAGGGCTTCCTCGCCTGGCTCGCCGAGGCCAAGGCCGAGATCAAGCGCGACATGGACGTGGCGCGCGGCGAAGTGCGCGTGATGACGGTGCATGGTTCAAAGGGGTTGGAGGCGCGCGTTGTCATCCTGGCCGACACCTGCAGCGCGCCGGACGGCCGGCACGATCCCAAGCTGTTTTTCCTGCAGGCGCCGGGAAAGCCTGCGGGTAGCGAGATCCCGGTCTGGTCGCCCAGCAAGACTGCGGACCCGGCGCCGGTCGCCGCCGCCCGCGATGCGATCCGGGCCGAGAACGAGGCCGAGCACCGCCGCCTGCTCTATGTCGCCCTGACGCGGGCCGAGGACCGGCTGGTCATTGCCGGCTTCGAGGGCGCCACCGCGCGGCGGCCGGGCAACTGGTACGACATGATCGCCGAGGCCCTGCGTGCGGCGGGCGCCAGGATCGAACCCGATGGCGAAGGTGAGAGGCTGGTTTATGAGCCGACGCCGCGGCGTGCGGTCGAAGGCCGGCCGGCAAGGGATGAGGAAGCGGCGGTACCGGCCCCGGCCTGGCTGCGCCAGAAGGCGGTGGCGGAGCGGGCCGAGGAGGTCGCTCTCAGCCCGTCCGAGACGGAGCATCCCGAAGAGTTGGCCGGGGTGGCGGGAGCCTTGCCGGCCGATCCCCGCACCCTGCGGCGTGGGGCGCTGATCCACGCTTTGCTGCAATATCTGCCCGATATCGAGGCGTCGGTACGTCGCGACCAGGCCCTCGCCTTCCTCGGCCGGGCGGCAGCGCAATGGCCGGAGGACCACCAGGCCTGGGCCGAGGAGGCCCTGGCGGTGCTGGCCCTGCCTGATCTCGCACCGCTCTTTGCACCCGGTAGCCGCGCCGAGGTTGCCCTTGCAGGCCGCATCATCAGGCCGGGCCGGGCCGACTATGCCGTGTCCGGGCGGATCGACCGACTGGCCGTCGGGTCGGACACGGTCTGGATCGTCGACTTCAAGACCAACCGCCAGCCGCCGCGGGGGCTCGACGCGGTGCCGCAGGCCTATCTCGGCCAGCTCGGGCTCTACCGGCACCTGATGCTGCGGCTCTATCCGGGCAAGGAGGTGCGGGTCGCCCTGGTCTGGACCGCGACGGCCGCGATCTCGGAATTGCCGGCAGAGCGGCTGGAAGAGGCCGTGCAGGTGATTGTGGGGTGATTCCATACGCGGTGCGATACCCCTCATCCGGCTGCCGCCACCTTCTCCCGCAAGGGGAGAAGGGACTCGGGTGGTTCAAGTCGAGTTCAACCGGAGGGTCTTAAGGTGCCGCATCCAGAGCCCAATAAGCTCCCTTCTCCTCTTGCGGGACCCGGCACTTTCCTATGGAAGTGCCTTGGGTGGCGGCAGCCGGACGAGGGGAGAGGCTCCATCTAAGCCGCTCCTACCTCCCTCACCGGCCTGATGATGCAATCGCGTGTCTGGTCGAGCTCGTCGAGTTCGGCGGCGTGTCGCTGGCCCCAGTCGCACAGGGCCAGCAGCACCGGTTCGAGGCTCTGGCCGAGCGGGGTCGCCGAATAGTCGACGCGCGGCGGAACCTGCCGGAAGATCTCGCGATGGACGAGGCCGTGCTCTTCCATCTCGCGCAATTGCTGGATCAGCACCTTCTGGCTGATCTCGGGCACCAGCCGCTTCAGCTCAGAAAGGCGCTTGGGGCTGTCCAACAGGTAATAGAGGATCACCGCCTTCCAGCGGCCCGAGATCACCTTGAGGGCCCGCTCGACCGGCAGCATAGGCAGGCGCTTGATCAGCTCCGTCATGGTTACCTTCGGGTCTGTATGGCACGAAAGAGTGTGTAGAGACGAGAAGGAGAATAGCACAGAACCGGGGCATTCGAGACCAGCATCCGGTGATCCCATGCAAGCCATTCGTTTGAGCCGCTTCGGCGCTCCCGACGTCCTCGAGCCCGTCGAACTGTCCGTCCCCGCTCCTGGCAAGGGCGAGGCGCTGATCCGCATGCAGGCAGCGGGCGTGAACTATTTCGAGGTGCTGATGCGCCAGGATCGCTATGCCGTGACACCCGGACTGCCGATGGTGATGGGTGTCGAGGTGGCTGGCGTCGTCGAGGCCCTCGGCCCGAGCGCTGCGGGGCCGGCGCCCGGTACGCGCGTGGCCGCGCCGCTCTTCGCCATGGGCCGGGCCGGCGGCTATGCGCAGTTCGCCCTGGCCGACGCCGCCTCGCTGGTGCCGCTTCCCGAAGACTTGTCGTTCGAGGCGGCAACCGCCCTGATGGTGCAGGGATTGACGGCCCTGCACCTTCTTCGCCGCAGCCCGCCACGGGGCAAGTCGATCCTGGTCAACGCCGCGACCGGCGGGGTGGGATCGCTGCTCGTCCAACTCGCCCGCAATGCTGGTGCGCGGCAGGTGATCGCTGCCGCCGGTTCGCCGGAGAAGCTCGATCTTGCCCGATCCCTCGGTGCCGATGCCGGCGTCGATTATCGCAGCGCCGGCTGGGTCGACCAGGTGCTGGCGGCGACGCAGGGAGGTGGCGTCGACATCGTCTATGACCTTGTCGGCGGGGCGCAGACCGGTGCCTGCCTGGAAGCGCTCGCTCCAAGCGGCGAACTCGTCTGCACAGCCATGGGACGGTTCGAACTCGGCCGGCCGGAGATCGAAGCCCTGCTCGGACGCAACCAATCCGTGAAAGGTTTCGCCCTGCTGCCCCTGCTGGCGCCCGATACGCTGCGTGCCGATCTCGGCGACCTCTTCGCCCAGGCCGCGGCGGGCTCGCTCGAGGTCACGATCGGTGGCCGCTTCCCGCTGGCCCAGGCCGCCGAGGCGCATGAGAGCGTGCAGTCGCGCCGGAGTATGGGGAAGGTTGTCCTGATCCCCTGAGGGCGAGCCTCAGCCCAGCAGCAGGCTGTCGTCGTCGAGCTGTTCGCCGCGTACCTTGCTGAACAGTTTCAGCAGATCTGGGACATCGAGGCCCTTGCGATGCTCGGCGTCGAGATCGAAGGCGACCTGGCCTTCATGCAGCATCACCGTGCGGGTACCGTAATCGAGCGCGTGGCGCATCGAATGGGTCACCATCAGCGCGGTGAGCTGCTGTTCCTCGACGATCTTGCGGGTGAGTTCCAGCACGAAGTCGGCGGTGCGCGGATCGAGCGCCGCCGTATGCTCGTCGAGGAGCAGGATCTTCATGCCTGTCAGCGTCGCCATCAAGAGGCTGACAGCCTGACGCTGACCGCCGGAGAGCAGGCCCATGGAATCGCCGAGGCGATTTTCCAGGCCGAGGCCGAGCACGGAAAGCTTGTCGCGGAACACCGCGCGGCGGCTTCCGCTCAGCGAAGCGCCGAGACCGCGCGAGCGGCCACGCGCGAAGGCGAGTGCCATGTTCTCCTCGATCGACAGCCTCTCGCAGGTGCCGGCCATCGGATCCTGGAACACGCGTGCGATCAAGCTGGCGCGGCGCGGCGTCGGCCAGCGCTGCACGTCGACGCCCTCGATGACGATGCGGCCGCGCTCGGCCTGGGCATCGCCGCTCAGGACGTTGAGCAGCGTGGATTTGCCGGCGCCGTTGGAGCCGATCACGGTGACGAACTGGCCGGTCGGGATGGTCAGCGAAAGTCCCCGCAGCGCCCGGTTTTCCAGCGGCGTTCCGCGGCCGAAGGTGACGTGGATGTCCTTGATCTCGATCATCGCCGCCTCCTTACTTGGACGCTGATTTCGGCGCGGGCGAGAAGATCGCGCGCAGGCGGGGGAACTGGCTCGGCAGGATCAGCGCCAGGCCGACCAGCACCGAGGTCACCAGGTTCTGATCGCTCGAATTGAGCCCGATGGTGCGCGACCACTCGGAATTGAGCGCCAGCGCGATGGCGAGGCGATAGAGGATGGCGCCGACGATGCAGGCGACCAGCAGCCAGGCGATCGAGCGGGTACGGAACAGGGTTTCGCCGAGGATCACCGCAGCGAGGCCGCCGACGATGGTGCCGGTGCCGAGCGTGATGTCGGCAAAGCCGCTGGTCTGGGCGAACAGGGCGCCGGCGAGGGCGACGAGGGCGTTGGAGATCGCCATGCCGACATAATTGTGCAGCTGGGTGGAGACGCCCTGCGCCCGCGCCATGCGCGGATTGGCGCCGGTCGCCCGCATGGCGAGGCCGAATTCGGAATTGAGAAACCAGCTGAGCAGCGCCCAGACGACCAGCACGATCACGCCGAGCATCCAGACCTTGAGCTGATAGGAGGGCGGAGCCCAGCCCAGGATCGCCGTCAGATGGTCGCGCGTCCAGGTTACCAAAGTCTCCTGGTTGAGCAGGGGAACGTTGGGCTTGCCCATGATGCGCAGATTGATCGAGTAGAGCGCCGTCATGGTCAGGATGCTGGCCAGCAATTGCAGGATGCGGAAGCGGATGTTGAGCCAGGCCGTCATCGCCCCGGCCAAGGCGCCGGCGACGATGGCGAGCGCCGTGGCCGAGAAGGGATCGAGGCCGGCGACGATGGCGGCGGCGGCCGTCGCGGCGCCCAGGGGGTAGGAACCGTCAACCGTCAGGTCGGGAAAGTCGAGCACCCGGAACGACAAAAACACGCCCAGCGCGATCAGCGCATAGATCAGGCCGATTTCAATCGAACCGATAAAAGCGAAAAGGCTCATGCATCAATCCCAACGGAATAGCGGGTCACGGGTGAATTGCGACGGCCCTGGTGCTCGACCGATCGGGCGTCATTGCGAGCGTAGCGAAGCAATCCAGGACCGGAATGCGTTGTACGCGGATGTGTGGATTGCTTCGCTACGCTCGCAATGATGCATGAGTCAATCACTACCGCCCGCGGATACTACTTTGCGACGTCCTTGGCACGAGCCAATACGGCTTGCGGCAGGGGCGCTCCCATCTTCTCGGCTGCCTTGGAGTTGACGACCAGGCTGACGCCCTTGGAGTTCTCGACCGGGATGTCGCCCGGTTTCTCGCCCTTGAGGATACGGGCCGCGACATGGCCGGCCTGGCGGCCGATCTCGAACTGGTCGAGGCCGAGGGCGGCGACCGCGCCGCGTCCGACGCTGTCGGGATCGCTGGCGAACACCGGAAGGCGGCTGTCGAAGCCGACCTGCAGCACCGATTCCAGCGCCGACACCACCAGATTGTCGTTAGGGATGTAGATCGCATCGGCCTTGCCCACCAGATTCTGGGCAGCCGAACCAACGTCGGAGGATTTGGTGGCCGGCGAGGGCAGGATCTCGAAGCCGCGTTCACCCGCCAGCTTGCGCAGGGCCTCGATCACCGACAGGCTGTTGACCTCGCCGGAATTGTAAACGACGCCCACGACTTTGGCCTTGGGCAGGACTTCCTTGATGAGGTCGAGCTGGCCGGCAGCCGGCGGAAAGTCGCTGACGCCGGTGATGTTGCCACCGGGCTTGTCGAGGGCCTTGATCAATTGAGCGCCGAGCGGATCGGTGACCGCGGCGAAGACGACGGGGATGTCCTTGGTCGCCGCGGCGACGGCCTGGGAGGAGGGCGTGGTGATCGGCACGATCACGGCCGGGGCCTCTCCGACGAATTTCTGGGCGATCTGGGCTGCTGTCGCCGGGTTGCCCTGGGCGGATTCGTAGAGGACGGTGATGGCCTCACCCTCGGCGTAACCCTTGTCCTTGAGGCCGGCCTTCACGCCCTCGCGGATGGCGTTGAGCGAGGGATGCTCGACAATGGCGGTGATGGCGACCACGGGCTTGTCCGCGGCAGCGGCCGCCTGGATCAGGCTGCCTTGGGCCAGGCTGGCGAGAAGAGCGGCGGCAAGGCCGAGGGAGCGGAGGGGGATCATGGCGCGGCGTGCTCGGAATGGGTTGATCTTACGAGGGCGGCCGCGCGTGGCGCGGCCGCTTTTCCGGTTATACGGATCCGGATTACTTGACGGCAGTCACTTGACGACCGTCTTGGCCTTGGCGACCAGATCGGCAGGCAGCGTCACACCCATCGGACCGGCGGTCTTCTGGTTGAGGAAGAGGTCGGTGGCGGAGGGAACGGCGACGGGAATGGCGCTGGGCTTTTCGCCCTTGAGGATACGCACCACCATCTCGCCGGCCAGGACGCCGGACTTGAAATAGTCGACGCCGATGGAAGCCACCGCGCCGCGCTCGACGCCGTTGGTGTCACCGGAGAAGACGGGGATCTTGTTTTCTGTACCGACCGTGATCACCGCTTCCAGGGCCGAGACCACGAGATTGTCGGTGGGCACGAAGATGGCGTCGGCCTTGCCGATCAGGCTCTGCGCCGCGGCGCCGACATCGGCCGACTTGGTGGCCGGTGCCTCGATCGTCTCGAAGCCGAGGGCGGCGGTTGCCTTTTTCATATTCTCGAGCTGCACGACCGAATTGGCCTCGCCCGGATTGTAGATGAAGCCGATCTTCTTGGCGTTGGGGGCGATCGCCTGGATCAGCTTGAGCTGGTCGGGCATCGGGGTCGCATCGGTCACACCGGTGACGTTGCCCTCGGGCTTGGCCGGATCCTTGACGAGCTGGGCGGCGACGGGATCGGTCACGGCGGTGAACACGATCGGAATGTCCTTGGTGGCGGCCAAGGCGGCCTGGGCCGACGGCGTGGCGATGCCGACGATCACGTCCGCTTTCTCGCCGACATATTTCTGTGCGATCTGCGCGGCAGTCGCCGGGCTGCCCTGCGCCGTCTCGAACTGGAAGTTGAGGGTATCGCCATCCTTGTAGCCGGCATCCTCCAGCGCCTTCTTGACACCGTCACGGGCGGCATTGAGGGCCGGATGCTCGACGATCGAGGTGACGGCCACGGTCTTCTTGTCGGCAGCAAAGGCGACGCTGCCGAGGAGGGCGAGTGCCACGCCGGCTACGAGTGTCAAACGATTGATACGCATGTGGTTGTTTCCCCCTTGCTCGCGAATTTCCCGCCGGGTGACGGCCATTCGGGGCTTGTAAGGCACAACCGATCAACCAAACGCTGCGGCAATGCAAGATGCTCATGCGCCGGAAAGGGGAAAAATTCACCAAACAAGCAAGGGCACCCGTTTAGGCGCCCTTTTTGGAAAGATTATTAAGCTGGAACGGTCCAACGCGAAATCTTGCCTGTGTATCGCTGGTACCAATTTTGCTGCCCGAACAGCTTTCGGCCGAGCGGTGTCAGGTCGGCCCATGCAATCTTTTCTTCGCCGACGGTGCTGCGGTCCGAAGACCGGCACACCAGTTTGACGCGCCTTTCCCGGTGTGCCGGTCTTCAGACCGGCATGGGCCTCCGATGTTGGCGGGGGGCCTGAAAAGAAAGGGCGCGAACCCTGAAGGTCGCGCCCTTTCTGCAATCGTGATGGCTCCAAGAGCCGGCTGAAAGCCGGCGGTCCCGGGCTTACTTCTTCTCGGTGCGGGCGCGCAGGGCGGCGCCGAGAATGTCGCCGAGCGAGGCGCCGGCGTCCGAAGAACCGTAAGCGGCAATCGCTTCCTTCTCTTCGGCCATTTCCAGAGCCTTGATCGAGACCTGGACCTTGCGGGCCTTGCGGTCGAACTGGATGACGCGGGCGTCAACCTTTTCGCCGGCAGCGAAGCGCTCGGGGCGCTGATCGGCGCGATCGCGGGCCAGATCGCCACGGCGGATGAAGGCCGTGAGGTCGGTGCCGGTGATCTTGACGTCGATGCCACCTTCCTTGACGTCGGTGACTTCGCAGGTGACGACCTGGTTCTTCTTCAGTTCGCCGGCATCGACGAAGGGGTCACCCGCAAGCTGCTTGATGCCCAGCGAGATGCGCTCCTTCTCGACGTCCACGTCGAGCACCACGGCCTTGACCATGTCGCCCTTGCGGAAGTCGTCGATGACCTGCTCGCCCGGACGGTTCCAGTCGAGGTCGGAGAGATGGACCATGCCGTCCACATCGCCGTCGAGGCCAATGAACAGGCCGAACTCGGTCTTGTTCTTGACTTCGCCTTCGACCACCGAGCCGTTCGGGTGCTTGTCGGCAAAATCTTCCCAGGGGTTGGAAAGGGTCTGCTTGAGGCCGAGCGAGATGCGACGCTTGATCGGGTCGACCTCGAGGATCTGCACTTCCACTTCCTGCGAGGTGGAAACGATCTTGCCGGGGTGGACGTTCTTCTTGGTCCACGACATTTCGGAAACGTGGATCAGGCCTTCGATGCCCGGCTCCAGTTCCACGAACGCGCCGTAGTCCGTGATGTTGGTCACGCGGCCGGTGAACTTGGCCTGCAGCGGGTACTTGGCGTCGATGCCCAGCCACGGATCGGCCTGGAGCTGCTTCATGCCCAGCGAGATGCGGTGCGTCTCGTGGTTGATCTTGATGATCTTGACCTTGACCTGCTGGCCGATGGTCAGAAGCTCCGTCGGATGGTTCACGCGGCGCCATGCAATGTCGGTGACATGCAGGAGGCCGTCGATGCCGCCCAGGTCAACGAACGCACCGTAATCGGTGATGTTCTTGACCACGCCGTCGACCACCTGACCCTCTTCGAGGTTCTGGACGATCTCGTGACGCTGCTCGGCGCGGCTCTCTTCGAGGACCGTGCGGCGGGAGACGACGATGTTGCCGCGGCGGCGATCCATCTTGAGGATCTGGAAGGGCTGCGGAACGTTCATCAGCGGGGTGACGTCGCGGATCGGACGGATGTCGACCTGGCTGCGCGGCAGGAAGGCCACGGCGCCGTCGAGATCGACGGTGAAACCACCCTTGACCTGGTTGAAGATGACGCCGTCGACCTTTTCATTGGCCTCGAACGACTTCTCCAGCTTGATCCAGCTTTCTTCGCGGCGAGCCTTGTCACGCGAGATGACGGCTTCGCCCAGCGCATTTTCGATGCGCTCGAGATAGACCTCGACCTCGTCGCCGACCTTGAGCGCGCTGTCGCGGCCCGGGCCGTTGAATTCCTTCAGAGCTACGCGGCCTTCGGTCTTGAGGCCGACATCGATGACCGCGAGGTCCTTCTCGATGGCGACGACGATACCCTTGACGACCGAACCTTCGGCCATATCGCCGGTGCCGAATGCTTCGTCGAGCATCGCGGCGAAATCTTCACGCAGCACGTTTTCCTGTACGGACATATGTTTTCCTGGCGCCGGCGGTTGGTGTTGATCATCGTTTCCGGAAAGCGGCAGGGCTGCTGGAGCAGCCACAGGCGGAGTGTTTTGAGAAAAAACACACCCGGCCGGCGCAAGGCCCGCAAGGCGGAAACGTCTTTCTGGTCTATTTTTCGAACGCCCGTCACATCTGCAATGACGGCTGAGCGTCAGATGGGCGGTTCCATATCAAGATGGAAGGGGCGGAGCAAGGCAAAAGGCGAATTTTTGCCGTTTTCCGGCCGGGAATCCTGCAAAAAAAGCCGAGGGACGCAGCGAGCGGGCGAGCGGGCTCCGATTAGTCCGGCATCGCCTGCTGCAGCACGCTGGGGGCGCCCGTGCGATAGTCCTCGCGCAGGGGATGGAAGACGTCCATCGTCCGGCAGGCCGTCAGGGCCCGGCCGGAATGCGGGGCGTTGGGTGGCACCACGGCGACCATGCCCGGCTTTAGCACCGTGGTAAGGCCGTCGACGGTGACTTCCAGCTCGCCTTCGAACTGATGCACCACCTGTTCATGCGGATGGGAATGCAGGGGCAACGTGGCACCGGCATCGATCTGCCAGAGCACGAAGGTCATCGAGCCCGAATGCATGAAGCGACCGTGGAAGCCCGGAATGACCGTGCGAGGCTCGATCTTGTCCCAGTCGAAGAGGGTGTCGGGCATGGAAATCCCCTGGATGCCTGCGATCCCGGAATTCACGCCTTCTCGCGCAAGCTCTCCAGGGCCTTCCTGACCAGGGGATCGATGCCCTCGCCGCCGGCATCCAGATGTTCGAAGATCTGGTTGCGCATGCGGGGTTCCCAGAATTTGCGGATATGCTCGGCGATGCCGGGCACCCGCACTTCCTCGCGCTGGGACGCGAAGAACAGGCCGATCTGGTTGGCCATCCTCACCAGCTTGGCGGAGGGGTCATGTGCGTGGCCCTCATGCGCGGCTTCATCATGCGACATGGGCGAGTTTCTCCGGAACGATACGGTGGGGATGGGTGAAGATCTCGAAGCCGTCGGAGCGGGCGATGCCGACCAGCGTGATGCCGGCCTCCTCGGCAGTGCGGATGGCGAGGGCCGTGGGGGCGGAGACCGCCACCACGATGGAGGCACCCATCGCGGCCGATTTCTGCACCATTTCCACCGAGATCCGGCTGGTGAGGACGACGATGCCCGGCAGGCCTTGCGGTGCGGGAGCGATGGAACGCCGGGCCAGCGCGCCGGCGAGCTTGTCGAGCGCATTGTGCCGGCCGACATCCTCGCGCAGGGCGACGAGGCCGTCGGCTTTGGTCCAGAAGGCTGCAGCGTGCACGGCGCGGGTCTGGTGGTTCAGTATCTGGGCGGGCGCGAGTGAAGCGAGGGCGGTTTCGATATCGGCGGGTGACAGCTTGAGGTCACCGGCGACCGGCTGCGGCTTGCGCACCGCCTCGGTCAGGCTGTCGATGCCGCACAGGCCGCAGCCCGTGGGCCCGGCCAGCATGCGCCGACGGGCGGCGAGCGCGGCGCCTCGATCGCCCTTCAGCCACATACGAAGTTCGACACCTTCCTCGTAATCGACGCGTTCGAACTCGGTGACGTCGTCGAGCGAGGCAATGATGCCTTCGGTGAGGGAGAAGCCGTAGGCGAAGTCCTCGAGATCGACAGGGCTTCCCATCATCACGGCATGGGAACCGCCATCATAGACCAGCGAGATCGCCATCTCCTCGGGAACCATGCGCTCGCCTGGCGTGAACATGCCGTCACGCCAGGCAAAGCGGGAGATGGTGCGGACGGGATCGGTCATGGTGTTCTTCTCCTTCTCCCCCTGTGGGAGAAGGTGGCCGAAAGCCGGATGAGGGGTTGGATCAACCTCTCAACCCCTGATTTCAGCAATATGATCTGCATAGGTCACGAGACCCCTCATCCCCCTGCCGGGACCTTCTCCCGCAAGGGGAGAAGGGTGCTGTCCTCACTCCGCCGCGATGCGACGCGAATTCTTCGCCATCGCCTCATATTCCTCCTGCCATTGCGACGGGCCGTTGGAAGGCATGACCTGAACCGCCGTCACCTTGTATTCGGGGCAATTGGTCGCCCAGTCCGAGAAGTCGGTGGTGATGACGTTGGCCTGCGTCGAGGGATGGTGGAAGGTGGTGTAGACCACACCCGGCGCCACGCGATCGGTGATGGTGGCTCGCAGCGAGGTCGAACCAGAGCGGCTTTCCAGGCGCACCCAGTCATGCTCGCGAATGCCACGCTGCTCGGCGTCGTGCGGATGGATTTCCAGCACATCCTCCTCGTGCCACATCGAGTTTTCGGTACGCCGGGTCTGCGCGCCGACATTGTACTGCGACAGGATGCGGCCGGTGGTGAGCAGCAGCGGGAAGCGTGCCCCGGTGCGCTCGTCGGTCGGGATGTATTCGGTAACCATGAAGCGGCCTTTGCCGCGGACGAAATGGTCGATATGCATGATCGGCGTACCCTCGGGCGCCTTGTCGTTGCAGGGCCACTGCACCGAGCCGTCCTGCTCCAGCTTCTCGTAGGAGACGCCGGCGAAGGAGGGTGTGAGCCGCGCGATCTCGTCCATGATCTGCGAGGGATGCTCGTAGGGCATGGGGAAGTCCATGGCTTCGGCGATCAGCAGCGTGACCTCCCAGTCGGCATAGCCGGCCTTGGGGGCCATCACCTTGCGCACACGCTGGATGCGGCGCTCGGCATTGGTGAAGGTGCCGTCCTTCTCCAGGAAGGAGGAGCCGGGCAGGAAGACATGGGCGTAGTTGGCGGTCTCGTTCAGGAAGAGATCCTGCACGACGACGCACTCCATGGCGGCCAAGCCCGCCGTGACATGCTTGGTGTCCGGATCGGACTGCACGATGTCCTCGCCCTGCACATAGAGGCCGAGGAACGAACCCTCGACGGCGGCGTCGAGCATGTTGGGAATGCGCAGGCCCGGTTCCTTTTCCAGGTGCACGCCCCAGAATTCCTCGAACATGTGGCGCACTTCATCGCCGGCGATGTGGCGATAGCCGGGCAATTCATGGGGGAACGAGCCCATGTCGCAAGAGCCCTGCACGTTGTTCTGGCCGCGCAGCGGGTTCACGCCGACGCCGCGGCGCCCGATATTGCCGGTGGCCATGGCGAGGTTGGCGATCGCCATCACCGTGGTCGAGCCCTGGCTGTGCTCGGTGACGCCGAGGCCGTAATAGATGGCGCCATTGCCGCCGGTGGCGTAGAGGCGAGCGGCGCCGCGCACCAGTTCGGCCGGCACGCCGGTATATTTCTCCACTGCTTCCGGCGAATGCCGGGGATCGGCGACGAAGGCGGCCCAGTTCTGGAACTCGTCCCAGTCGCAGCGCTCGCGCACATAATCCTCGGCGACCAGGCCCTCGGTGACGATGACATGGGCCAGCGCCGTCACAATGGCGACATTGGTGCCCGGCAGCAGGGGCAGATGGTAATCGGCTTCGACATGCGGCGTGCGTACGATGTCGGTCTTGCGCGGATCGATGACGATCAGGCGGGCCCCTTCGCGCAGGCGCTTCTTCATGCGCGAGCCGAAGACCGGGTGGCCGTCCGTCGGATTGGCGCCGATGACGACGATGACGTCGCTGTCCTCGACCGAATCGAAATCCTGCGTGCCGGCGGAGGTGCCGAAGGTCTGGCCAAGGCCGTAGCCGGTCGGCGAATGGCAGACGCGGGCGCAGGTATCGACATTGTTGTTGCCGAAGCCACCGCGGATCAGCTTCTGGACAAGATAGGTCTCTTCATTGGTGCAGCGCGAGGAGGTGATGCCGCCGATCGAGGCCTTGCCGTGCTTGGCCTGGATGCGCTTGAACTCGGAAGCGGTGTAGGCGATCGCTTCTTCCCAGCTCACTTCCTTCCAGGGATCGGTGATCTTGGAGCGGATCATCGGCTTGAGGATGCGCTCCTTGTGAGTGGCGTAACCCCAGGCGAAGCGGCCCTTGACGCAGCTATGGCCGCGATTGGCCTTGCCGTCCTTGTAGGGCACCATGCGCACGACTTCCTCGCCGCGCATCTCGGCCTTGAAGGCGCAGCCGACGCCGCAATAGGCACAGGTCGTCACCACCGAATGCTCGGGCTGGCCGATCTCGATCACCTTGTTCTCGGTGAGGGTGGCCGTCGGGCAGGCCTGCACGCAGGCGCCGCAGGAGACACATTCGGAATCGAAGAAGGCCTCGTCCATGCCCGGCGACACGCGGCTTTCGAAGCCGCGGCCGGAAATGGTCAGCGCGAAGGTGCCCTGGACTTCCTCGCAGGCCCGTACGCAGCGCGAGCAGACGATGCATTTTGAGGTGTCGAAGGTGAAGTAGGGGTTGGACGTATCCTTGTCGAGGCCGAGATGGTTGTCGCCCTCATAGCCGTAGCGTACTTCGCGCAGGCCCACCGCGCCCGCCATGTCCTGCAATTCGCAATCGCCATTGGCGGCGCAGGTCAGGCAGTCGAGCGGATGGTCGGAGATGTAGAGCTCCATCACGCCCTTGCGGATCTCGGCCAGGCGAGAGGTCTGCGTCTTCACCTTGATGCCCGGCGCCACCGGCGTGGTGCAGGAGGCCGGCGTACCGTTGCGGCCTTCGATCTCGACCAGACACATGCGGCAGGAGCCCCAGGCGTCCATCATGTCGGTGGCACAGAGCTTGGGGATCTGCGTCCCCATCTCCATGGCGGCGCGCATGATCGAGGTGCCCTCGGGCACGGTGATTTCCTGGCCGTCGATGGTCAGCGTGACCATCTTCTCCGACTTGGAGAGCGGCGTGCCGTAGTCGATTTCGTGGACGAGGGACATTGACTGTCTCCTTGGCGATTATTCGGCGGCGATGCGCTGGGGCGTGCCGTGGAAATCTTCGGGGAAATGGCGGATGGCCGAGAGGACCGGATAGGGCGTGAAACCGCCGAGGGCGCAGAGCGAGCCGAACTTCATGGTCTGGCAGAGATCTTCGACCACGGCGATGTTGCGGGTCACATCCTTGCCGGCGATGATCTTCTCGATGGTTTCCTTGCCCCGGACAGCGCCGATGCGGCAGGGCGTGCACTTGCCGCAGCTTTCGATGGCGCAGAATTCCATGGCGAAACGGGCCTGGCGGCGCATGTCCACGGTATCGTCGAACACCACGATGCCGCCATGGCCGATCAGGCCGTCCTTGGCTGCGAAGGCCTCGTAGTCGAAGGGCGTGTCGAAGAGTTCGCGCGGGAAATAGGCGCCCAGGGGGCCGCCGACCTGCACGGCGCGCACGGGACGGCCGGTGAAGCAGCCGCCGCCGATATCGTCGACGAGTTCGCCCAGCGTGATGCCGAAGGCGGTCTCGAACAGGCCGCCATAATTGAGATTGCCGGCGAGCTGGATCGGCATGGTGCCGCGCGAACGGCCCATGCCGAAATCGCGGTAATGCTCGGCGCCCTCGGCCAGGATGATCGGCACGGTGGCGAGCGAGAGCACGTTGTTGATCACGGTCGGCTTGCCGAACAGGCCCTTATGGGCCGGCAGCGGCGGCTTGGCGCGTACCGTACCGCGCTTGCCTTCCAAGCTTTCCAGCAGCGAGGTTTCCTCGCCGCAGACATAGGCACCGGCGCCGGTGCGGGTTTCCATGTCGAAATCATGGGCCGAGCCGAGAATGCCCTTGCCGAGCACATTGGCGCGGCGGGCCTTCTCGATGGCTGCATCCATGGCGGCGATGGCGTGGGGATATTCGGAGCGGATATAGACATAGCCCTTGGTCGCACCGGTGGCGACGCCGGCAATGGCCATGCCCTCGATCAGGCAGAAGGGGTCGCCTTCCATCAGCATGCGGTCGGCGAAGGTGCCGCTGTCGCCCTCGTCGGCATTGCAGACGATGTATTTCTGTGGCCCGGCAGTGTCGGCGACCGTCTTCCACTTGATGCCGGTCGGAAAGCCTGCGCCGCCGCGGCCACGCAGGCCGGATTTGGTGACTTCGTCCACGATGGCCGATGGCCCGATGGCAATCGCCTTTTCCAGGCCCTTGAGGCCGCCATGGGCCTTGTAGTCGTCGAGGTCGCGCGGATCGACGATGCCGACGCGCGCGAAGGTCAGGCGGGTCTGACGCTTGAGGAAAGGCTGGTCTTCGGGCTTGCCTATCCGCAATTTATGGGCGCCGTCGCCGGCGAAGGCGGCGATCAGGCTGTCGGCGTCTTCCGGCTCGGCCGGGCCGTAGCCGATGCGGCCTTCAGGGGTGACCAGCTCCACCAGCGGGTCGAGCCAGGCCATGCCCCGCGAACCGTTACGGATGATCTCGATATCGAGCTTGCGGGCGATCGCTGCAACCTTGAGAGCTGCAGCGAGTTCATCGGCGCCACAGGCAATGGCGGCGGCATCGCGTGGAACGTAGATGCGCATGGTCATCGCACCACCTCTTCCAGGGCCTTGTCGAGACGCTTGGCATCGAGCCTGGCTACCAGGCGGCCGTCGATCATCGCGGCGGGGGAAATGGAGCACAGGCCCAGGCAATAGACCGGTTCGAGTGTAACGCGTCCATCCGGCGTTGTCTCGCCGAACTCGATACCGAGCTTTTCGACGAGGTGATCCGCCAAGGCTTCGCAGCCGGCGGATTGGCAGGCCTCGGCACGGCAGAGCTTGATGACATGCTCGCCGGCGGGTTCCCTGCGGAAATCATGGTAGAACGTCACCACGCCATGCACCTCGGCGCGGGAGAGATTGAGCGCTTCGGCCACCATGGGGACGGCCGGCTCGGGGACATAGCCGAAGGTTTCCACAAAGGAGTGGAGGATCGGCAGCAGCGGGCCTTCCAACGTCTGGCCTGCCGCGATGAGTTCAGCCGCGCGTGCGGTATTCCAATCTTCGTGGGCTGGCATGCCACTCTCTTTCGACTAGTTCCAGAGAGGAACAATGTGCCCTCGTTCCAACGCGATCAAGCATCAATTTTCGTCGAACGATAGAGATCTTCTATTAAGCTCCGCTCGTCACGAGAGACACTGGAAGACGGTTCGATCCGGGATCGTTCCGCAGCGGCGGACGATCCCGGATCTCCAAGAAGGTCAATATTGGTAGCAGACGCGCTGACGACGGATGCGCCAGCCATAATCGGTGTAGACCCGCACCCGCCGCCAGCGGCAGGCCGGTGCATAATCATAATAGCCGTCGTCATAATAGCCGCCGCCATAACCGCCATAGAGGCCCGGCGTCATCAGCAGGGGAGCGAGCGCGAGACCGGCGCCCCAGCCCCAGCCATCGTCACGCCAGCGCCGGCCGTAGCCGCCGCCATACCAGCGGCGATGACCCCAGCCGCCACCCCAACGACGGCCACCCCAGCCGCCACCGCCCCAACGGCGCCCGCCCCAACCGCCGCCGCCCCAGTGGCGGCCACCGCCGCCCCAGTTGCCGCCGCCATGATGGGGAAAGAAATAGCCGTTGCTGCGCGCTTCGGCCGGCGCGGTCGCTGTCATGGACGCCGCGCTCAGGGTAAGGGCCGCCAACGCGGCCACCAACAATTTACGAAACATGGAACACTCCTCGGAGAGGGAGTTCCGGCCTTCGTCGTAGCCGGGCCGGCAGGGCCTCTCCACCTGGAAATTACCTTAAGTTAACCATTAATCCAGAACAGATGAACTCTTGCTATCATCGCCGTTCATGTGGCGTTCATCTTGGCAGGCATGTCCGCCTAAGATCTTGAGATCATAGCATAAAACGGCGTGTTTGTCATCGAGGGACGAAGGGGCAGCAGGCGGAATGATTCCAGGCCCTGCTTGGGCAACAGCTTCTGCGTGCAGTGGAGACGGTGCCGGTTGCCTGCAGGCCCTCAGTCGCCGCAAGTATTCGCCTTCCGATACCACCCAAGGTAGAGTCATGCCGGACACGGCCTGCGTGCAGCGGCGATCAAGCATGGCTCGGCCGCGGCAATCGCGCCATTGCAAAAGGCGGCAATTGATTGTTTCTTTTCGCTACAAATAAACTCCGGGCCGTCGGTGAGTCGTGAGAGCGTCCTGCCGCCGGCCTGACATTCGACGGGTAGAGGAAATGCAGGGTGAGCGTCCAGCCTCGGCGCGTTCCGGGATCGTCACGGCGGGAACCTGGTGCGTCGACGGCAACAAGCTGGTTGAATATTGGCCGGGCGAGGATGGCCTCGTCGAGATCCTGCACGAGGAATCGCGCGGCGGCGGTTCGGGCTGCAACCTCGCCATCGATATCAAGCGCCTGGATCCGGACATCTGGGTGGAGACGCAGGGGCTGATCGGCGAGGACGAGGATGGCCGCCTGCTCCATGCCGAAGCCGACCGCTATGGCATCGATCGCCGCCGTCTGGTGATGACGCCGGAAGCCCGCACCTTGCACACCGATGCCTATACTTCCCAGCGTAGCGGCCGGCGCACCCATATCTTCAATCCGGGTGTGGCCTCGCTGATGACGCCGGAGCATTTCGATTTCGCCGACACGAAAGGGCGCATCCTCCATCTCGGCCTGCCCGGCGTGCACAAGAAGATGGACGCGCCCTGGAACGGGGACGCCAATGGCTGGCTGACCGTGCTGCGCATGGCGAGGCAGGCCGGCCTCATCACCAATCTGGAACTGGCCACCGCTTCGCCGGCGCGACTGCGCGAACTGGTTCGCCCGTTGCTGCCCCATCTCGATCTCCTCGTCGTCAACGATGCCGAGATGGGAGCGATCGGCGAGGAGGAGACGGTGCGGGACGATCGCACGGTGGTCGATGCCTGCATCAAGGCGGCACGCAAGGTCCTGGAGGCAGGCAATTGCCAGGTGGTGGCGGCGCATTTTCCGACCGGCGCCGTCGCCGTGACCCGGGACGGCGATATCGTTACCCAGCCCTCCATTCGCGTGCCCAAGCAGGCCATCGCCGGTGCCAATGGCGCGGGCGACGCCTTTGCTGCCGGTTTTCTCTACGGCTTCCACGAAGGCTGGGAGCTCCGGCGCTGCCTGGCGCTCGCCCACGCCGCCGCGGCGGCCTCGCTGCGGTCCGTGACGACCTGCGACGCCGTCGCTCCCTGGCGCGAATGCCTGGCCCTTGCCGACGAATGGGGCTGGAACGACGGGATCGGCTGAGGTCAGAAGATTTCACCGATCTTGCGGTCGACGGCGGCATCCCGCGTGCGGAAGGTATTGGCGACACGGCGAGAGCGGTGGAAATAAGGAATCCAGATCGCCGAAGCGATCAATGCCCGGACGAGATCCTTGATATGGGTCGGATCGCTCGGCGTATTGGTCAGGTTCGAGATATAGGAATCCCCGCCCAGCTCCGCCAATGAGATCACGACCAACCCAATGTAGAAGGCTGTCATCAGGCGGGGCACGCTGGGTGAATGGGTGAAGATCCGGTAGAGGCATAGGGCGGCGAGCCCGCTCAGGGCAAAGCCCCCAAGAAGCGATGCCGCCACCGGCAGTCTCAGGGCCGCTGTCGTCTGGTTCTCGCCGGCGATGATGGCCTTCATCCCCTCCCATTCGGTGACGACGCCATAGAGGTTGATCATGGTGAACACCAAGGTTCCGATCAGTCCGATGATGGGCAGGATCATCCAGCCGCCGATGCCCCGTGGCCCATCCTGTACCTGCGCCGTCATCGTGTCGCTTGAATTGGCCATGTCGTTCCCCCACTGCCGTCGGGGATCATAATCGAACGGCCTCGTTCATTTGTGCAACACCGCACGGAACGCGTCCTTGCGGTCCTGTCGTGCTCGTCAAATCGCAGGAGGCTTTGGAAAGCTCGACGACCGCGCAAGCCAGGCCGTGAGCCAGGCCAAGGCCAGCAAGCACGCCATCGCCCAGGGCAGCACCGTGGCGCCTAAAGATCCGAGCAGGGCGCCGCCGGCCAGGCCCGCCACCGCAACGGCACTGTTCCAGACCGTGACGAACAGGGCCTGCGCGACATCGGCGGCCTCGCCGGCCGCCTGCACCGACGCAGTCTGGAACAGGGTCGGTATGCCGCCGGCGACCATGCCCCACACGGCCGTGGCGGCCAGCACGACGACGGGAGACGTCGACCACAGGCCCAAAGCGACCGCGCAGGCGCCGAAGAGGACGAGATTGCCCAGCACCATCAGGCGCAGGCGCCGGTCGATCAAGGCGCCCACCACCCACAGCCCCGCCAGCCCGGCGAGGCCGAAGCACAGCAACACGACATCCACGCGCTCCGCCAGGCCGGAGAGCACCAGGAAAGGCGCGATATAGGTGTAGAGCAGGTTGTGGGCGACGACGAACAGCCCCATCACGGCGAGGATCGGCCTGATGCCGGGCAGGGTCAGGATGGGCCGCAGCGCCAGGCGCTGATCCCCGCGGCGGCCGGCGAAATCTGGAAGGACGGCGAGGATCCAGCCGGCCAGCAGCAGGGCTACCACGCTCATCAGGCCGAAGGCGAGGCGCCAGCCGATCAGGGTACCGATGAAGGTGCCGGCCGGCACGCCGAGCGAAAAGGCCAGTGGCGCACCGATGCCGGTGAGGGCGATAGCCCGGCCGGCGAGACGGGAGGGGGCCATGCGGGCGGCATAGCCGGTGAGCAGCGCCCAGACCAGGCCGCCGCAGGCCCCGGCGAGGAAGCGGGCCACCAGCGTGACGGAAAGGCTCGAGGACATGGCCGTGACGGCATTGAGCGCGGCAAAGCCGATGATGGCGATGAGCAGCAGCAGGCGCCGTGGCAGGCTTTGGGTCAGCGTCATCAAGGGAATGGCGGTCACCAGCGAACCGGCCGCATAGGTGGTGACCAACTGGCCGGCGACAGCGTCGGAGACGCCGAGGCTCCCGCCCATCTGCGGCAGCAGCCCCGCCGGCATCACCTCCGTCATAATGGTGATGAAACCGGCCATGGCGAGGGCCAGCAGGCCGCCGACAGGCAGGCGATCGATGGCGGGCGAAGGGCCGCCGATCGAAACAGTCGAACTCATTGCAAGAACTCCCGAGGGAAGGCCATGGAAAGGGGCCCTCCACAGGAGGCGACTTGCCGGCCGTACGGGCAGGACCTTAGCCCTTTTTGTAAGGGCGAATAACTGGCTATAGTTCAAAACACTTCTGACATTTATGTCACAAATAATCGAGGCGGGAGACCTCATGGACAGTCTGGGCGCCCTCAATGCCTTCGTGCAGGCGGTCGATGCCGGCGGATTCACCGATGCCGGACGGCGGCTGGGCATCTCGCCTTCCGCGGTCAGCAAGGCGGTGGCGCGCCTGGAGGACAGGCTGGGCACGCGCCTGTTTCACCGCTCGACCCGCAGCGTCACCTTGACGGCGGAAGGCATGCTTTTCCTTGAACGCTGCCGGCGCATCCTCGGCGAATTCGAGGCGGCGCAGACCGAGCTTGCCCGCAACCAGGCCGCCCCGCAGGGCAGGCTGCGCATCAGCCTGCCCTCGATGGGGCTGCGCTTCATGTCGAAGCTGGCCGAATTCCGGCGGCTCTATCCCCTGATCGAGCTCGAGCTCGACTTCTCCGACCAGCTCGTCGACGTGATCGAAGATGGTTTCGATGCGGTGATCCGCACCGGGGAGCAGGCCGATTCCCGCCTGATGAGCCGCACGCTCGGCTTCTATCGCAGGGCCCTCGTCGGATCCCCCGGCTATTTCCGCCAGGCCGGCTTGCCGCAGCATCCCGAAGACCTGTCGCGCCATGCCTGTCTGGTCTATCGCTTCCGCACCAGCGGCAAGCTGGACAAATGGCCGCTGCGCCGCGACGGCGAATGGCTGGATATCGAGCTGCCGGTCAGCATGGTGATGAACACGCTGGAGCCGCAGATCACCCTGGCGGAGGAAGGGCTCGGCCTTGCCTGCGTCCCCGATCTGGCTGTCCGGGAGCAGTTGCGTGCGGGAACGCTGGTCAGCGTTCTCGGCGACTATCTCGAGACGACCACCCGTATCCAGGTGATGTGGCCGTCCAGCCGACACTTGTCTCCCAAGCTGCGAGTCTTCGTGGACTTTCTGGCGGCTGCCGAACTGATCCCGCCCCTCGACCCTCCCTGAAGCTGTCATTCCCGGCGAGCGAAGCGAGGGAAGGCAATCCAGGGGCAATCATGGCGGCGCTGGCCCCTGGATCCCCATCCCGGGGCCTACGGCCCGCCGGGGATGACGGAGCGCGTTTCCAACCTATCGCAGCGCCAGTCCGCTATCAGGCGCGAAGAAGCGGGCCTGGCCCATGTCGACGCCGATCTCGATATGGTCGCCGCGCTCGGGCAACCGGGCCGGCTCGACGCGCGCGGTGATGCGGTTGGCCGCGCCGGCGCCCGCTTCCGACCCCGTGGCAAGCCGCCCGGTCCCTGCCACCGACGAGGCGGCGGGCAGGTCGAAGAAGACATAGGCGTCGGCGCCGGTCATCTCGGTAAGCAGCACTTCGCAGGAAAGGCCTTTGCCCGCGGCAACGGGCAGGCGGAAGCTCTCGGGCCTCAGGCCGAGAATGACGTCGCGGCCCTTGAAGGCGGCGAGGCCTGCATTGGCTTGAAGCAGTCCGGCCGGCAAAGGCAGGCGCAGCGAGGTGCCGGCAATCGCGGCAAAGGCAGTGCCGGCCTCCTCGCCGAGGCGCACCGTGAAGAAATTCATGGCCGGCGAGCCGATGAAGCCGGCGACGAACAGATTGACCGGGTTTTCATAGAGTTCGCGCGGCGGTGCGCATTGCTGGAGATTGCTTTCGCCCTCCTTCGCCACCGGCCGCAGCACGGCGACGCGGTCGCCCATGGTCATCGCCTCGACCTGATCGTGGGTGACATAGAGCGTGGTGACGCCGAGCTGCGCGTTGAGCAGCTTGAGTTCGGCGCGCATCTGCACGCGCAGCTTGGCATCGAGATTGGAGAGCGGCTCGTCCATCAGGAAGCATTGTGGGTCGCGCACGATGGCACGGCCCATCGCGACACGCTGGCGCTGGCCGCCGGACAGGGCGCCGGGCTTGCGCTTGAGCAGATGGGTGAGATCGAGGATGCGGGCGGCCTTTTCCACCTTGTCCTTGATCACCGCCGGCGGCACTTTGCGCTGCCCGAGGCCGAAGGCCATGTTCTCGTAGACGTCCATATGCGGGTAGAGCGCATAATTCTGGAAGACCATGGCGACGTCCCGGTCGCCCGGATCGGCATTGGTGACGTCGCGGCCGCCGATCAGCACCTGGCCTTGCGACAGGTCCTCCAGGCCGGCGGCGCTGCGCAGCAAGGTCGACTTGCCGCATCCCGAAGGGCCGACCAGCACCAGGAATTCGCCATCCCTGATGTCGAGATCGACATTGGCGAGCGCCAGCGTGCCATCGGGGAAGCGTTTACCGACGGATTTGAAGGACAATGTCGCCATCAGACCCCTCCCTTCGCCAGCGTCACGGCATTGCCGCTGGCGGCGGCCTGTTCGATGGCCGCGAGCACGCGGGTGACCTTGAGGCCATCGGTGGCATCGGCCAGCACAGGCGAACCGGTGGTGACGGCATCGACGAAGCGGGCGATGGCCTCCATCACGAAGCCGCCGATGCGCCCGCCCGCGGCGGGCGTCACTCCGAGCAGGTCAGCGGTCTTGAGGCCGGCGCCGGCATATTTGCGGAAGGCGCCGTTCTGGGCGGTGTCGAGCTGCAGCGAGCCCTTCTCGCCGACGATCTCGGCCCGGAAGTCGAAGACCAGCGGCAGGTCGCGCGGCAGCACCCAGCTGTTCTCCAGAGTGGCGACGGCGCCATTGTCGAATTCCAAGAGCGAGATATGAACGTCGGCGGTGTCGACGCCCTGGGCGGCGAGGTGGCCGCGGCGCATCATCGCCTGCACCTTGACGACCTCGGCATCGAGCATGAAGCAGAGCGCATCGACCGCATGGCTGCCGAGGAACCACAGGGCAGAGGAGCGGCTCGCCCAGGACAACAGCTCGAAGGGCACGAATACGGTGTTGGAGAGCCGGGCCGAAGCATGCAGCGGCTTGCCGATCTCGCCCTGGGCGATGGTTTCCCGGGCGGTGTGGACGGCGGGGTTCACGCGGTTGTGGAAGTCCACCATCACCTTGACCCCGCTCCTAGCGGCGGCCTCGGCAATGGTCTCGGCTTCGGCGAGCGTGGTCGCCAGCGGCTTTTCGCTCATGACGTGCTTGCCGGCCTCGATGGCCGCCAGCACGATGTCGGCATGGGCGAAGTCGGGCGTGGCCACCGTCACCGCCTCGACATCAGGATCGGCGATGAGGGCACGGAAATCCTGATAGACCTTCTTCGCCCCGAACTGGCGCTGCATTTCGGCGGCGCGTTCCGGATTGAGGTCGCACACGGCCGCCAGCTCGGCGCCGGGAATGGCGTTCAGCGTCTTGCAATGGAAGGAGCCCCACAGGCCGGCGCCGACGACACCGAAACGGGCGGATTTCTGGGTAGACATCAACACTTATCCTTTGACAGAACCGAAGGTGAGGCCGCGCACGACATAGCGGTCGAGCGCGAGAAAGATGATCATCGGCGGCAGCATGGCGGCCAGCGCCGCGGCGCCGATGAAGCCCCAGGTCACGCCGGCCGTGCCGAAATACTGCAGCGTGCCGACCGGCAGCGTCGCCGTCGCGCGGTTGGCCAGCACCAGGGGAAAGGCGGCATTGTTCCAGGCGAAGACGAAGGCGAACATCGAGGTGACGATGATGCCTGGGCGCACCAGCGGCAGCACGATCTTGAGCACGATGGCCGGCGTCTTGGCGCCGTCGACGCGCGCGGCCTCCTCGATCTCCACCGGCACCTCGTCGATGAAGCTCTTCATCAGCCAGATCGAGAAGGGGATGGTCAGCGTCTGCATGATCAGGATCATGGAGAAATAGCTGCCCTTCAGGCCCACCGAGCTCGCCAGGATCGAATAGGGGATCAGGAAGGCCACGGGCGGGGCCATCAGGAGGCCGAGATACCAGAGCATGATGTTCTTGCGGCCGCGGATGCGGAACCGCGACAGCGCATAGGCCGCCGGCAGGGAGAAGGGCAGGTTGAGCAGCACCGCGCCGATGGCGACGATCAGGCTGTTGACGAGCTGGGGCAGGTTGTTGCCGGGATCGCCGAACGTATAGTGCAGCGAGGTCCAGTCCGGCTTGAAGGCCAGCACCGGCGGCATGGTGAAGAAGGTGTCGGACGGGCGGATCGCCAGCAGGGCGAACCACAGGATCGGGCCGATGAAGAAGGCGAGCAGCAGCAAAGTGAGCGCGTAGCTTGTCGCGGTGCCGGCCAGTTTCTTGCCCTTGCGCATTGGTCGGCTCCTCAGTCCAGGTCTTTGAAGGCGAAGAAGACGAACAGGCCGATGATGGCGTTGACGATGATGACCATCATCCAGGTCATGGCGCTGGAGAGCCCGATGTTGAAGTCGACGAGGCCCTGCTGGTAGAGGCTGTAGCCGAGTGTGCGGGTGGAGGAGCCCGGTCCGCCCTTGGTCAGCACCAGCACCAGGTCGAAGGTGTTGAACAACTGCATGAAGCGCAGCATCACCACGATCAGCGCCGTCTTGCGGATCAGCGGCAGCTTGATGCGCACCAGCATCGCCCGGGGCGAGGTCTTGTCGAGGCGGGCGGCCTCGATGATGTCGGGCGGTACCGAGAGCAGGCCGGCATAGAGCACGATGGCGAAGAACGGTGTCCACTGCCAGATGTCGGCGAACAGGATGGCCCAGAGGGCGGTGCTGCCGGAGCCCAGCAGGCCCTGCGCCGGCAGCGGAATGCCGGCCGAGGACAGCATCCAGGGGATCAGGCCGCCATTGGGATCATACATGTAGCGGAAGAGGAAGCCGACCACGATCGGCGCGATGGTGGTGGGCATGATCAGCAAGGCGCGGGCGAGATTGAGCCCGGGCAACTTCTTCACCAGCAGGAGCGCAATGGCCAGGCCCAGGCAGAATTCGATGGCGGTGCCCACCAAAGTGAGCAGCAGCGTGTTCCACAAGGCGCCCAGGAAGAAGGAGTTCGAAAACGCCATCTCGTAATTGCCGCCGCCGATATAGCCCATCGGCACCGGGCTCATCTGCAGATTCCAGAAGTAGAAGCTGTTCTTGAGCGCGAAGAGCAGCGGGAAGGCGATCAGGGCCAGCAGCAGGATGATCGAGGGGCTGATCAACAGATAGGGCAAAAAGGCCGGCACCCGGCGCTTCGGCCGGGCCGGGATGGCTGATGTTTCGGCTATGGTCATGGCTTTGCCCTCGCTGGTCTCGCGAATTTTCAAACGTCACGCAGCCCCTCACCCTTACCCTCTCCCCGTAAGAACGGGGCGAGGGAGTGGCAGTCGTCGCGCGAGAGGATAGCCGTGCCGAATACGGAACAGCGTCAAAGTCCCCCTCGCCCCGTTCTTACGGGGAGAGGGTAAGGGTGAGGGGCTGCACAAAGCTGTCTGAAGACGAAGTCACCCCGCATCGTGAAAACGGCACGGCCCGCGCGGTGGGAGACCCGGCGGGCCGTGCCCACCCTCACGCGAGCGAGGCGATCAGGGCCTTGGTCGCGTCGAGCGTGTCGTCATAGGTGGGCTGCTTGTAGGGAATGAGGAAATTGCCGGTCAGGATGTTGGAGAAGAAGGATTCGGTGTCCTTCAGCGCGGCATCCGGAGCGGTGTCGCCCGACAGCACCTTGTTGAGGTTGAGGCCGTAAATGCCCTCGAGCGTGGTGTAGACGGGGCAGGGCGGCCGCACGATCTTGCCGTTGCCGCGCTTGAGATCGGCGATCTGGGCGGGCAGATAGGGATAGATCTTCAGGAGCTCGGCGTCCTCGTAGAGCGAGGGGCGGGCAAAGTCCGAGAACTGGTGGCCATATTTGGTGTAGAGCGCCATGGCCTTCTGCGTCTTGGCCGAGGTCGCCCATTTGATGAACTTCCAGGCCCCGTCCTTGTTGGCGGTGTTGGAGGGGATGCCCAGGCTGTGGCCGCCGATCGAGACCACCTGGTCCTTGCCGGGGGAGCGCGGCAGGCGGGTGATGCCGAGCTTGTCGGCCACCACCGAATCCTTGCCGGACATGTAGCCGTCCTTGCGGCAGAGATAGGAATAGGGCGTCCACCAGTAGAACATGCCGACATCGCCCTTGGCGAAGCGCATGCCGGCATCGAACCAGTTGTATCCGATCGCCTCGGGCGGGGAGTTCTTGTAGAGCTCGAGGAAGAGCTTGAGCGCCTCGACATTCTCCGGCGTGTTGATGGTGGGGGTGAAATCCCACTGGCCGGTGGGGAACTGCTTGAACCAGCGCACGCCGGAGCTGGCGGCGAGCTGGGTATACATGTGCACGATGGGCGCAGGTTGCTGGCCGGCGAGCACCGTGCCCGCCATCTTCTTGCCGTCGAATTCCTTGCCGTTGAGCTTCTTGACGATGTCGAGATAGTCGCTCCAGGTCCAGGAGCCGTCGTCGGGAATCTTCACGCCGGCGGCGTCGACGAAGTCCTTGCGATAGAGCACGCACTGGCCATAGGTCGCCACCGGCAGCGTGCCGACCTGGCCGCGCCAGGTGTTCATGGAATAGAGAACCTCGGGCACGAAGTCCTTGATGTCGGTGTCCTTGTCCGCCTTGATGAAGTCGTTGAGCGGCAGGATCCAGCGACTTTCCAGATATTGGCCGAGCCACATCTGGTCGACGGAGATGACGTCGGCATCCGGCTGGTTGGAGATGAAGGAGGAGGTGAGGCGGGCCTGCAGGGCTTCCAGCGAGATGCTCTCGATCTGCAGTTCGATGCCGGTCTCCTGCTTGAACTGATCGGCGAGGCCCTGGATGGCGTAGTAGAAGGGGTCGCCCGCCAGCAGCACCCGCAAGGTCTTGCCCTGCGCGGAGGCTCGTCCGGAATTCAGGCCCAGGGCGGCGGCTCCCGCAAAGGCGGCCGTGCTGCGAAGCAAGGCGCGGCGCGAGATCTCAGGTATCGTAACCATGCTCGTTCTCTCCTCTGATGTCGGTCTGGTGGTGCAGTTCTTGTTGTTGCGAGGTCGGGCCGGTGGACCTGCCGCCTCGCTTGAGTGCTTGAACGCTGACCAGTTGGGGGCACTGGATGAATGCCCCTCATAGCGACCGGATGGTTGTGTCCCGCCGGTTTCTCTAATATGTTTGATGCTCACACAAACTAACTATATCGTCAAGGCGAAGCCTGACGATTCTGGGCGGGACGCGCGGGAAAGGATGGGGGACATTCCCTCGCGCTGGCACTAAGAGTTGGCGGGCAATTCATTTCCCTGCGACGACCAGTGGTCTTCGCAGGCCTTTCAGTTCGGGACTGGCGGCCATGGCGTCCGAAGATAGGTTCTCGTCCGATGGCGAACGCGGCGGCCTTGCCGCGCTGAACGATTTGTTCGATGACACGTCGCGTCCCGATGCCCGTCGGCAGGGCCTGATTTCCTCGAGCTCCATAGGCCTGGCCAATCGTGGCCGCGTGCTGCAGGTGCTGTTCGATCTCGGACCGACCAGCCGTGCCGAACTGGCCAGGCATGTCGGGGTCAACCGTGCCACCATAACCGGCATCATCCAGCCCTTGATCGACCAGGGCATCCTGGTGGAAGGCGAGCCGCTGCCCTCGAAGGAAGGCGGCGGCAAGCCGGCACGGCCGATCTGGTTTGCCGAGGACGCTGCCCCCATCTGTGCGGTCCTGCTCATGCATGACGGCGTGCATTGCTGCCTGGTGTCGCTGGACGGCACCATCACGGCGGAAGTCAGGGCCCCCTTCCCTGAGGATGCTGCGACAGTGGAACCCCTGATCGACATCCTGTTCGACTGTGTCGGGCAGGTCCTCGATCTCGCCCATCGCCCGCCGCTCGGCATCGGCGTGGCGGCAGGCGGCATGATCGACACCGATACCGGCACGATCGTCGCGGTCAATCTGGCGCCCCTGCTCGACGGCTTCCCGCTCGGGCAGGCCCTGGCGCGCCGCTTCGGCCTGCCGGTGCGGGTCGACCACCATCCCCGCGCCTTGCTGGTCGGCGATCGCTGGTTCGGTATCGGACGCGGCAAGCCTAATTTCGCGGTGATCTATACCGGGGACGTGCTCGGTGGTGCCATCTTCCTCGACGGTCACCTGTATCGCGGGCCGGCCGGAGCGGGCGGGGAACTCGGCCATACCTTCGTCCAGGTGGACGGCGCGACCTGCCGCTGCGGGCGCAGGGGATGCTGGGAGACGATCGCCACCCTGGGCTGGCTGCGCCGCGAGGCCCTGCAACGCCATCTTCCCTCCTGTGAGGCCATGGATTCGCGCAGCCTTGCCCTGCTGGCCACGGAAAATGACGGCGCGGCAGCCGGCCTCCTCGACCTCTATGCCCGCAACGTCGCCATCGGTATCGCCAATCTTCAGCAGACCATGGCGCCGAATTTCTTCGTACTGCACGGCGACGTGGTGGGCGGCGGCGCGACCCTGCTGGAGGCGATCGCCGCTCATATGCGCGACCTCGTGCCCTGGCGTCCTGGCAACGATATCCAACTCGTCATGGGGGACCTCGAAGACCGGGCGGCGCTACGCGGAGCCGCCGGCTTGATTCTGTCTGAGTTGCTGCATTTCGCGCTGTGACAGCGGATCAGCCCATATAGACGCCGCCGGTGACGTTCACGGCCTGGCCGGTCATGAAGGCGGCACCTTCCGAGGCGAGGAAGGCGACGAGGGGGGCGATGTCCTCCGGCGTCTCGATGCGGCCGAGCGGGGTCTGCGCGATATAGTCGGCGGCGACGGCTTCCGGCGTGATGCCACGAAGCTTGGCCTCCCACTCGATCTCGCGCTCCTGCATCGAGGTGCGCACGAAGCCCGGGCAGACGCAGTTGACGCGGATGCCGTGCGGCGCCATTTCGCGGGCGATCGCCTGGGTCCAGCCGACGACGGCGAATTTGCTGGCCGAATAATGCGCCAGCAGCGGCGCGCCGACCTTGCCGGCCAGCGAGGCCGTGTTGACGATCACGCCCTTGCGGCCCGCTTGAAGGAAATGGCGTACGGCGGTCTGGTTGGTCAGGAAGATGCCGCGAATGTTGACGTCGAAATTGAAGTCCCATTCCTCGTCGGTGAGGTCGACCACCTTGTTCATGGTGGAGACGCCGGCATTGCCGATCAGGAGGTCATAGCCGTCCCAGTCCTGTGCGATCGCCGCGAAGGCCGTTTCGACTGAATCGCGCTTGCGCACGTCGATGGCGATGCCGTGATGGCCTTGGCCGAGGCTGGCCGCCAGCTCCGAGGCGCGCGTCTCGTCGAGGTCCGCCACCGCGATCCTGACGCCCAGGCTTGCCAGGTGGCGGGCGATCGCCGCGCCGATGCCGGAGGCGCCACCTGTTACGATTGCCCGTTTTCCGGCCAGATCCTGCATCGATATGTTCCCGCTTTCGGATGAATCTCGAACATATTGAAACATAATCGAGCGTTATCGCACAAGCGTAAATGTTGGCGCGGTGGGATGCAGCTGTCATGAGAGCCGGAGGAACGGACCGGTGCCGGCACGTGGCCGGACTTTGGTCGTCATTTCAGGTGGCGATCGAGGACAAATAAAGACCAGGTAGCCGAAACCCTCCCTTGTGGACAAGTTTTGGCTGATGGCCCCATCACGAGACGGCCTCCGCGACAAGGCGCGCCCAGGCGTGAACCCTGCCGGATCTGCCTGCCTTTATCGGCGGAAAATTCCTGCAGCTTGTGCAGATGGGGCTTGCTACCTGATCGAAGATGTTACATCTTGTGATCGATTATGTTCGATTTCGTCATGGTGCATGCTGCCTTTGTGGGCGCTACAAGGGCAATCTGAATGCAGCTGAACATGGCGAAGAGAATGCAGATGACGCCCGTGATGACGAATGCTTCCCGGATCCCGGCAACGGCGCGGCGCGACAGGCTGATCCAGATGATCGGCCAGCGCCGCTACATCAACGTATCCGATGCGGCGGTGGAGCTTCAGGTGTCGGAAATGACGATCAGGCGCGACCTCGACCGTCTTGCCGAAAGCGGGCTGATCAGCCGGGACCATGGCGGGGCGACGGCCCGGGCGCCCGAGACGGCGTTCGACGCCGAGGAGCCTGCCTTCGAAGTCCGTGGCCGGCGGCAGGCCGAGGCCAAGGAGAAGATCGCGCGGGCGGCAGCGCGTCTGGTGCAGCCGGGGCAGACCATCGGCATCGACACGGGCAGCACCACGCATCGTTTCGCGCGCGAGTTGCTCGACAGGCCCGGGCTCCGGCTGTTCTGCAGCAATCTGCGCACGGCGGGATTGCTGGCCGGCGGCAAGAGCCCGGTCTATGCCCTCGGCGGATTGATCCGCCCCCATGAATTTTCGGTATGCGGGCCGATGGCGAGTTCGCAGCTCTCGTCTCTCTGGCTCGATGCCGTCTTCCTCGGCGTCTCCGGTATCACCGCCCAGGGCATTTTCGACTACACGCTCGAAGATGCCGAGATCAAGCGCGCCTTCATGGAGCGTTCCCGCCAGGTGGTGGTGCTGTGCGATTCCTCGAAGTTCGACCACCGCTCCCTCGTGCAGGTCGGCCCCTACGGGCAGATCCACGTCCTCGTCACCGACGCTGCCTTGCCCGAACACCTCGCCGAGCCGCTGGAAGCCGCCGGCGTTCGTATCCTTATCGCCGGGCAGGACGCGCCGGCTCTCTCAGAACCTTAAGTTTAGACAGGAGTTATCGATGGTTTTCGACTTCCTCGGCCCTCGCCGCAAGGCCGTGATCGCGATGGTGCATATCGGCGCGCTGCCCGGCGCCCCGCTCTTCGACGCGAAGGGCGGCGTGAACAAGCTCATCGACGATGCCGCCAAGGATATCGAGAACCTGCAGGACAATGGCGTGCATGCCGTGATGTTCGGCAATGAGAACGACCGGCCCTATCGCTTCAAGGCTCCGATCGAATCCCTGGCGGCGATGACGGCGATCGTCACCGCCCTGAAACCGCTGCTCAAGGTACCTTTCGGCGTGAACTATCTGTGGGATCCTGCCGCCTCGGTGGCGATCGCGGGAGCGACCGGCGCCTCCTTCGCCCGCGAGATCTTCACCGGCCTGTTCGCCTCCGACATGGGATTGTGGCAGCCCAACGCTGCCGATGCCCACAAGCTGCGCCGCGAGATCGGGCGTCCGGACCTCAAGCTGCTCTACAATATCAATGCCGAATTCGCGTCTTCGCTGGACAGCCGGCCGATCGAACTGCGCGCCCGCAGCGCCGTGTTCTCCTCGCTGGCCGACGCCATCCTGGTCTCAGGCCCGCTCACCGGCCAGCCGGCCGCCGCCGCGGACCTCAAGAAGGTGGCCGAGACGGTCAAGGACGTACCCGTCTTCGCCAATACCGGCGTCAATATCGACAATGTCGCCGACGTCCTGTCGGTGGCCTCCGGCGTGATCATCGGCACCCATTTCAAGGTTGACGGCAACACCTGGAACGCGGTCGATCCGGCGCGGGTGAAGCGCTTCATGGACAAGGTGGCGCCGCTGGCGTGAGGCTGGTGCCGCATCGGGGGGCGGGTCTTCAGACCCGCCTTCATGGAGCCGGGTCTGAAGACCCGCCCCCCACCTGCGAACACGCGTATTTCGGAACTTTCCATGCCCTGCGTCCTCGGCCTCGACATCGGCACGACCTCCACCATCGGCATCCTGATCCGCCTGCCGGGTGAGGTGCTCGGCCTCACTTCCCGCCCCGTGACGCTGCGCTCGCCCCATGCGGGCTGGGCGGAGGAGGATCCGAACCAGTGGTGGGAGAATGCTTGCGCCATCACCCGTGAGCTGATCGCCACGAGCGGCATCGCGCCCGGCGAGATCCACGCCGTCGGCGTCACCGGCATGCTGCCGGCCGTGGTGCTGCTGGATGGGAACGGCGAGTTGATCCGTCCGAGCATCCAGCAGAGCGATGGGCGTTGCGGCGAGGAGGTGGCCGAGCTCGCCGCGGAGATCGCCGAAGACGTCTTCCTCGCCAGGGCCGGCAACGGCATCAACCAGCAATTGGTGACGGCCAAGCTGCGCTGGCTGGAAAAGCACGAGCCGGATGGTTTCAAGCGCATCGCCACCGTGTTCGGCTCCTATGACTACATCAATTGGCGCCTGACCGGCGTGAAGGCGGTCGAGCAGAACTGGGCGCTCGAGGCCGGCTTCACCGATCTTTCCACCCAGGACATCGCCGACGATCTGGTGGCTCTGGCCCATATTCCGCGCAGCGCCGTGCCGCCGCGCAGGCTTTCCCATCAGATTCTCGGTGCGGTGACGGCGGACGCGGCCGCCGCCACGGGCCTCAAGGCGGGAACACCCGTGGTGGGCGGGGCAGCCGACCATATCGCCTCGGCCCTGTGCGCCGGGGTGGTGGCGCCCGGCGACGTCCTCCTGAAATTCGGTGGTTCGGCGGATGTGCTGATCGCCTCCGACAAGGTGGCGCCGGATCCGCGCATGTATCTCGACTACCATCTGGTGCCGGGGCTCTATGTGCCCAATGGCTGCATGTCGACCGGCGGTTCGGGGCTCAACTGGTTTGCAGCGACCTTTGCGGGCGGCGAGCGCGAGGCTGCCGCCCGAGAGGGCCTCAGCCTGCATCAGCATCTCGACCGGCTCGCCGCCGAAATCCCGGCCGGCGCCGAAGGCGTGCACATCCTGCCCTATTTCCTCGGCGAGAAGACGCCGATCCACGACCCCGTCATCCGCGGCTCCTTCTCGGGCCTCAGCCTGGCAACCGGTCTTCCCCATCTCTGGCGCGCCTTGCTCGAGGCCTATGCCTACGCGATCCGCCATCATGTCGAGACTTTGAACGACATGGGGCACGCCACCACCAACTACCTGGTTTCGGATGGCGGTTCGAACAGCGCGGTCTGGATGCAGATCGTCGCCGACGTGCTGCAGGTTCCCCTGCAGCGCCTCAACGGCCATCCCGGTTCCTGCCTCGGAGCGGCCTGGACGGCGGCCATCGGGGCGGGGCTTGCCTCGGAATGGCCCGAAGTCTCGCGTTTCATCAGCCTGCGCGATCGAATCGAGCCGAATGCGCAGAACAAGGCAGTCTATGAAGCGGGATACCGGGCCTTCCGCGGGCTCTATCGCCGGCTTCGTGAGGAGGATGTATGAGAATCGAGGCCATCGCCTGGGACATCGACGGCACGCTGGTGGACAGTGAGCCGCTGCACCAGGAGGCGCTCAACGCCATCAGCCACGATCTCGGCATCGACATGTCGGACCTGCATGACGACCGCTTCCGTGGCATCCATATGGGCGATGTCTGGCACCTGCTGGAGAGCCGCATGCCGGCCGGGGTCACCGAAGAGAGCTGGGGCAAGGCGATCGTCGACTATTACATCGCCCGTGCCCACACGCTGGAACCCCTGCCAGGCGTGCTCGATCTCGTGCGCCGCTTCGCCGCCGCCGGTATCCGGCAGGCCTGCGTCTCCAATTCGAGCCGCCGCGTGGTCGATGCCAACATCGCCGGCCTCGGCATCCTGCCCTTCATCGATTTCTCGATCAGCCTCGACGATGTCGCCAAGGGCAAGCCCGATCCCGAGCCCTATGCCACGGCCTGCCGCAGGCTCGGTGCTTTGCCGGCTTATGTTCTCGGCGTCGAAGACAGCCATACCGGGTTTGCCTCGGCCAAGGCCGCGGGCCTCCTGACCGCCTTTCACACCGTCGGCGGCAATGCCCCTGCAGGCGCCGACCTCGTCTTTTCCGATATGCGCGATCTCGGGGCCTTCGTGCTCGCGCCGGTCGTCTCCGCCGCTCCATCCAGTTCGTGAAGGCAGTGCCATGGTCTACAAGATCGATCCCCAGGCGGACCGTCAATATATCGAGGAATTCCGGCGCTGCCCGATCGGACGCCACAGCCCCGGCCTGCAGCGCGTGCTGCATATCATGCGCCAGGACCCCAGCGGCAACCAGGTGATCCTGTTCTGCCGTAAGCCCTTCGAGGAATGGGTACTCGCCACCATGCCGCCCGACCGGCGCGATCCGATCGTCTACGAGGGCGAGCCCGTCTTCACCAGCCGCGAGGAGGCGGAATGGGAGATCTTCCGCCGGCGCTGGCGCCTGCTCACCGGTGAGAGCATCAACCTGCCGTACCGGGATTGAGGCGCGGCGCGAAAACCTTCTCCCCTTGTGGGAGAAGGTGGCATTGCGAAGCAATGACGGATGAGGGATGACGGCAAACACCCGCAAAGGTTGGGCCTCTCCCCTCATCCGCCCCTTCGGGGCACCTTCTCCCGCAAGGGGAGAAGGCTTTCCCGCCCCAACACGATAACAATTCCATCCGAGAGCCCACGCCATGCTGAAAATCACCGGCTATCCCGATCGCTATTCGGTCGCTCCCGGCGAGACCATCGCCTTCCAGATCTCGCTCGAGGAAGGAGATGGCTTCGAAGCCCGGCTGGTGCGCGTGCGGCATGGCGATTGCAACCCCGAGGGACCGGGCCTGAAATTCCCGCATGTGCCGACTGCCATCGACGGGCGCCACGCGGGCCGGCCGCAGCGCATCGATGCCGGCTCCTACATGCAGGCCGAAACCGTGCCCGCGCTCGGCAGCGCGCCGTTCACCTTCTTCGCCATGCTCTGGCCGACCCTGCCTTCCCGCGGACCGCAGACCATCGCGGCGCAATGGGACCCCGTCACGCAGCGAGGCTTCCGCATCCAGATGCTGGAAGGCGGGCGCCTCGCCCTCATCGTGGGGGACGGCCCCGGCTGGCAGGCCGAATTCTCCCTGCGTGACGGCATGCTGGTGCGCCAATGGTATGCGATCGCGGTCGCCATCGATCCTGCCACAGGCCGCGTCATGCTCTCCCAGCGCCCGGTGAAACCCTATGCCCATGTCTTCGACGCGGGCTTCGAGGAAAACAGCCTGGGCGTGTCGCTACCCTTGGTCGAGGCAACCTTCATGCTGGCGGGCTGCCATCAGGCCGACGGCACGGTGGCCGAGCATTTCGACGGCAAGATCGACGGACCCGTTCTCCTGGCCGGCTTCCACGCCCCCGAACAGCATCAGGCCCTGCTGCTGTCGCCGCAGCCTGCAGCCTTGCGGGCCGGGATCATCGCGCAATGGGATTTCTCGCGGGAGATCGGCTCGACCAGGGCCGTCGATATCGGGCCCTCGCATCATCACGGCGAACTCTTCCATCTGCCGACCCGCGGCATGAAGGGCTGGAACTGGACCGGCGAGGAGCATGATTTCAACCTGAAGCCGGAACATTACGGCGCCATCCATTTCCATCACGACGATCTCTACGATGCGGGCTGGGAGACCTCCGTCAGCCTCGTCATTCCCGAGGAGCTGAAGAGCGGCCCCTATGCGCTGCACGTCACCTGCGGCGACAGCGACGAGACGGTCACGCGCGAAAACTACATCGCCTTCTTCGTGCGTCCGCCGCGCCGGCGCCCGAAAGGCTCACGCCCCAAGCTCGCCATGCTGGCCCCGACGGCCTCCTATATGGCCTATGCCAATCATGGCGAGCACATCACCGCACGGGGGGCGGAGCTTGCCATGAACCGTCTGCTCACCTTCGGCCATTCCGACGTCTATCTCTATGAGCATCCCGAACTCGGCGGTTCGCTCTATGACTGCCATGCCGACGGTTCGGGCGTGCATTATTCGAGCCGCCTCAGGCCCGTGCTCAATTTCTCGCCGCGCTATCATTCCTGGCTCGGCGGGCACGGTTCGGCCCTCTACCAATACAATGCCGATACCCATCTCTATGACTGGCTCGATTTCCGCGGCGTCGACTACGACGTCATCACCGACGAAGACCTGCACGAGGACGGCTACGAACTGTTGCGCGACTACCAGGTGGTGATCACCGGGACCCATCCCGAATATCATTCGACCCGGATGTGGGATGCCATGAAGGCTTGGATCGATCGCGGCGGCCGGCTGATGTATATGGGCGGCAATGGCTGGTACTGGCGCATCGCCTATCACCAGACCCTGCCGGGCGTGATCGAGCTGCGCCGGGCCGAGGACGGTATCCGCACCTGGATCGCCGAGCCGGGCGAATACTACCAGTCCTTCAACGGCGAATATGGCGGGCTGTGGCGCCGCATCGGCCGGGCGCCCAACGTGATCTGCGGCGTCGGCTTCATCGCCCAGGGCTTCGACGTCTCCAGCCCCTATCGCCGGGCTCCCGATGCCGACAATCCCCGCGCCGCCTTCATCTTCGAGGGGGTGCCCGACGAGGTCATCGGCGATTTCGGCCTGATCGGTGGCGGCGCGGCCGGCATCGAGCTCGATTGCCTGGCCACGGATCTGGGATCGCCGCCCAACATGCTGCGCCTGGCCTCCTCGGTCGATCACTCCCCGATGATGCTGCTGGTCAACGAGGAATTCGGCGTGGTGCCGCCCAATATCGGCGGCGACACCAATCCGCGCGTGCATGCCGATCTGGCCTTTGGCGAAACACCCTCGGGCGGTGCCTTGTTCGCGACCTCTTCGATCGCCTGGTGCGGCTCGCTCAGCCACAACAACTACGACAACAACGTCTCCCGGATCACCTGGAACGTGCTGAGGCGCTTCCTGGAGGACGAACCCTTCCCGGTGGCGTGAGAAAGGAGTTCGGCGAGCAGAACCGCTCCCTATTTCCCGTAAGTGAGATTGATCCACCCGTCGGGGAATAGCTCGCCGGGCGTGGCGCCGCCGATCATGATGCGGAAGACGTCGTCGACCCCCACGGGCTGAGGCAGCTTGATCGAAAGATAGAAGGGCTTGGTGGCCTTGGGAAAATCCGTCAGCGCGGCGATGGTGTCGTCGACCTGTGCCGGGGGCATGTTGGTGAGGCTCAGGGTGATGCGCAGCCAGGCCGCGGCCTGGTCCTTGATCTGCTTCAGGCGGGCTGCAGGATCGGCCGAACCGCGCAGCAGGGTATAGCCGACCGGCAGGAGAAGCAGGCGCTGGATCTCGCCTTCCTCGTCCTGCAGGCTGAATTCGAGGGACTTCAGGGCTGTCCGTGTGACGATCGTCTTCGATTGGCCCCCGGTCGCTGTGGGATCGAAACGGGCGATTTCGGCGGAGGCGCTGAGTGCGCCATGCCGCGTGTTGAAGGTGAACGCGGTGAGCTTCAGCGTCTTGCTCGTCGTGTCCAGCTCATAGTCGATGGAGAAGGCGAGTGGGTCTCGCGAGAGCTGCAGCATGTAGTCCTGGGCGGCATCGCCTGAACTGCCCAAGAGACGCATCCCGGCTGCCGTCAGGCGAAGCGCCAGCGGCAGCTTGCCGCTGTCTGCGGGATCGGGCTCGATCATATCGACATCGACCGTATCGATGGTGAACGATGTTGGCTTGGCCTCCGAACGCAGATTGCCGAAGAGGCAACCCTTCGTCCCCTTGGCTCCGGCTTTCTCGGCCGCGAGGTCGAGGGAGTGAGCCTTGGAGAAGGCAGCCAGCAGGTCGCGGCAGCCTTGCTCGGTACCTGGCGCGGCATTCTGGGCCAGGGCCGGCGTAGCCGACAGCAACCAAACCGCCAGCAGGCCTGGCCAGAACGATCGGTGCTTCATCGTCATCGTCTCTCCTCAGGTCCAGCGATGCTTGCCGGTAAGGCTCTTGGAGAAAACGCACCCGGCCGGGGTAATCGTTCCCGCCTCACGAGAATATCTCGCTGAGTTGCCTGTCGGCCTCCTCCTGCGAGCGGAACGTATTCGCCACCCGCCGGGAGCGCCGGAAATAGGCGATCCAGATCAGGCATATGGCGGCGATGAAGGGCAGAACCCAATAGTCCTGTGGATTTGCCTGCTGCAGCATGTCCTCCACCACCCGATAGAGAAAGAAATCCAGGAAGCCGAGCACGAGTTCCACCGCATAATAGATGATCATCCATCTCGGTGTCCGGGGCGAGCGTTTCAGCATCAGATACAGGCAATAGGCGGCAAGGGCGGCCCTGACGACCGATGTGAAGGCGTAGGCAAGAAGCGGCAGCCGGGCAGCCTCGAAGCGGCCATCCTCTGCGCCACCGACGAACGGGCCGAGCAGGTTCCAACCGGTCAGTGTGGAATAGATCTCGTAGGCTGAATAGAACGGATTGATGAGGATATCGAGCAGGGGCAGAAGGAGCCAGCCGCCGATGCCCACGGGACCGGCAATTCGGAGCAAAGAATCCGGCCTGTGTTCGCCCTCAACGCCCATGGGGTGTCACCATTGCCTCTTCCATTCTGTCCTTCGTGCATAGCATCCGTCGAGGACTCACCCAAGTGACGTAGTGACCGGCAAGTGACCTGGGTTACCCCACGGCGATGGTGCACCCAAATCTTCAGGCGAATGCCTGCCGAAATGGATCGTCGTTGAGGCGAGCCCGTGGCACGGGCCATGGCTCGTTCAGCAAGACGGTGCTTGACATTGATCAAAACGTTTTGGATTTTATTCAAAACGTTTTTGAAGAGAAAAAAGCGGTGAGTGAAACGTCGCGGGCGATCGGGCTCAAGGAGCTCGCCAGGGTGCTCGGCCTGTCGGTGCCGACGGTCTCGCGTGCGCTCGGCGGCTATTCCGACGTTTCCCAGAAGACGCGGGAGCGGGTGGTCCAGGCGGCCCGGGAGCATGGCTATGTCGCCAGCCGTGCTGGACGCATGCTGGTCTCGGGGCGCTCCAATGCCATCGGCATGATGTTGCCGCAGCCGGCGGGACAGATCACGGACGCCTTTGTCGGCGAGTTCCTGCTCGGCCTTGCCGACAGCCTTGCCGAATTGGGGCGCGATCTCTTCCTGGCCGCCAGTTCCCAAAGCCGCGACGAGCTGCAGGTCTTGCGCCACATGGTGGACGGCTCGCAGGCTGACGGCATCGTCATCAATCGCCTGACCGTCGACGATGCCCGGGCGCGCGTGCTGATCGCACGGCGCATTCCCTTCGTCGCCCATGGCCGGTTGATCGAGGCACCCGGTCCCTATTCCTGGCTCGACACCGATGGCGAGAAGGCGCTGGACGGGCTGGCGCGCCAGCTGGTCTCCCTCGGCCATCGGCGCTTCGCCCTGGTCATGCCCGACGTCGCCTACACCTTTGCCCATTTCCGCAGCCGCGGCCTGGAGCGGGCCTTGAGCGAGCTCGGCCTGCCGCTGCGGCCGGATCACATCGCCAAGGTCGCTCCCAACGATCATGACGGCGCCCATGCCGAGGCGCGTGCCCTGCTGTCGCTCGATCCCCGGCCGACGGCGGTGATCGCATTGACCGACCAGCTTGCCTTCGCTGTACTCGAGGTCGCCCGCGAGCTCGGCCTCGGCGTGCCCGGGGATGTCTCGGTCGTCGGTTTCGACAATGTGCCGATGGCTGTGTACGCCAATCCGCCCCTCACCACCTTCGACCAGAACATCCGGGAGAGCGGCCGTATCGCCGGCGACATGGTGGTGGCGCGGATAGAGCTGGGCGAGGCCGGCATCAGGACGCTGCTGCTGGAGCCGAAGCTGGAGCTTCGGGCCAGCCATGGTCCTGCGCCGGCCGACTGAGCGGCGCTACCGGTTCCAGGGCCCGCAGAGGCCCCGCACCAGGAGGAATGACCATGCACAAGGGGAGGCAAGCATGACCGTATCGATGAGAAGGCTCCTGGCAGGCGCCGTCCTGCTCGGTGCCCTGGCCACGCCTGCCGTGGCGATCGCGCAGAACCTGCTGTTCTGGTCGACCCAGGCGACGCCCGTGGAGGAATCGCAGGCCATTCGTGACGGCGTGCTGCCGGGCTTCGGCAAGTCTGTCACCTATTCGGCCCAGGAGGCCGGCCCGTTCATCACTCGTATCCAGGCCGAGCTGCAGGCAGGGTCCGGCGCCATCACCGTGCTGGGCGGGCTGCATGGCGAGCTTGCCAGTATTCCCGACGGTCTCGTCAATCTCGACGGCGTGGTGCCCGCGGGCGCCATCGCCGAAAGCTATATGCGCTTCGGAAAGCTCGGCACGGCAGAGCAGAAATACATTCCCTGGATGCAGGCGACCTATGTAATGATCGCCAGCAAGCAGGCGCTGCAATATCTGCCCAAGGGCGTGGACCTGCAGAAGATCACCTATGATGAGCTCTTTGCCTGGGGCAAGGCGATGGCTGAGGCCACCGGCGGTCCCAAGATCGGCTTTCCGGCCGGGCCGAAGGGACTGTCGCATCGCTTCTTCCAGGGCTATCTGCTGCCTTCCTTCACCGGTGCGGCGGTGGTGAAGTTCAAGTCGCCGGAAGCCGAGAAGATGTGGAACGATTTCCGCGATTTCTGGCATGCGGCGGTGACGCCGGCCTCCACCTCCTATGCCTTCATGCAGGAACCTCTCCTGAACGGCGAGGTCTGGGTGGCCTGGGACCATGTTGCCCGGCTCAAGGACGCACTCAACCAGAAGCCGGGTGATTTCGTGGTGTTTCCGGTGCCGGCCGGGCCGAAGGGACGCGCCAACATGCCGGTGATCACCGGTATCGCCGTGCCCAGGACCTCGAATGCGCCCGAGGATGCCAAAGCGCTGGCCGCCTATATGCTCAAGCCCGAGACGGAGATCGCCATGGTCAAGGCGACCGGCTTCTTCCCGGTGGTCGACGTCAAGCTGCCCGACGACATGCCGGTTAGCGCCAAGATCCTCGGGCCCGTGGTGGCGGCGCAGAATGCGGCGACCGATTCCCTGCCCGTATTGCTGCCGATCGGCATCGGCGATGCGGGTGGGCGCTACAACAAGGTCTTCTCCGATACCTTCCAGCGCATCGTGCTCGGCGGCCAGCCGGTGCGTGATGTGCTCGACCAGCAGGCGCAGGCCCTGCAGGCCATCCTCGATGAGAAGAAGGCGCCCTGCTGGGCGCCTGATCCGAAAAGCGAAGGGCCCTGCAAGGTTGAATAGCAAGCCTGGGAGCATGTTGTGAGCGACACTCGCCTTCTTCCCTATCTGCTGCTGGCTCCTGCGGCGATCTTCCTGATCGCCTTCTTCCTGGTGCCGTTCGGCCAGGTGGCAGTGGAGGCCTTCACCCAATACGGCCAGCTCTCCACCGGCAATTTCCGCTCGATCATGAGTGATTGGAAATTCTGGCCGGCCCTGCGCAACACGGTGGTGCTGACGGCGATCGTGGTGCCGCTGCAGATCGCGCTTGCCCTGGCCATGGCCGCCCTGGTGATGAATCTCGGCAAGGGGCGCGATCTCGCCCTCTATGTCTTCACCATCCCGCTCGGCATCTCCGATCTCGCAGCCGGGCTGATCTGGCTGGCCATCCTCGAGCAGAACGGCTTCCTCAACAGTGCCCGCCATGCCCTCGGCCTGATCGCCGGCCCCCAGCTCCTGCTCGGCTACCAGAACGTCATCCTGCTCTTCGCCGCGATCGTGCTGGCCGAACTCTGGCGGGCGACGGCGGTGGTACTGGTCATCCTGGTGGCCGGCATGTCTCTCATCCCGCGCGAATATTACGAAGCAGCGGAGGTGTTCGGCGCAGGGCCCTGGAAGCGCTTCGTCAGGATCACCCTGCCGCTGCTGCGGCCCAGCCTGCAGACGGCGCTGATCCTGCGCACCATCCTGGCCTTCGAGGTCTTTGCCATCGTGCTGGTGCTGGCCGGCACCAATCTGCCGGTGCTGATGGGCGAGACCTATGGCTGGCAGTTCACCCTGCAGGACCGGGCCGGTGCTTCCGCCTATGCCATGGTGATCCTGGCGATCTCGATCGCCCTCACGATGTTCTTCCTGTGGGTGCTGGGCGAGAAGAAGGAGACGGCGCCATGAGCGAGGCCGTCGTCAGGCAGGACGATGCGGGCACCGTCGCCCCGGCCCGCTGGGGCCTGCGCTTCGCTGCCATCGTCCTGTGCGCCTGGGTGCTGGTGCCGATCTATCTGCTGGCGGTGGATGCCTTCAATGCGCCGAAGGCGGTCACGGGCTGGCCCAAGCAGTTCTGGCCGGCCTTCGACCTCACCAGCCTCGCCTTCTTCTGGAACTATGCCGGCGTCACCAGGGCCCTGGTGAATTCGCTGCTGGTGGCGGGCCTGACCATGGTGCTCTCCATCCTGATCGGCGCGCCGGCGGGCTATGCCCTGGCCCGCTTCCGTTTCCGGGGCAAGGGCGCCTTCCGCATCCTGGTCTTGATGACGCGGGCCTTTCCCCTGCCGCTGCTCGCCCTGCCTCTGGCGGTATTCTATCTGCGCACCGGCCTCGACGACACGCTGCTCGGCCTGGCGCTGATCCACACCGTGCTGGCGTTGCCCTTCGCCATTCTGATCACCGCCTCGCTCTTCCTCTCCATCCCGGTGGAGCTGGAAGAGGCAGCCTGGGTGTTCGGCTGCAGCCGGGCCCAGGCCTTCGTCAGGATCGTGGTGCCCTTGGCGCTGCCCGGCATTGCGGCATCCGGCGTGTTCGCCTTCGTCACCTCCTGGAACGAGGTGTTCGCCGCTTCCGTCCTCACCGTGCAGAACCAGACCCTGACGGCCTTCCTGCTCACCAGCCTGGATGTCTCGCCGCTGCCGCTGAAATTCGCTGGCGCCTTCGTGCTGATCATCCCGGCCCTGATCTTCCTGTTCCTGGTGCGGAAATATCTGTTTTCGCTCTGGGGTATCGCCAATCGCTGAGGGAGGCTTCGATGGCGGACATCGAGATCCAGGGCGTGCGCAAGAGTTTCGGTTCCTACACGGCGCTGCACACGCTCGACCTGGCCATCCGGGACCAGGAGTTCCTGGTCCTGCTCGGCGCCTCGGGCTGTGGCAAGACCACGCTGCTGCGCATCGTCGCCGGCTTGGAGAGGGCGAGCGGCGGCGAGGTCCACATCGGCGGCAGGCGGGTCGACGGGCTGCCGCCGCGCGAGCGCGGTATCGCCATGGTGTTCCAGAACTATGCGGTGTTCCCGCATATGACGGTGTTCGAGAACATCGCCTTCGGCCTGCGCATGAAGAGGCTGCTCAACCAGGAAGTCGAGCAGCGCGTGAAGAGGGCCGCCGGGCTGATGCATATCGACCAGCTCCTGCAGCGTTATTCCGGCCAGCTCTCCGGCGGCCAGCGCCAGCGCGTCGCCGTCGCCCGCGCCCTGGCGGTGGAGCCGGCCGTCCTCCTGATGGACGAGCCGCTTTCCAATCTCGATGCGCTGCTCCGGCTCGAAATGCGGGCCGAGCTCAAGGGCATCCTGCAGGAGAGCCGCACCACCACGATCTATGTCACCCACGATCAGGTCGAGGCCATGAGTCTCGCCGACCGCATCGCCGTGATGCATCAGGGCCGGATCGTGCAGGCGGCTCCGGCGACGGAGGTCTATGCCTATCCGGCCACGCGCTTCGTCGGCGGCTTCATCGGCAATCCGCCGATGAATTTCCTGCCGGCGGCGGTGAGCGGGACCATCGCCGAGGTAGCCGGACTGAAGCTGTCCGCGCCCGCGACATCCCGGCCGATCGAGTTTGCCATCCGGCCCGAGGAATTGGCGCCGAGCGGCGAGGGTTTGACGGGACGGGTGCGGGTGGTGGAGCCGCTCGGACCGCACCAGCTCGTCTCTCTCGATGTCGGCGGCCATCTCTTCCGCGCCATCGTCGACAATGACCATGCCGTGCGCCCCGGCGAAAACCTCACTCTGGCGCCGCGTCCCGGCAGCGTGCGCTGGTTCGACGTCGAGAGTTCGGCGGCCGTTCTCTGACGACATCACCCCTTTTCATGACGAACCGCTTGGGAGCCTTTCATGAGCCGACTTGACCGTGCCGCTGCCTTCGAGCGGGCTGCTGCCGTGCTGCGCGAGAATGATCGCGGCGCCTACACCATCCCAACCAAGGGGCTTTATCCCTTCCAGTGGAACTGGGATTCCTGCCTGACGGCGCTGGGGCTGCGCCACCTCGACGAGAACAGGGCCTGGCAGGAGGTCGAGACCCTGCTCGACCACCAATGGCCGGATGGCATGGTGCCGCACATCGTCTTCCATGTCGAAGACGACGGCTATTTTCCCGGTCCCGGCGTCTGGCGCACCGGCCGCCCGGTGCCGACCTCGGGCATCACCCAGCCGCCGGTGCTGGGCTATGTGATGAAGCGCCTGCATGACGAGGCCGGCGATCGCGAGCTCGCCCGGCGCAGGGCCCACGGCCTGCTGGCCAAGGCCGACGCCTGGCACCAATGGTTTTATGCCTGCCGCGACCCCGAAGGCACAGGCCTGGTCGCCATCATCCATCCCTGGGAATCCGGACGCGACAATTCCGTCGACTGGGACGAGGCGATGATGCGGGTGCCGACCGACGGGGTGGAGCCCTATGAGCGGCGCGACACCCGGCATGTCGATGCCGCCCAGCGCCCGCACAAGGCCGATTACGACCGCTTCCTCTGGCTGCTGCAGCGCTTTCGCAGCCTGGGCTGGGACAATGCCAGGCTGCACGAGGCCTCGCCTTTCCGCATGGTCGATCCCGGCTTCAACGCCATCCTGATCCGTTCCGACAGCGATCTTGCCGAGCTTGCGCAGACGCTGGGCGAGCCGGCGATCGCCGCCCGCGCCCGCGCCCGTGTCGCCAGGGCGAGGGCGGGCTTCGAACGCTTGTGGAGCGAGCGCTTCGGCCAGTATCTGTGCCTCGACCGTGTCTCGGGCCAATTGATCGACAGCCCGTCGATCGGCGGGCTCCTGCCCGTGTTCGCGGGGCTGGGCGAGGAAGCACGTCACAGGGCCATCGCCGAACGAATCGCGGCCTGGCGCCGGCGCACGCGCTACGGCATCGCCAGCCACGATCCCGCCGACCGGCGCTTCGAGCCGAAGCGCTATTGGCGTGGCCCGATCTGGATCATCGTCAACATGCTGGTCGCCGACGGGCTCCGGCGCTGCAAACTCGTCGAAGCCGCGGCCAAGGTCGAGGCCGACAGCCTGTCCCTGATCGAGGAAAGCGGCTTTGCCGAATATTACGATCCGATCTCCGGCGAGGGCCTCGGCGGCGGCCATTTCACCTGGACGGCCGCCATGGTGGCCGAACTGGTGAAGCGGGCGACCTGAACGGCCTCAGGCCGCGCCGGCGTCGGCACGGCGGATGATGCCGCGCGCGACGGCGATGTCGCCCGCCAGGGGGCGGTCGTCGCGATAGGGGGGCAGGGCCGTGCGCACGTCGCGGTAGAAGGCATCGGTGCCGGGGGCCTTGGCAAGGTCTTCGGCCTGCAGGTCATAGGCCTGGGCATCGGCGAGGAGTTCGATCGCCAGGATGTGCTCGGCATTGTCGAGAATCTGCAGCGCCTTGAGAGCAGCCGGTGTGGCGTGGCTGAGATGGTCCTCCTGCAGGCCCGAGGTGATGCCGCCATCCAGGCTGGCGGGGCTCGCCAGGCGCCGGTTGAGCGCTACCAGCGAGGCGGCGGTATATTGGGCGATCATGAAGCCCGAGGAGACCCCGCTGCCTACGGCGAGGAAGGCCGGCAGATCGCTGACATGCGGATTGACGAGGCGGTCGATCCGCCGCTCCGCCATTGCCGCGAGCTCGGCCACCGCAATGGCGAGCGTATCCATGGCGAGCGCGATGCCGGGCGCCACGGCATGCGCCTCCGAATAAACCTCGGGCGCTTCGGGCGTGCCCAGCACGGCCGGATTGTCGGTGACGGAAGCCAGTTCCCGGTCGATGGTCGAACCGATCTCGGCCAGCGCGTCGCGTACCGCGCCATGGACATGCGGCACGGCCCGCAGGCTGAGCGGGTCCTGGGTCTGGCGCCCGGCCGCGGCGGCGAGGATGGCGCTGCCGTCGAGCAAGGCGCGCAGATGCCGTCCCGTTGCCTGCATGCCCACGGAGATGCGCAGGGCGAGCGAGGTCTCGTCGAAGGCCCGGGGCTGGCTGCGCAGGTTCTCGAAGCTCATGGCGGCGGTGACGTCGGCCCAGTCGACCAGCCTTTCGCTGCGGGCCAGAGCGAGCGCGGCGAGGCCGGTGACGCAGGGCGAGCCGTTGACCAGGCTCAAGCCCTCCTTGGCCTCCAGCACCAATGGCGTGCGCCCGATGCGGGCCAGCGCCTCGCTGCCCGTCAGTCTTTGCCCGTCGAGCACGGCGTGGCCTTCGCCGATCAAGACCAGGGCGATATGGGCCATGTGGCTGAGATAGCCGACCGAACCGAGCGAAGGCGCTTCGGGCAGGCAGTCATGCGCCAGCAGGGCCAGCATCTGCTCGACGACCTCGGGCCTGACGCCGGAACGGCCATGGGCGTAGTTGTTGATGGCCGCGGCAATGATCGCACGCGTCTCGGTCTTGCCGACAGGAGCCCCGACGCCGACAGCATGGCTCATCAGGATGTTGCGCGACAAGTGCCGCTGCTGCGGCCGGTCGACGATGACGTTGGCAAGGCCGCCGACGCCGGTGTTCACGCCATAAGCGAGGATGCCACGCTCGACGATCGCATCGACGATGGCCCGGGCATAGGAGAGGCGCTGCCAGGCAGCTTCGGAAAGGGCGAGTTCCACTCCTTCGGCGATGGCGGCGATTTCTCGCCAGGTGAGGGGGCGGTCAAGGATGATGGACATGGGGAAACCAGGACGAGGAGGAGGTATCGGGATAGAGAAATTGAGGCCGAGGTTGCACAGCCCCTCACCTGCCGTCGCGCCAGATCGTCAATGATGCTGGCTGGAGATGAACTGCTTGAAACGCTCCGACTTCGTCTCCTTGAACAATTCATCGGGCGAGCCGTCCGCCTCCACCTCGCCCTTGTGCAGGAACATCACGCGGTTGGAGACGTTGCGGGCGAACCCCATCTCGTGGGTGACCACCAGCATGGTGCGGCCTTCCTCGGCGAGGCCGCGCATCACGCGAAGGACTTCGCCGACCAGTTCCGGGTCGAGCGCCGAGGTCGGCTCGTCGAACAGCATTACCTTGGGCTTCATCGCCAGGGCCCGGGCAATGGCGGCGCGCTGCTGCTGGCCGCCCGACATGTGCGAGGGGTAGTAATTGCGACGCTCGGCGAGGCCGACGCGCTCCAGCAGGGCCTCGGCCTCGGCGATGCACTCGGCCTTGGGGCGGCCCAGCACATGCACCGGGCCTTCGATCAGGTTCTGCAGAACCGTCATGTGCGACCAGAGATTGAAGCTCTGGAACACCATGCCGAGTTCGGAGCGGATGCGATCCACCTGCTTGCCGTTGGTCGGCTCGAGGTGACCTTTCTTGCCGCGGCGCATCTCGACCTTCTCGCCGGCGACGACGATCTCGCCGTCATCGGGGGTCTCGAGCAGGTTGATGCAGCGCAGGAAGGTGCTCTTGCCCGAGCCCGAGGCGCCAAGAATGGAGATCACGTCGCCCTGGTGGGCATCGAGCGAAATGCCCTTGAGCACTTCATGATCGCCGAAGCTCTTGCGGATGTTCTTGACGCTGAGAGCGATTTCGCTGGAAGCGGCCATGGCGTTTCCTTTCAGCCGACGATGGTGCGCGGTGTCTGCGCGCTCGGCGGCATGAAGCGCAGATGGGGGGAGAGGACACGCTCGGCCCGGCCGAGCAGGAAGATGATGACATAGCTCAGGGCGATGTAGACCAGGCCTGCCAGCGCCAGGACAGGCACGTCGAGCAAGGCCTGGCGGCCGATCTTCTGGGCGATGCCGGTCATCTCGACCACGCCGATCAGTCCGGCCAGCGAGGTCGATTTCAAGGTCAGGATCACCTCGGTCGAATAGGCCGGCAGGGCCTGGCGCAGGGCGATCGGCGCGATGATGCGGTAGAGCAGCTTGAAGCCGGACATGCCGATGGCACGCGCCGCCTCGATCTCCTTGGTCGAGACGGCCAGCAGGCCGCCGCGCAGGATTTCCGCCTGATAGGCAGCGGTGCAGAGCGCCATCACGAACACCGCCGAGGCGATGCGGTTCTTCAACACCAGCCAGAACCAGGATTCCTTCATGAACTGGAACTGGGCCAGGCCGTAGAAGATCAGGAAGATCTGGATCAGCAGCGGCGTGCCGCGAAAGATGAAGATGTAGGTCTTGGCGATACCGGACAGCAGCCCGTTGCTGCTCATACGCATCCACAGCACGATCAGGGCGAAGACCAGGCCGAGCAGGACGGAGAAGATGAAGAGCAACAACGTCGTCGGCAGGACGGCGAGGATCTTGCTGAGGGCTTCGAGGGCGAAATCGAGAGTCATGGCGGCACCTACGATCCCACGGGACGGCGGAAGCTCTTGGCTACCCGCCGTTCGCCGGCACTGAAGATCTGGGTCGAGAAGGTCGTCAGGATGAGATAGAGGCAGGCGGCCACGGTGTAGAACAGGAAGGGCTGGCGGGTCGATCCGTTCGCCTTGTTGGCGGCGTTCATGATCTCGACCAGGCCGGTGACGGAGATCAAAGCGGAGTCCTTGACGCTGAGCTGGAAGACGTTGCCGAGGCCGGGAATGGCAAAGCGCATGATCTGCGGCGCGATGATGCGGCGAAAACGCATGAAGCGCGGCATGCCGATGGCGCGACCCGCCTCGATCTCGCCCTTGGCGATGGCGGTGAAGGCGCCGCGGAAGACTTCCGCCTGGTAGGCGGCGGAGATCAGGCCGACGCCGAGCGCGCCGGCCAGGAAGCTGTTGATCGTGGTGCTGTTGCCGATGCCGAGCGCACCCAGCGAATTGCCGATCACATCGACCACACGGCCGAAATAGACCATGTAGATGATCAGCAGTTCCGGGGCTCCGCGCAGCACCACCGTATAGACATTGCCGACCAGGGTAGCCGGCATGTTGCCGGCAATCTTGGCCCAGGCGACCAGGGCGCCGACGACGGCGCCGATCAGCATCGCCGCGACGGTGACGGCCAGCGTCATTCCCGCGCCGCCGAGGAGATAGAGCCCCCAACCTGTCTCGCCGAAGCCGAGCGTGGCAACCAGATAGGAGATCTTGTCGGATAGGCTGGTGATCACGTCCACAATGCGGCTCTCCTCTCGGGGTAGGCCAGTGAGACATAGGCGATGGCGGCTCGCCGCGGCCGCTGTGGTGGCAGGGCCGGCAGTGTCGTCCCTTCAGTCCGCGGCCGGAGCTGGCCGGCCCGCGGACTGAGGCCGAAGACTTACGAGCCCTTGACGGGGGTCACGTCCAGCTTGAACCATTTCAGGCTGAGCTTCTTGACGGTGCCGTCGGCGATGGCGCTGCCGATCGCCTTGTCCCACATCTCGCGCAGATCGTTGTCCGACTGGCGGAAAGCCGGGCCGATGCCCTCGCCCCAGATCGGACCGGCAATCTGAGCACCGACGAGGGTCATCTGCTCATTGCCCGATTTGGCGAAGGCGGAGGTGAAATAGGTGTCGTCGTCGAAGCCGACATCGATACGCCCGCCCGTGATGTCGAGGTCGCGTTCGCCCGAGGTCTTGTATTCGGTGATGGTGGCGATGTCCTTGAAGTTCTCTTCGACGAATTTGGTGTAGACGGTGGCGGTCTGGATGCCGATGGTCTTGCCCTTCAGGGCTTCGCGCATCTTCTCGACCGTGCTCTTGTCATGGCCGGCCTCGCCCGTCAGCGTCACTGTGGTGCCGGTGCCGTCCATCTTGGCGAGGTCGCCGGTCTTCAGGCCGGCAAAACCCGCCGGGGTCTGGGCGTAGGGCTGCGAGAAGGCGACCTGCTTCTTGCGGTCGTCGGTGATCGACATCGCATCCATGATCATGTCGAACTTGCCGCCGTTCAGGCCGGCGATCATGCCGTCCCAGTCCTGCGCGATGAATTTGCACTCGATCTTCATGCGCCCGCACAGATCCTTGGCGAGGTCGATCTCGAAGCCGTCCATGCTGCCGTCGGGCTTGGTCAGGTTCCAGGGCTCATAGGCGCCTTCCAGGGCGATCGTGACCGTCTTCCACTCCTTGGCCACCGCCGGCATGGCCGTCAGGGCGGTCAGCGCCAGCAGCGCCGAGGAGATCAGGTACTTCTTCATTGTCGGTTCCCCTTTTGGGTTTTGGCCGCCCGGTCTTCCGGTCCGGCTTCATTCTGGATCGCCCTTGCAATGCCTCAATCGGTCTTGTGCCGCTTGCTTGAGGCGCGATCCGGGCGGACCATGGTCCCCCGCCCGGATGCCAGCGTGGTCAGCGCTTTCGGACTTGCCTGACTCAGGACTTGGTCTGAGGCGACATGTCCGTCTTGAACCATTTCATGCTGAGCTTCTTGATCGTGCCGTCGGCAAGGGCTTCGCCGATCGCCTTGTCGAACATGTCGCGCAGTTCCGGATCGGATTTGCGGAAGGCCGGGCCGATGCCTTCGCTCCACACCGCGCCGGTGATTTCGGGACCGGCCAGCATCATTTCCGAGTGATCGGGGCGAGACAGCACCGAGTAATAGAAGGTGACGTCGCCGACGGTGGCGTCGACGCGGCCGGCAGAGAGGTCGAGATCGGCCTCACCCACGGTCTTGTATTCGGTGATGGTGGCCACGTCCTTGAAGTTCTTGGCCAGCCATTCGGCATAGTTGGTGGCAACCTGCACGCCGATGGTCTTGCCCTTCACGGCATCGCGCAGGGCGTCGACCGTCGGCTTGTCATGCGCGGCATCGCCCGTCAGCGTCACGATGGTGCCGGTGCCGGCGAGCTTGGCGAGGTCGTTGGATTTCAGCGTGGCGAAACCGGCACGTTCGCCGGCATAGGGACGCGAGAAGTCGATCTGCTTCTTGCGCTCCTCGGTGATCGACATGCCGTCCATGATCACGTCGAATTTACCGGCATTGAGGCTTGGGATCATGCCGTCCCAGTCCTGGGCGATGAACTTGCACTCGACCTTGATGCGTCCGCAGATATCCTTGGCGAGGTCGATCTCGAAGCCGTCCATGGTGCCGTCGGGCTTGGTCAGGTTCCAGGGCTCATAGGCGCCCTCCAGGCCGATGGTAACGGTCTTCCACTCCTTGGCCTGGACGGCCGGAACGCTCATCAGCGTCGCCAGCGCCAGGATGGCGGTGGAAATGAGGGTCTTCTTCATCATCAATTCCCCTATGTTGACAGCAACCTGCCCGCCTCAATGACGGGCCAGGTTTCTGATCGCGGTCTTGAAGGCCGCATTGATGATGTCGTCCTGGTCGTGACGCCCGTTGCGGATACGCCACTGCCCCTCAACCATGACGTCACGCACCGTACGGTCGCCAAGCGCGAACAGCCAGCGATCGACAATAGCGTCATCCTTGGCGCTGTCCATGAAAGCATCGTCGCCGTCGAGGACGACCAGGCTGGCGAGCTTTCCGGGGGCAATGGCGCCGATGGGCTGGCCGAGGGCCTGGGCACCGCCGGCGAGGGCCGCATCGTATATGTCGCGCCCGACCGAGCGATGCGGGCCATTGGCGAGGCGGTTGCGTTTTTCGTCGCGCAGGCGCTGCGAATATTCGAGCGTGCGCAGCTCGTCGACGACGCTGGGGGAGACGTGGCTGTCGGTGCCGATGCCGAACCGCCCGCTCTGGGCGCGATAGGCGACCGCGTCGAAGATGCCGTCGCCGAGATTGGCTTCCGTCGCCGGGCAGAGGCCCGCAATGGCGCCGCTCGCCGCCATGCGCTGGAGCTCGGATGGGTCGGCATGGGTGGCGTGGATCAGGCACCAGCGTTCGTCGACAGGCATATGGTCGAACAGCCATTGCATCGGGCGCTTGCCACTCCAGGCCAGGCTGTCGTCGACTTCCTTCTGCTGCTCGGCAATGTGGATGTGCAGCGGCCCTGTCTTGAGCAGGCTCGCCATCAGCGTGTTCATCTCCTCCGGCGTCGCCGCGCGCAGCGAATGGAAGGCGTAGCCGAGCGTTGCACCCTGTGCGGCACAGGCCGGGGCGAGCTCCGCCATCAGGCGCTGGAAGCCGTCGATATCGTGGATGAAGCGGCGCTGGCCTTCATGGGGAGCAACGCCGCCGAAATTGGCATGGGCGTAGAAGACGGGCAGCAGCGTCATGCCGATGCCGCTGGTCCTGGCCGCGGCCAGGATGCGCTTGGCCATCTCGGCGCGGTCGGCGAAGAGGGCGCCGTCCTTGTCGTGATGCAGATAGTGGAATTCGGCGATCGAGCCGAAGCCGGCCTTGAGCAGATCGACATAGAGCCGGGTGGCGATCGCCTCGGCGTCCTCGGGCGTGATCTGGCCGACGGTGCGGTACATTTCCTCGCGCCAGGTCCAGAAGCTGTCGCTGCCCGCGCCGGACACTTCCGCAAGGCCGGACATGGCACGCTGGAAGGCGTGGGAATGCAGGTTGGGCATGGCAGGTAGCACCGGGCCGGCGGCGATCTCGGCGCCATCTGGGGCGACATCGGGGGTTACGGCGCCGATCCGGCCTGAAGCATCGATCTCGATGCGCACATTCCGGGCCCAGCCATCGGGCAGCAGGGCCTGGCTGGCGTACAGGCTGTGGTTGCTCTGGAGTTGTGGGCGGAAATCGGGCATGTTTGTGTACCGACGAGTTCGCAACTTGTATGTATAAGTTTTATACATAATTTTGCGATCGTGGCAAGTGCCGTATGAAGCGGTGAGTCGATTTTTGAGGAATGACGTCGTCATGAGCATGCCGCCGGACAGGAAGCCGGAGCCCGCCATACCCGCCACGCCGCTCTATGCCGAGGTAAAGCAGCACATCCTCGCGCGGGTGCGCAGCGGCGAGTGGCCGCCGGATCATCGCATCCCTTCCGAAAGCGAATTGGTCGAGCAACTCGGGGTCAGTCGCATGACGGTGAACCGGGCCTTGCGCGAGCTCAGCCTCGAAGGCGTGCTGGTGCGCATGCAGGGCAGGGGCTCCTTCGTCGCGGGCGGCAACAGCCATTCGGACGTGTTCGCCGTCACCAATATCGCCGAGGAGATCCGCGGTCGCGGCCACGACTACAGCGCGCAGGTGCTGCTGCTCGATACGTTGAAGGCGACGCCGGATATCGCCGATTTGCTCGAATTGCCGATCGGAAGCCCGGTTTTTCACTCGATTATCGTGCATTGCGACAATGAAGTGCCGATCCAGCTCGAGGATCGTTTCGTCAATCCCACGGTGGCGCCGGATTATCTCGATCACGATTTCTCCAAGGTGACGCCCAATGAAGTGCTCAGTGCGGTGGTGCCGTGGAGCGAGGCGGAGCATCGCATCGAGGCGGTGCTGCCGCAGGCCTGGGAATGCAAGCTGCTGGCGATCTCGCGGGCCGATCCCTGCCTACTGATCCGTCGCCGCACCTTCGCGACCGGATGGGTGGGGGCGCCTGCCCCGGAGGCGGGCGGTGACGGGGAGGCCGTGCAGCATGTCGTCACCGCGGTGCGCCTGCTGTTGCCGGGCGGGCGCTATCGCATCGAGAACAGGCGGCATTCCAACCGCGTGGGGTAAATGTTCTGAACGGCTCAGCGGTCCTTGACAGTGGGGCCAATTTGCTGCTAACTTGTATATACAAGCAACAAGAGGTCATGTACATGCTCAGCAATGCCCGTTTCCGCGATGTCGAGATCCGCGCCCCGCGTGGCACCCAGCTCAATGCCAAGAGCTGGTTGACCGAAGCGCCGCTGCGCATGCTCATGAACAATCTCGATCCCGACGTCGCCGAGAACCCCAAGGAACTGGTGGTCTATGGCGGCATCGGCCGCGCCGCGCGCGACTGGGAGTGCTTCGACACCATCGTGCGCGAGTTGAAGAACCTCAACAATGACGAGACGCTGCTGGTGCAGTCCGGCAAGCCGGTCGGCGTGTTCAAGACCCATGCCGACGCCCCGCGCGTCCTCATCGCCAACTCCAACCTGGTGCCGCATTGGGCGACCTGGGAGAAGTTCAACCAGCTCGATGCCGAAGGCCTGATGATGTATGGCCAGATGACGGCCGGCTCCTGGATCTATATCGGCTCGCAGGGCATCGTGCAGGGCACCTATGAGACCTTCGTCGAAGCCGGCCGCCAGCATTATGGCGGCGACCTCGCCGGTCGCTGGGTGCTCACCGCCGGTCTCGGCGGCATGGGCGGCGCCCAGCCGCTGGCCGCGACCCTCGCCGGCGCCGTCTCGCTCAACATCGAATGCCAGCAGCAGAGCATCGATTTCCGCCTGCGCACCCGCTATGTCGACAAGCAGGCCAAGGATCTCGACGACGCGCTTGCGCTGATCAAGCATCATTGCGACCGCAAGGAAGCCGTCTCGATCGCCCTGCTCGGCAATGCCGCCGAGATCCTGCCCGAACTGGTGCGCCGCGGCGTCCGCCCGGACATGGTCACCGACCAGACCTCCGCCCATGACCCGCTGAACGGCTATCTGCCGATCGGCTGGACCTGGGAAGAATACAAGGAGCGCGCCCGCACCGAGCCGGCCCATGTCGTCGCCGAGGCCAAGAAGTCGATGGCGGTGCATGTGCGGGCCATGCTCGACTTCCAGAAGATGGGCGTGCCCACCTTCGACTACGGCAACAATATCCGCCAGATGGCCAAGGAAGTCGGCGTCGACAACGCCTTCGACTTCCCGGGCTTTGTGCCGGCCTATATCCGCCCGCTGTTCTGCCGCGGCATCGGCCCCTTCCGCTGGGCGGCCCTGTCGGGTGATCCGGCCGACATCGCCAAGACCGACGCCAAGGTCAAGGAACTGATCCCGGACGACAAGCACCTGCACAACTGGCTCGACATGGCCGCCGAGCGCATCGCCTTCCAGGGGCTGCCCGCCCGCATCTGCTGGGTCGGCCTCGGCCAGCGCCACCGCCTCGGCCTCGCCTTCAACGAGATGGTGCGCACCGGCGAACTCTCCGCTCCCGTCGTCATCGGCCGCGACCATCTCGATAGCGGCTCGGTCGCCTCGCCCAACCGCGAGACGGAATCCATGCGCGACGGCTCGGACGCCGTGTCCGACTGGCCACTGCTCAACGCCCTGCTCAACTGCGCCTCGGGCGCGACCTGGGTGTCGCTGCATCATGGCGGCGGCGTCGGCATGGGCTATTCGCAGCATTCGGGCATGGTCATCGTCTGCGACGGCAGCGAAGACGCCGACCGCCGCCTGGCCCGCGTGCTGGTCAACGATCCCGGCACCGGCGTGATGCGCCATGCCGACGCCGGCTACGACATTGCCATCGACTGGGCCAAGCAGCAGGGCATGAACCTGCCGATGCTGAACAAGTAAGGCAGCGTGCCGGCATCGTGCCGGAAAAGCGACCATGGCCAGCCGGTATCGGTTGGCTGCAAGGCGGGTCCTCGGGCCCGCCTTTTTCGTGCCCGGAAGGGTGTCTTCCTTCGTTGCGCGGAGACTTCGGTTTACCGTCTGGTGCAAGGCGAGGTTGCATCATGCCGCTGCTGCATTGTGACTTTTCAGTAACAAGGAGGCTAAAAAGAGGCATATTTCGGACGCGTGGCAAGAATTTCTATTGTCGATCTGGCCTGGTTGGTTCAGATTCGAACCGTAAATTTTTTAATTTCGTACTTTTGCTTCTGTTGCCGATACGATTTTAATCCGAAGACCTTCTGTCTTTTGTCGAGCGGCAGATGTTTTCTTGGAGGAAATCATGGTGAAAAAATCATTTATTTTAGGGACTGTGGCCGCTCTTACCAGTTTTGCGGCCGCCCACGCGGCGGATCTTCCCATGACCAAGGGCGAGGCCGTCGAATATGTGAAGGTCTGCACGGCCTTTGGACCTGGCTTCTTCTATATTCCCGGCAGCGACACCTGCCTGCGCATCGGCAGCGAGTTCCGCATAGACTATCGCGTCTATGGTGGCGGCAAGTTCAATCGCGACGACAACCGCACCGCCTTCAATGCCCAGGCCCGTGTCTGGTTCGATGCCCGCACCGAGACCGAATATGGCTTGCTGCGCTCCTATTTCCAGATCAACGCGGACAGCAACACCGCCACGCGGGTCAACGGCACGGAGCAGCGCAACCGCTTCACCATCGACAAGGCCTTCATCCAGTTCGGCGGCCTGACGGCCGGTTATGCGCATTCCTTCTTCGGCTTCTACGACAACGACTATGGCAACACCATCTTCGGCCCCTATTACGCCCAGTCGAACACGGTGAACCTCATCGCCTACACGGCACAGTTCGGCGGCGGCTTCTCGGCCACCCTGTCGGTCGAAGATGGCCGCGATCACCGCCAGAACGACGTGTTCGCCTATCAGGGCGGCCAGCAGGTGCCGGATGTCGTCGGCGTCCTCAGGCTCGACCAGGAATGGGGTACGGTGGCGCTCCAGGCGGCGGCCCACCAGTTCCGCAGTGCCTCGCGCTACGACAATGGTACGCCGGACGATCCCACCGATGATGTCGCGCTGCGGCACCAGAACAAATGGGGCTATGCGATCGGCGGCGATGTGCTGATCAAGATCCCGCAGCTCCAGGATGGGCATCTGGTGATCGAAGGCCAATATGCCGATGGCGCGCTGGACTATCTCGGCGCCGACAACCTCTATGCCCTCCGCTCGCAGGACTTCTACTACCGCAATGGCTTTTCGAGGCTCGAAGCCGGCAAGGGCTGGTCTGTTACGGCCGAACTGGGCGGCAATTTCACGCCGCAATGGGGCTTCAACATCGTACCGAGCTATATCGACACACGCTATGACGGTGCCGGCAGCAATGGCCAGGACCTGAAGGCCAAGGAATATGCCATCACCGGCAACCTGACCTACATGATCGTCAAGGGCCTGTCGGTGACGGGCGAGGTCTCCTACATCCGCTCGGAGTTCGATCGCGAGCTCGGCAACGAGACCTTTGCCGACAACCGGCCGAAGGAGAAGCTCAACTCGGTGGTCGGCGGCATCCGTATCAAGCGAATGTTCTGAGGGCGCTGCTGCAAATCGACACCAGCTCGGTTCGGTATCTGAGAAAAGGGGGCTTTGCGGCCCCCCTTTCGTTGTTCGCAAGGTCATTTGTCGGTGTGAGGCTTCAGCCGTTCGCCGAGACGCAGACCGTCTCTGTCGTGACATCGTCGCGAGGCGTTTCTCGGCGCCCGAGGAAGACGAAGACCACGATGGCGGTGACCACGGTGATGGCGGCGAGCAGCAGGAGCAGCGTGGCGAACGCATCGCCATAGGCCTGGATCAGGGCGGGACGGGCAAGCTGCGGCAGCGCGCCGGCAGCGCCGGCTACGTCGCCCGTCACCAGCTTCTGGGCGCCCTCCCGGACATGCTCGCCGGCAAGATGGCCTGATATCAGGGCCGAGAGCAGGGCGCTGACGACGGCAAGCGCCACGCCTTCGCCAGCGACGCGGACCGTGGAGAAGATACCGGTCGCCATGCCGGCCCGTTCGCTCGGCACCACGGAGACGGCGAGGCCGTCCATCAGACCCCAGGGCAGGCTGATGCCGATGCCGATCACCGCCATGGGCGCGAGCATGGCGTTGACGTCGCCACCGACCGGCATGAAGCTCAGCCAGGCAAGCCCGGAAGCGCAGACCAGCAGGCCGAGGCTCGAGATCACGGCCGGTGCAATCCAGCGCGAGAGCCAGCCGGCCAGGAGCGGCAGAACCAGCAGCGGGGCGGACAGGGCCATCATCATCAGGCCCGCGGCCACCCCGCCGACGCCCTCGATACCGACAAAACGGATCGGCAGCAGGATCAGCAGCACCACGAAGGCATAGGCCGGCGCGGCCGCCAGCAATTGCACGCCGACGAAGCGACCATAGCGGAACAGGCTGAGGTCGAGCATCGGGCGGGGCGAATTGAGCTCGATGCGCACGAACAGCACTATCAGGGCGAGGGCGCCGACGAGCAGGGCGACGACGAGCGGGTCGCTCCAGCCGCTTTCGGGGGCCTGCAGCACGCCATAGGTGAACAGGGTCAAGGCGAGGGTGAAGCTGGTCGCGCCCGGCCAATCCAGTCCGCGGGCCTGAGGATCGCGGGATTCCCTCAGCACGACGACGCCGATGACGAAGGAGGCCGATGTCAGCGCGACGACGGCCAGAAAGATGCTGGGCCAGCCGAAGGTCTCGCTCATCAGGCCCGAACTGATCGGGCCGAAGGAAAGGCCGGCACCGAAGCTGGCACCGACCACGCTGAAGGCGCGCATGCGCGCGCTGCCGGAGAATTCCTGCGCCAGGGCGGCCATGCCGCCCGCAAAGGCAGCGGCAGCGGCAAGTCCCTGGAGCGCACGCAGGAGATCGAAGACCAGGATGGAGTGCGCTCCCACCAAAGCCAGCGAGGCCAGGGCGAAGCCGGCGACGCCGGTGAGGAAAACGCGCTTGCGGCCGAAGCTGTCCGACAGGGCGCCGGCGGCCATCAAGGTGCTGCCGAAGGTCAGCATGAAGGCATTGGTCACCCAGTTCAGGGCAACCGGGCTGCCGCCCAATGTCTCGGCGATGGCGGTCAGCGCCACCGCCGGTCCGGTGAAGGTGAGGGGCATGGCGATGGCGGCGAGGCAGACGGATAGCAGGATGAGCGCCTTGTGGGCCGCGCTCGGAGCCAAGGTTCGGTCTGTCATGAAATCGATGCTCAAAATATGGGTGGCAGGTCGCCGGCCAGAGCGGGATGCTCGGTAGGGCGGTTTGCCCTGGCGAAATGGCTTGACCTGTTGCGAGCAATCTATTCTTGCCGCATTATTAGAGAAATAGGGGCTTTGTTCCGAAGATAACGGAATAAAATTCCGTAATGGCGGAGAGCCTATGGACAGGAGCGGCAATCTCACCGCCTTCGTGCGCACGGCGGATCTCGGCAGTTTCGCCGCCGCCGGGCGGGTGCTCGGCCTTTCGGCCTCGGCCGTCGGCAAGGCTGTCGCCAAGCTGGAGCAGGATCTCGGCGTCCGCTTGTTCCAGCGCACCACCCGCACCATCCGCCTCACCGAGGAAGGGCGCCTGTTCCACGAACGCTGTCGCCGCATCCTCGACGATCTCGACGACGCCTGGGCCATCGTGGCGGGTTCGCGCGACGCTCCGCGGGGGCGGCTGCGGGTGTCGACGCCGGTCGTCACCTACCACATCCTCATGCCCCTGATGCCGGAGTTCACAGCGCTCTATCCGGAGATCGAGCTCGACTTCGATTTCAACGACCGGTTGGTCGACCTGGTGGAGGAAGGGGTCGATGTCGCCATCCGCAGCGGCGATCTGCCGGATTCACGGCTGATGTCGCGAGTGTTCTGCTCTTTCCGCCAGATGTTGTTCGCTTCGCCCGCTTATCTCGAGCGTCACGGCACGCCGCAGAAGCTGCGCGATCTCGATGGCCATCTCGCCATCCGCTACCGCTTCCTCAACAGCGGTCGGATGCTGGAATGGCCCTTGGTCCTGCCGCCGGACGAACCGGAGCCGCGTACGCGCATCATCTTCACCTGCAACAACATGGAAGCCATGCGCGGCGCCACGCTCGGCGGGCTCGGCATCGGCGTCATGCCGGACTTCCTGGTGCGCGATGCCGTCGAGGCCGGAACATTGCGGACCGTGCTGCCGGATCACGTCGGCGGGCCGCGAAACTTCAACATGATCTGGCCGTCCAACCGGCATCTCTCGCCGAAGGTTCGCGTCTTCGTGGACTTCATGCAGGCCCGGCTCAGCGGGGTGTGAGCAAAAGTTCGCGGTAAAAAATAACGGTCTTGTCGGATCGGCAGGTCTTCCTTCGTCCTTGGGGCATCAGGCCGCGAAGAGGCCTCGGAGGAGAACGTCATGTCCAAGATTTCGCCGTGCCTGTGGTTTGCGGGAGAGGCCGAGGAGGCCGCCAATTTCTATGTGTCGCTCTTGCCGGATTCGCGCATCGACCATGTGCAGCGCAACGTCGCCGATGGTCCGGGCGGCAAGGCCGGCACGGTGCTGATGGTCCGCTTCACCTTGGCGGGCGAGAGCTATCTCGCCCTCAATGGCGGCGAAAAATGCGACTATAATCACGCCGTCTCCTTCCACATCGACTGCGCCGACCAGGCCGAGATCGACCGGCTGTGGGCGACGCTGGGCGAGAAGGGCGAACTGATCCATTGCGGCTGGCTCAAGGACCGCTATGGCGTGCACTGGCAGATCGTGCCCTCGATCCTGCCCACGCTGCTGGCCGATCCCGACCAGGCCAAGGCGCAGCGCGTCATGGCCGCCGTGCTCGGGGCGATCAAGTTCGACATCGCGGCGCTGCAGAAGGCCTATGAAGGGGTGTGAGACCGGGTGCATAACCCAGGTTGCATGACGGTAACGTTTCCTGGGACCGCCAGCATCTTGCTGGCTCTTGGAGGGGCGGCCTGTGCAGGCGAAAAAGCCAGCAGGATGCTGGCGGTCCCAGGGGTAGTCCTGAACTCGCCGTGCCGGTCAGCGCCTTGGAGATCTGGTGTTAGCGGGCGGCGATTGCGGTTCCCCGCATGGGCTGGTGCGAAGGTGTTCGGCACGCGGCCGCCTTGCCTGGATTGGAGGCTGCAACACCCGCAACATGGCTGGGTGCTGGTGGCGGTTCCAGCGGCAAATCGGCCAGTTCCCGTAGGGACATGGCCTGCAGGCTGGGATGGTCGAGCGGCTCCAGGCTGCGGGCTGGCGTCAGCGGTTTGTGTGTCCAGTGCTGCTTAAGGGTCTTGAGTATCCTGGCGGTCAGCATGTTGACGATATCCTTGAATTCCTGCTGCCGAATCTCCGATAAAGGGGGCGGAAAAGAAATGGAGTTTTGCGCGGGCATGCTATAGAAAAACTATATGGATAGTCTGCTGCGATATCAGCTCGGCGCTCTCAGGGCGGTCGAGGCTGCCGGACGCCTGGGCTCGATGGCGAAGGCCGCCGAAGAGCTTGGCGTCACCGTGGGCGCCGTCAGCCAGCAGGTGCTCAAGGCCGAGCAGCGATTGGGCCGGCCGATCTTCACGCGCGGGCCGAAGGGGCTCGTGCCGACACCGCTCGGTCAATCCTTGCTCGCGGGCCTCACCCGCGGTTTCCGGGAGATCTCGCAGGCATTGACCACGGCCGAGGCGCGGGCCGAGCATGTGCTGACGGTGACGGTCGCGCCGGTTCTCGCCGCCAAATGGCTGGTGCCGCGCCTGCATCGCTTCCATGAGGCGCATCCGGGCCTGCAGCTGCGCATCGATGCCTCGGTCGAGCGGGTGGATTTCGATACCTCGGACGTCGATGTCGGCGTGCGCGTCGGCGCCGGGCCCTGGCCGGGCGTGCGGGCCGATTACCTCATGGATCAGAGCCTGTTCCCGCTCTGCTCGCCCGCACTTGCGGCTGGTATTCGGGACATCGAGGACCTGGTCAGGTTGCCGGCCATCATCGACTACAATTCGCCCGAGAGCTGGCCGATCTGGTTGGCCGCCTATGGCAAGTCGGACCTGTCGCTCGCGGCCGGTCCGGCCTTTTCGGATGCGGCGCTCTGCCTGGATGCAGCGATCGCCGGCCAGGGCGTCTCGATCGGTTGGCAGACCCTGGCCCAGGATGCGCTGCGCGACGGGCGCCTGGTCGCGCCTTTCCCGCGCCCGGTTCAAACCGGCTTGGCCTATTGGCTGGTGAGTTCGGCGCGGCGCAAGCCTTCAGCCAAGGTAAAGGCTTTCGAGACCTGGCTGCGAGCGGAGCTGGCCGATGTCGGGGCCGGGCCTCCTGGAGCAAAGCGTGTTCAGGACTGAACGCTTTTTTGCTCTTGCCCTTTGTTTCGACGCGTCTTTGCGATTCCAGACGACTCCGTCAAATCGCAAAACGCTATAGCGAGGCGGCGAGATAGGCCAGCGTCGCCGCTGCGCCGAGAGCGGTGCGGACGGCGTGCAGCCAGCCCCAGCGCAGGATGAGTCGGCGCGTCTGCGCGCCCGCCTCATCGTTCGGCGTTGCCTCCAGGAGCCGGTTGGTCGGCATGATGCCCAAGAGCGTATAGGGCCAGTTCGCCAGCATCAGCACCGCCCCTACCAGCCAGAGCCAACTGCCGGAGAGCCAGGCGGCGGCGATGCCGGCAAGACCGGAGGCAACGGCGAGGCTGGCCTGCATGGCAAGGCCGCGCGCATAGCTCGGCTTCCATTGCGCCAGCAGGGAGGCGTCGTCGAGGGCGAGCCGAGCCGGCTGCTCGGCGATGTTGATATAGAAGGCTGCGCCGGCGAAGAGGGCTGCGAGGATGAGGGCAATCTGATCGATCAGCATGGATCTGCTCCAATTTGACAATATGTTGTCGAATTGGATATATATTGTCAATGAATGAATCGGATCCCGCCCTGGTCGGCGAAGGCGTCACGGCCCTCATCCTCGAAGTCTTCCGCCTGAACGGACGCCTGCTCGCGGCCGGCGACCGGCTGGTGGCCGGGCTGGGCCTGAGCAGTGCGCGCTGGCAGGTGCTAGGCGCCATTGCGCTGGCCGGTACCCCGCAGCCCGTGGCCCATCTTGCCCGTTCCATGGGGCTCAACCGACAGGGCGTGCAGCGTATCGTCAACGAACTGGCGGACGAGGACATTCTCGCCTTCCGCGACAATCCCCATCATCGCCGGGCCAAATTGGTGGTGATGACGGCAAAGGGGAGGGCTGCCTATGAAGCCGCAAACCAACTGCAGAAGCCCTGGGTGGACGCCCTTTCGCGGGGATTGGCAGTTGAAGACGTGATGGCTTGCCTGCGCCTGATCGAAACCCTGCGTGTTCGGTTGGAAGCAGAGGCCGATCCGGAGTAGCGGAGGGGCCACGGGATGGCGACGAGAAGTGGCAGGCATCCGATGTCCGTTTCCGGACGATCCCCGACTTTTCAGGCCGGTGGCTCGCGCCTAATCATGATGAAAGCCCTGCCGGCATTCGCCGGAATGAAAACTGGAACGCTGCGGCGACAAGGATGACGAAACATATGCTCTACCATTGAGCTACGGGCCCAAAGGGCGTGTCGTCGGTTATGGTTTCGGGTTTGACGGGAGCGATTTTGACCGAGGAGAAGGAGGGTGAGGACGCAAGCCTTTCGGCTTGCTACGATACCCGACGTGCTCATCGGTCAAAAGCGCCCCGCCGCTGAAGGCGGTGAGGTGAAAAATGGCCATCTGCAGCGTCGCTTCGCTTGCCAAGACGCAAGTCTTGGCAGCGCTAGCTCCTCCCATCTAGCCATTTTTGACCTCATCAGACTCCAAACCATAACCGACGACACGCCCTTTTGGTGGACCCGACGGGACTCGAACCCGCATCACGTGGGGAATAGCCATGTAGTTCCGCCGGCATTCGCCGCAACGTTCCAAATCAGGCCGGGCAGGCGCGGCGACGAAAGGTGATGAAACTTCTACACCCGCGCGGGACCTTTCGGCCTGGCGCAAGGCTCTGGGTTCGAACCAGGAGGACCATGTAGTTCCATCGGCATTCGCCGCTCTGCTCGGTGTCGTCAAAGGGCCACGGCGACGAGGGTGATGAGAACGGGCTCCCGATAACGGTGAGTCGGGTGCAGTTCGCCGCTGCAGCGCCCCGGTGTTGCTGTATTCCCTTCGGCATTCGCCGTGACGTGTCGAAATTCCTTTCAGTGGAGTGCGGCGACGAGGTTCGAGGGGGACGATTGCTGAGCTACCGCTTGCGCGGGGCGCCATCGAAAACGCCGACCTCCCCTTCGGATGAAAGGGCGCTCTAACCTGTAGTCCCGCCGGCATTCGCCGCTGATTGCAAAGAGCCATGATCGAGCCACGGCGACGAGAGTGATGAAACATCCTGCTCTATCCACTGAGCTACAGGCCTTGCGGCCTGGCGGGAATTGAACCCGCGACCTGGAGCGTGAAGGCTGTAGTTCCATCGGCATTCGCCGTGTCCGTATGAAATCTCCTGATGATAAGCGCCACGGCAACAAGAATGACGAAACGTTACCGCCTTGCGGCGGTCCGTGCTCTAACCATCTGAGCTATGCAGCTTGCGCCGCAGCGGGATTTGAACCCGCAACCCCGGGATTCGCAGTCTGTAGTTCCGTCGGCATTTGCCGTGGCGTCTGAAAAACCTTCAATGAATAGGCCGCAGCGACAAGGCTGTGGGAAATGACGGCCGCCTTGCCCGCCTAAGCGGTCGAGACGGCATCGCGCCTGTTCCGGTCACCTCTGGTCTTGCGGCGAGAGGGCCGGGGGCCAACGATCACCTGAAGCTGTAATTCCCCAGGCATTCGCTGCGGCTTTGGTTCCGGCCGGCAGCATGAAGCCGCCGGCTGGAAATCGTGTCGTATCAGAGCTCGATCTTCTCGATCTCGTCGACCCAATGCTCGGCGCCCATCTCGCCCTTGGTGAAGGCCGCGATGGTGTCGAACACCGCATCCGAGAAGCCGCCGATGTTCATCACATCGGCACGCTCCTGCGCCTGGGTGGTCGTGTAGGGCTGGATGTCCAGGCAGACGAGCTTGGCACCGGGATTGCTGGTCTTCACCCGCTCCCACTGCTTCATCATCTGCGTGGCCTCGCCGCCCCGGCGCGCATCGATCCAGGACTGGTTGTCCGAGACGAAGATCACCAGATCCACCTTGGCCTTCTCGTTCGCCAGCTTCTCCAGCGGCGCCGAGCAGTTGGTGCCGCCACCACCGATGGAGGCGAGCTTGCGGGCATTGGTCATCACCGTGTCGCGCGGCTCGAGGTCGACGCGGACCACGGTCTGCTCGAACGGGATCACCCGGGCCGACGGATTGGCCCGGAGCACCGAAGCCGCCACCAGGCCGGCCACGTCGATGCAGCGCACCTGCGTGGTCGCGCCCTTGCGATAGCCGGTGACCGGCGAGGACATCGAACCCGACACGTCCGGGCAGACGACCACGCGGCCCTCGATCGCGGGCACGTTGGCGACCGCGGTTTCCATCGCGTCATGCAGCGCCTCGCGCACGACGGGCGGGATGTCCTGCCCGGCCTGCGCATAGGCCATCATCAGCTGATACGGGAACACCCGTGCCCGCTTGATGGCCTCGCGGTCGGCAAGCCGGGCGGCAAGCTTCTCGGCGAAACCCTCCACCTCGAACACGCCGTGGCGCGCGAAGGTGGCGAGATTCATCCGCAGCATCTGCCAGCCGGCCTTGTCGGCGATGGCTGCCCAGTGCTGCCGGGTGAGCGGCAGCGCCGTCAGCATCTGGAACGGCACCGCCGGTACCGGCAGCGTCGGATCCTGCTTGAAGGCCTCGAACGCCCGGGCGATGTCAGGCAGCGCCTCCACATCGTAGGGTCGCCCGATCAACCAGGCATAGAGCGCCTCGCGCGCCTTGTCGGCGGGCTTGGGGTGGACCATCTTGATCACATCCGCGAGCGAGGGCGCGTTGCCGACGCTGGCGCGCATGATTTCGATGTCCGAGGCGGTCTCGAGCCAGGCCTGGACCAGCTTCTTCGGCCGGGTCCCCAGGGACTTACGGCCGACAGCGCCCGAACGCATGACCTGCACGAAATTGCGCAGCATCTTGCCATTATCGACCACGCGCGGGAACGCCTTGGCGAAATCGCCCGTCTGCAGCATGGAGAGATAGGCGAGCAGCAAGGCCGGCATATCCTTCATGTGGCCGCGCTGGCGGGCATAGATCGCCGCCTTGGCGATGAACGCGCTCTCCACCTCGCAGACCACCTTGAGCGTCTCGTCGAGCTGCGCCGTGGCGCTCGCATAGAAGGTGCGGTTCAGCGTGCCGGTGACGGCGAGCTGGGCCAGCGCGTGGCGCGGGGTGAACTCATAGGCCGGGGCACCGTGCTTGTTGGCGGTATTGGTCTTCGGCAGCATCTTCCCCACAAAGGAGGCAAACAGCGACTTATTTGCCATGGCAATCATCCTCGTTTGTTACGGGGATCTGATTGCAGGGAGCGTGCCAGGTTGAGGGTGTGTGTGAAATTATTTTATAAGGTATTGATTTTGAACGACAAAAAAACTCCAACGAGCCTGGTGGGAATTTCTTGAACGGAAGGCTTGAGTTCAAAATTTATATTTTTCGATAATAAAATATCCCATGATATAGGTTACGGGGCGATGGGTCGTTCCTGGGATCGCAGGCTTCCAGCCTGCTCTTTCCTGAAAACACTGCGTTTCCAAGAGCAGGCTGGAAGCCTGCAATCCCAGGGGAGTCTCTATGAAAAAGCGTGTTGCCATCGGGTTTCTCGGCGTCAGCCTCGACAGCGGCAAGCGCGACAAGCGTTGGGAGCGCTGGCGGCCGACCGTGGCGCTCTGCCAGCAGGGCGATCTGCCGATCGACCGCCTCGAACTGATCCACGACATCAGGGCGACGTCGCTGGCCGAGCGGATCGTGGGCGACATCGCGGTGATCTCGCCGGGCACGCAAGTGGTCAGGCACATCATGAATCTCGCCGATGCCTGGGATTTCCAGGAGGTCTATGGCGCCCTCTACGATTTCGCCAGGGCCTATCCCTTCGATGTCGAGGAAGAGGATTATCTCGTCAACATCACGACCGGCACCCATGTCGCCCAGATCTGCTGGTTCCTCTTGACCGAGGCCCATTACGTGCCCGGCAAACTGATTCAGCTTTCGCCGCCTAAGCGCCAGGGCGAAGGCGTTGCCGGTTCCTATTCGATCGTGGATCTCGATCTCTCGCGCTACGATGCCATCGCCAGCCGTTTCAGGGCGGAGACGCATGAGGCGACCTCCTTCCTCAAATCCGGCATTCCGACCCGCAACACCGCCTTCAATGCCATGATCGACCAGATCGAGCGAGTGGCGATGCGCTCCCGCGCGCCGGTGCTGCTGACCGGGCCGACCGGGGCCGGCAAGTCGCTGCTGGCCCGCCGCATTTTCGAGCTCAAGCAGGCGCGGCGCCAGCTCACGGGCGATTTCGTCGAGGTCAACTGCGCGACCTTGCGCGGCGACCATACGATGTCGGCCCTGTTCGGCCATGTCCGCGGTGCCTTCACCGGCGCTCAGACCGACAGGGCCGGGCTCCTGCGGGCAGCCGATGGCGGATTGCTGTTCATGGACGAGATCGGCGAGCTCGGCCTCGACGAGCAGGCCATGATCCTCCGGGCCATCGAGGAGAAGCGCTTTCTGCCGGTCGGCGCCGACAAGGAGGCGGCCAGCGATTTCCAGCTGATCGCCGGCACCAATCGCGACCTGTCGGTGGATGTGCGTTCGGGCAAGTTCCGCGAGGACCTGCTGGCGCGCCTCAACCTGTGGACCTTCGAATTGCCGGGCCTGGCCGCGCGCCGCGAGGACATCGAGCCCAATCTCGACTTCGAGCTCACCCGCTATGCCGAGCGCGAGGGGGAAAACATCGCCTTCAACCGCGAAGCCCGCACCCGCTACCTCAGTTTCGCCACTGCGCCGGAAGCGCGCTGGACCGCCAACTTCCGCGATCTCTCCGCTTCAGTCACCCGCATGGCGACCCTGGCACCCGGCGGGCGCATCACCGAGGATGGGGTTGCCGAGGAAATCGCCCGCCTCGTCAGGCACTGGCGAGCCGGCGACGTCGAGGGCGCGGACCGGCTGCTGGCCGATTTCCTCGGCGAGGAGCGTGTTGCCGGCATCGACCGTTTCGACCAGGTGCAGCTGGCCGAGGTGATCCGTGTTTGCCGCGCCAGTTCGTCCCTCAGTGCGGCCGGACGGGTGCTGTTCGCGGCATCGCGCCAAGCCAAGGCCAGCTCGAACGATGCCGATCGCCTGCGCAAATATCTGGCGCGCTTCGAGCTGGATTGGGAGGCGGTGAGGCAGGGCTGAGTGCCGCTGCCATCCACCAAGCAATGTACTTATTTGCTGGCTATTTAAATCCAGGGCAAATGCCCAGGTGTGAACGCTTATTTGCTCCAACTCTTTGGCGGGACGCGTCTTTGCGATTCTTGGTGATTCCGGGAAATACCAAAACGCCATGGGACTGCAGTTGCATAGAGGAACGCTGGATAGGCTGACACTCCAAATCCCTTCGTGCGAAAAACGCGACTGTCGTGCTAGGCCGCTGGGCGCGCGCGCCGGGTTCTGCTTGCGAGAGCGGCGGTGATCAGCGTGGCGGCCGCCTTGCCGGCAGCCTCCATATAGTCGGGGTCGCGATGCAGCAGGACGACGGCAAAGCTGCCGTCGAGCAGCAGCACGACCTGCCGAGCCAGCAGGGCCGCGTCGCCGAGCCCTCCATTTTCCAGTTCGAGCCGCAGCCAGGCTTCGAAGCTCTTCTTATGGGCAGCTCCGATCTTGATGGCGGGGTGCCCCGGCAGGTCGGCAAGTTCGGCGGCGGTGCGCAGGAAGCCACAACCCTTCCAGCGCGGATGACGGGCTGCCACGGCGAGGTTGCGGAAGATCGCCTCGATCTTGGCCGCGATATCCCCCTGCGCCTCCCCGAACCAGCGCCGGAACAGGGCGAGGTTGGGCTGGTCGCGGGCCGCCAGATAGGCGGCGATCAGGTCGTCCTTGCTGGTGAAATGATAATAGAGCGTACGCTTGGTGACACCGGCCTTGGCGGCAACCGCGTCGACGCCGACATTGCGGATGCCCTTGTCGTAGAACAGGCGCGCTGCCGCCGAAACGATACGCTCGCGCGTGGTGGTCGCAGGCTCGGACATGGCTTGCCCTCAATGTATACTGACAAGTGAGTATAGTTGTTGCCGCGGGGCATGCTATCCCTTCATGCGGAGTGAGGACTGTCGATGGCGATGGACATGACACCGGCCGCGCCGGTCGAGATCACCTGCGGGGATGGAGTCGTTCTCGCCGGCCATCTCTGGCCGGCGGAAGGCGGAGGGGGAGCGGGCACGGTCGTCATCAATGCTGCGACAGGTGTGCTTGCCCGCTATTATCACCGCTATGCCCGTTTCCTCGCCGAGCAGGGCTTCGATGCCATTACCTATGACTATCGCGGCATCGGCCTGTCGCGCCCCGCGGATCTGAGGCGCTGCGGCTATCGCTGGAGCGAGTGGGGAACGCGCGATTTCGAGGCCGTGCTGGGCTTTGCCCGGCAGCGCCGGCCCGACGGGCCCCTCTTCGTGGTCGGTCATAGCATCGGCGGTTTCCTGCCGGGACTTGCCGGCAACGCCCGCTGGATCGACCGCATGCTGACCATCGGCGCCCAATATGCCTACTGGCCCGATTATGCGCGCAGTCGTCGCCTCGGGCTGGTCTGGCGCTGGCATGTGCTCATGCCCCTGTTTACGGCGATATTCGGCTATTTTCCGGGCCGGCGGCTGGGCTGGCTGGAGGACCTGCCGGCCGGTGTCGCCCTGGAATGGAGTTTCCGCGGCAGGCATGCCGAGAGCAGCCATCCGCGCCGGGAGCGGGCGGAGATCCTCGCGCGTTTTGCCGCCGTCTCCGCACCGATCCTGGCGGTGACCATGTCCGACGACGAGTTCGGCACGGTGCCAGCCATCCGGCGTGCGCTGGCCTATTACCGGTCGAGCTCGGCGACCGCGGTGCGCCTGAAGCCGCAGGACTACGACTTGGCCGAGATCGGTCATTTCAGCCTGTTCCATGACCGGCACCGGGCCGGTTTCTGGCAGGATACGCTCGCCTGGCTGAGGGACGGGGTGAACCCCTGGCCGCACCGCCGTTTCGAGACGGCGGAATGAGTCGGGATCTGTCAGTGTCGCCCCAGCGGCAGAAACCGGCGCCTATTGCGGCGAGGCGGCGCCCTCGCAGGCCAGGCCGATCTGGTCCTTCAGCTCCTGGGCCTCGCGCGGGTCCTCCTTGGCCAGCAGGACGCAGGTGGTGAAATTGCCCTGCAGCTTGCCGTCGCGATAATAGCCCCAGTCCCGGATCCGGCTCCTGAGGAAGGTGAGCTGCTGGCCGAACGTCACATTGCCCACCAGTTCCGGGCGGTTGTTGACCTTGCCGGTAAAGCGGTCACCCCGATGGCTGACCTCGTTGAGCCAGAAATATTCGGTTTGTGTGCCCTGTACGATCGGCACCTTTACGACAAAGCCGCTGGCGCCGCTGACCTTGCCGTCCAGGGCGTCGATGAAATCGGGCAGACTGTCCTGGGCCTTGGCGAAGGCGGCCTTCATGGCAGGATCGTCGTCCCTGGCCTTGAAGGTCGCGTCGCGGCCGGCCTTCTGGGTCACGGTTTCGGCACTGGCCGCGGACAGGCCCAGAAAGGCCAGGCTCGTCAGGGCGAGGAGGAGGGCTCTCGTCATCGGCGGCTCCGATTGCTAGAGCAAAACGCGTTCAGGCATGAACGCCTATTTTCTCTAGCTCTTCGTTCCGACGCGTCTTTGCGATTCGAGGCGATTCCGTCAAATCGCAAAACGCTTTAGCGCCATCGTAGCGGCAGGACTGGCCGGATCGCAACGGGGGTGAACTTCCCGGGATCGCAGGCGTCCTCGCCTGCATCTTGAGCCGCGTCGTTTCCAACAGCAGGCGAGGACACCTGCGATCCCGGGAAACCAGGCCTTAGTGACGCAGTATCTTTGAAACTTGGCCTCAGAAGGCCGCCAGCATTGCTGTGAAACGGCCCAAGGCCGGGGCATCGAAATTGCCCACGCCGGTGAGTTGGAGATCGATGGCGTGGGGCCGCAGCGCGGCGGCGGCCGGCAGGAGCGCCGGCTCCGTCAGCCCGAGAAAGCAGGGCAGGCCAGCCAGTTCGATCAGGCGCCGGCAGGCGCTCAGATCATCCCCGCTGCCGACATGCAGATGCAGGGCATCGGCGAGGGAGGCATAGGCCTCCACCAGGACCTCGGCATCCGTGCCTCCAGGATCGATGGACTGGATGATCTTGCGGCCACGGATGATGCGCTTGAGGCCGGGATATTCGCCGGCGGCGATGGGCCTGGCCAGGCGAACGGCGAGCGCCGCCGAGGCGTCGACCTGCTGTGCCACGGTGCCGGCCGTCAGCGCGGGCGTGATCAGGACCGGCGTGACCGCCGGCGGCAGGCCGAGCGCGATCGCCGCCAGCATTTCGCTGCCTTCCGGGCCCGCCTGCGGAAAGGCGGTGGGGTCGAGCCCGATGGCATCGACACCCGCCTCGACCGCCATGCCGGCTTGCTCGCGGGAGGCGATCCCGCTGATCATCAGGCGAAGGCGGGGCACAGGCTCCGTCTCAGTCGATCGCTTCGCCGGGATAGGCGCCCCACAGATTGCTTTCCTGGATCCAGCCGTCGAAGCCCTCGCCCTGGATACGGCACCAGTTCGAGGCGCAATTCTTGATCGAGGCTTGCACGCCGGGCTGCAGCATGGCGACAGCCGTCGCCTTGGCGTCGGCGGTGGCATGGAGCGGCAGCGTCTGCTGCTTGGACCAGGGCGCGATCAGCGCCGTGCGCTTGCCCGAGAGCAGGTTCTGCAGCACCCAGCCTTCGGAGCCGTCGGCGTCGCGGATGCGCCGCCAGTTCTCGAATTCGGCGATCACTTCCACAGGCAGGTTGGACTTCTGGTAGATGAAGGACACGGTCTGGTCGCGCGAGGGGCCCTGGCGCACATTCACCCTGTCGGGCTTCAGGCTGACGAAGCGAGGCATCGGCAGGCCGGAGACCGGGCCGAGCTGGTCCTTGCCGGCCTTGGGGTCCGGCAGCGAACCGGTGACGTCATCGGCAGGCTTGTCCGGGATGGCGGCCTTGCCTGCGCCGGCGATGAAGGCGGCCACGGTGGGATCGGCCAGCGTATCGGCGCTGATGCCATCGCTCGCCGCACCCGTCGGCTGCTTCAGCCGCTTGTGGTGAAGATAGTAGACCCCGCCGGCGACGATGAGGGCGCAGAAGGCACCGGCAAAACCGATCTTGGCAATGGGACTCAAACGGGGCGCTTCTTCTTCGTAATGGGACATGCCGGACCTCGACGCACACACTCGCCCGCAACCTCTCTCTGTTGCTGCGCCTGCCTGTCTGTTAGAGGAAGGACAGTGATGGGCTGCGGGCTTATCGGCGCAGTTTGTCTGAGGGCGGTGAACGCCGTCTTAAAGTTTGCGGGAGGTCGGCATGTCGTTACGAAAAAAACCGCGGGTCGTGGTCACGCGCCGCCTGCCGGACAGCGTGGAAACCCGCATGCGCGAACTGTTCGACGCGCAACTGAACCTGACCGACGAGAAGATGTCGCAGGAGGCCCTGATCGAAGCGGTGAAGACGGCCGACGTGCTGGTGCCCACCATCAATGATCGCGTCGACAAGGCCTTGATCGAGGCGGCCGGCAGCAACCTCAAGCTGATCGCCAATTTCGGCAATGGCGTCGACAATATCGACGTCGAGGCGGCGGTCGCCCGCAAGATCACCGTGACCAACACGCCCCGTGTCCTCACCGAGGACACCGCCGACATGACCATGGCGCTGATTCTCGCCGTGGCCCGGCGCGTGACCGAGGGGGCCAGGGTGATTCCCGAAGGTGACAATGCCTGGCCCGGCTGGTCGCCGACCTGGATGCTCGGGCGCCGCATCACCGGCAAGCGCCTCGGCATCATCGGCATGGGCCGCATCGGCCAGGCCCTGGCGCGCCGGGCCAAGGCCTTCGGCCTGCAGGTGCATTACCACAATCGCCATCATGTCGACCCCGCCGTCGAGGCCGAGCTGGAGGCGACCTATTGGGATTCACTCGACCAGATGCTGGCCCGCATGGACATCATCTCGGTCAATTGTCCGCACACGCCGGCGACCTATCACCTGCTCTCGGCCCGGCGGCTGAAGCTGCTCAAGCGCGAGGCCCTGGTGATCAACACGGCGCGCGGCGAGGTGATCGACGAAACCACGCTTGCCAAGATGCTCGATGCCGGCGAGATCGCCGGCGCCGGGCTCGATGTGTTCGAGCATGAACCGGCGGTCAATCCCCGCCTGGTCAAGCTCGCCAAGAGCGGGCGCGTGGTGCTGCTGCCGCATATGGGCTCGGCCACCATCGAAGGCCGAACCGACATGGGCGAGAAGGTCATCGTCAATATCCGTGCCTTCATGGATGGCCATAGTCCGCCGGACAAGGTCCTGCCGGAGATGCTGTGAAACCAGGTGGGTCGATCTCCAGATCGACCCATGCATGCGAGTTGGGGCGCTGTCATTCCCGGCGCTGCCGAAGGCAGCGGGAAGGGAATCCAGGGGCACGAATGCGTCCCGCCGCTCCTGGATTCCCTTCCCCTCGCTGCGCTCGGCCGGGAATGACAGGTCGGACTTATGTAGATCGGTAAAAAGGGCACCCCCCAATGCGCGTTTATCTGGCCGGCCCCGAAGTCTTCCTGCCCAACGCCCGCGAGGTGCTCGACGCCAAGATCGAGCTCACCCGGCGCCATGGCTTTATCCCGGTCTCTCCGGGTGACCTGGAAATCCCGGCGCAGCCGACCAAGCGCGATTTCGGCCTCGCCATCAGCGCCGTCAATGAAAGGCTGATGCTGAGTGCCGATGCGATCATCGCCAATCTCACGCCCTTCCGCGGCATCGCCGCCGATACCGGCACGGTCTATGAGCTTGGCTTCATGTGCGCCCGCGGCTGTCCTGCCTTCGCCTTCTCCAATGTGGCCCAATCGCATTTCGAGCGGCTGCAGATCTATTACGACGGCCGGATCGCCGATGATGCGCAGGGCCGGCCGCGCGGCTCGGATGGCCTGGCGGTCGAGGATTTCGACATGGCCGAGAACCTGATGCTCGACGGTGGCATCGAGGCACGCGGCGGGGTTTTCGTCACGCGCGCGGCGGCGGCGGGCAAGCTCTTCGAAGACCTCGGCGCCTTCGAGGAATGCCTGCGGATCGCGACTGGACGGCTGTTGAGCATTTGAAAGGGCCCATACGATGCCGTCGCGTTACGAACTCGTTCTTTGCGATGTTTCGGGGAAGCACAAGCCGGTGGCGATCTTCGCCTCGTCCAGCCCCTTCATGCCGCTGAGCGTGGGGAACGCTTCGATGATCAGGGTTGGGATCGGCTTAATGGGGTAGGCAGCTGAGAACTCGGTAATTCCTTCCCTTTGCGGAGAAGGTGACTGCAGGCGGATGAACGGGCAGCGCGCCCAGTTTGGATCAAAGTGTAATGGTCTTCTAACTATACGTATACTTCAAAGCTATCGATGCACATGAAAACTTCCGAAATGTCGATCGAGTCGTTTCTATTTCTAAGATATTTCAATTCTGGCAAAACATATGCGCTGAATCCGTACGCCGTATGATCGCGGCTCTGCCTTGGATGTCTATCCCAGGAGCGGCAAATCAAATATTCATCCTTCTCGATCCACGGATCATAAGCGCAATCTTTTCCAAGCGGCGAATTGTTTCTAAGTATATCTTTCACGATCCTGCCAGCCAAGGAGGGAAGGTGCAGAGAAATGGCAGTTTCGCCATCGCCTCTATAGCTAAGGCCTCGAAAAACATAGATATAAGAATTGGGGCATTCAGAATGGAAGTAAGTCATTGATTCTTTTGAATTTATCTCTCCATGTGCTCGCTTCCAATTTTTAGGTGCTGCATCTTCATGGCGTTTTCGTTCTTCGATCTCGCGGCGAATCGTACGAGGATCGAGATTCAGCCACTGTGTGTCTTCGGTTCCTCGTGAATTGAATGCCATGTGATTCATATATTTCATAAAATGGAAATCGTTCTTTATTCTCTCGGGAAATGGTTTCGTTAGAGGCGTCCAGTTATTTTTGTATAGAACGGCTTCATAGCCGTTCCTGAGGTGCAGGGACGACAGTATTCTTCGAAGTATATCTATCTGAGTTTGCATGACGCGAATTCTGCCTTGAGGGTACCCATTCTACGCGAAACGCGAAAGCATTCCATCGACCTGTTTAGGCCGCGCCACCTCACGGTCATCCTCGGCAATGGCGCGCGTTTGCCTTGGCTTTCGCCGGCCTGGGATTGAAGCTGGCTTTCTCGCGGTTGTGATGTCGGAAATACGCCGGCGCCGACGTCCTTGTTGCAGAGGATGCGATGTGCCGGAGGACCTGCCGATGACCGATAAGACCCGAATTGAACTGCTGAACATCAATCACCCCGGCAAGGCCTGGGCGGCGGATGCGGCCATGTACGCGGCGATGAAGGCCGCCATTCTGGCCTTGCTGCCGGATGGCAAGCCGGGCCTGACCGTGGCGCAGATCCAGGCCCGGGTGCCGGCCCTACTGCCGGAGAATCTCTATCCCGGCGGTGCCAAGGCGGGCTGGTGGGTCAAGGCCGTGCAGCTCGACCTCGAGGCGCGGAGTATCATCCGGCGCGAGAAGGTCTCGCCGCTACGTCTTCACAAGGCCTGACTCGTTTGAGAAAGGCCTCCTGGCCCTTCTCAAAAAAATACTTCGGCTCTTGTCAGAGCAGTCCGTTTTCCTGGGCCAACACGCGCAGATTGGTCTGCGGGCGGGCTCCGACATGCTGGATCACCTCGGCGGCGGCCAGCGCGCCGAGCTTGAGCGAGGCCAGATGCGGCAGGCCGCGGGCAAGGCCGAACAGGAAGCCTGAGGCGAAGAGGTCGCCGGCGCCGGTGGTATCGACCAGCTTGTCGATCGGGAAGGCCGGCACGGAGACGCGCGTGCCGCCCTCGATCGCCAGCGCCCCGTCTTCCGAGCGGGTCACGATGGCGAGGCGGCAGTCCTTCTCGACCTGGGCGAGCGCCGTCTCGAAATCAGAGGTCTCGTAGAGCGACTTGATCTCCTGGGTGTTGGCGAACACGGTGTCGACCACGCCCGAGCGCATGAGGTGGAGGAACTCGCCGCGGAAACGGTCGACGCAGAAGGAGTCGGACAGGGTGATCGCCACGCGCCGTCCGGCCTTGTGGGCGATATCGGCGGCTTTCAGGAAGGCGTCCTTGGCATCCTGGGGATCCCACAGATAGCCTTCCATATAGGTGATGGCGGCGCCTCGCACGACATCCTCTTCGATGTCGGCCGGGCCGAGCAGATGGCAGGCGCCGAGATAGGTGTTCATCGTGCGCTCGCCATCGGGCGTGATGAAGATGAAGCTCTTGGCGGTGGAGGGACCCTCCGTCAGCGGCACCGTCTCGAAATGGGTGCCCTGGGCGCGCAGGTCGTGGGTGAAGACCTTGCCGGCTTCGTCCCGCTTTACCTTGCCGAAATAGGCGGTCTTTCCACCCAGAGAGGCGACGCCGACTGCCGTATTGGCGGCCGACCCGCCCGAGATCTCGATGCTCTGGCCCATGGCGGCGTAAAGGTGGTCGGCCCGTTCCTCGCTGGTGAGGATCATGGCGCCCTTGGCGAGGCCTTCGCGGACCAGGAAATCGTCTTCGGTCTGGGCAAAGACATCGACAATGGCGTTGCCGATGGTGAGAACGTCGAAACGAGGTTTCGCGCTGGAAGGGGATTTGGGCATGCAGTATCTCTGTTTTGCGCGCGCGGACTATAGCGATGTGCTGCGTTGCGGCAAGGAAGAGTTGCGACGCAACCAGTGCCGTCGCTGTCGTTCGGAGTTCTGATGGCCTTCCTGCGTAACGCTGCCTCGGTCGGATTCGCGACTCTCGCCTCCCGCATTCTCGGTTTCATCCGTGACACCATGGTGGCGGCGGCGCTGGGGGCCGGGCCTGTGGCCGATGCCTTCGTGGTCGCCTTCCGCCTGCCGAGCCTGATGCGCCGGCTGTTTGCCGAAGGTGCCGTCAACACGGCTTTCGTACCTCTTCATGCCGAGGCCGAACGACGCGGCGAGGGCGAGGCCTTTTCCGACCAGGTCTTCACGCAGGTCGCCCTGGCGTTCTTCCTGGCCTCGGCCCTGGCCCTCGTGGCGATGCCGCTGCTGATCGAGCTGATTGCACCCGGGTTCGGCAAAGGCGGCGGCCGTGTCGATCTTGCGGTTGCCCTGTCGCGTATCACTTTCACCTATTGCCTGGCGACGGCCGTGATGGTGGTGGCTTCGGCCGTGCTCAACGTGCATGGCCGTTTCACGGTGGCGGCCTATGCACCGGCGCTCGTCAATGTCGTTACCATCGCCGCCCTGCTCGGCGCCCCCTTGCTGGCCCGGCTCGACCAGGAGGCTTTGGCGCGCCTGCTGGCCTGGTCGATCTTCGTCGGAGGCCTCGCCCAGGGTGGACTGGTTTTCTGGGCCCTCCATCGGGCCCGCCTGCGGCTGCGGCTGGTCAAGCCGCGTTGGACACCTGCAGTCCGGCGTTTCTTCCTGCTCGCATTGCCGGGGGTGCTGACGGCGGGGGCGACGCAGGTCAACGCCTTCATCGGCCTGATCGTGGCCTCCGCCGATCCCGGTGCCGTGACTTGGCTCTATTATGCCGATCGCCTCTACCAGCTGCCGCTGGGCATCATCGCGGTGGCGCTCGGCAACGCCCTGCTGCCGGAACTCGCCCGGGCCAGCAGCCAGGAAGACCGGCAGGCCGAGAGTGGTACTCTCAGCCGCGCGGTCGAATTCGCGGCCTTTCTCAGCTTACCGGCAGCGCTGGCCCTGATCGTGCTGGCCGGGCCCATTGTCTCCGTCCTGTTTGAGCGTGGCGCCTTCTCCGCCAATGACAGCGCCGCCACGGCGCTGGCGCTGGCGGGGTTTGCCGCTGGCCTGCCGGCCTTTGCCGGGGCCAAGGTGCTGCAGCCTCTCTTTTTCGCGCGCGCCCGCATGCGGCTGCCCTTCATCATCGCGCTGATCGGCGCCGTGGCCGACGTGGCCCTGTCGCTCGCGCTCTTTCCGGTCTGGCGCCAGGTCGGCATTGCCGCCGCCGCGGCGGCCTCCGGCTGGATCAATCTCGTCGTGCTGGCCCTGTTGGCCTGGCAAAGCGGGCTGTTGCAACTCGACAGGCCCGCCTGCCGCCGACTGCCCCGGATCGCTGGCGCCGCCGTCCTGATGCTGGCTGCCCTTTATGGAGCGGTGGGGGCCGTGGAGAGCTGGCTGATCGCAGGGCAGCCCCTGGCGGTGCGCGTAGTGACCCTTGCACTCCTCTGCGGCGGGGGGCTGATTTTCTACCTGGGTGCTTGCCTGCTGCTGGGAGCCATCGATCGCAAGGCCGGACTGCGGGCGCTACTGGCAGGCCGTGCGCCGGAGGCCGGCGGATAACCATCGGCCTTCATTGCGAATTCGGCCGTCGAAGCGCCCCATCCTGTCACGGCTTGAAGCCGGTGCGGTCGGCCGCAGTGATGGTCCTGATGACCTGGGCTGGAACGCCGGCGGCAATCACGTTCGGCGGGATGTCGCGCGTGACCACGCTGCCCGATCCGACGATGGCATTGTCGCCGATACTCACGCCCGGATTGATATGGACGCCGGCACCAACCCAGACCCGATTGCCGATTCGTACCGGCCTGGCCTGGCAGGCGCCGGCAGCACGCTCGATCGGATCGATGGCATGGTTGGCGGTGTAGATGCCGACCCGCGGCCCGAGCAGCACGTAATCCCCGATCTCGACGCTGGCGCCATCCAGGATTACGCAGTCGAAATTGGCGTAGAAGGAGCGTCCGATGCTGATGTTGAAGCCGAACTCGCAGCGAAAGCTTGGCTCGAACAGGGCGCCGGGGCCGACCGATTTCAACAGGCTGCGCAGGATGGCCTCGCGCACTTCGGCCGTCTCGCCGATGCTGCGATGATAGGCGCTGGTGAATTCGACCGCCCTGGCACGTGCCGCGATCAGTTCGGAAGTGAGGTCGTTATAGACGGCGCCGCTGAGCATCAGGGCGCGCTGGGCTTCCAGATCCACCGGGACCTCCTGTCTTCGAGAAGTGCGGCTCAGCCGAACACCGGGCGCATGAAGCTGCGTTCATAGCGCACGATGCTGCGAACCTGCTTTTCCTCAGCCAGGATGGCCTGGCATTCCGGATCGACGGCCAGGCGCTGGCGATAATCCTCATAGGCGGCAAGGCTGGGGAAGCTGAACAGCGCATAAGCAAGGTCGCTGGCGCCCTCATGCGGCAGGAAATAGCCGTGATGCGTGCCGCCCATGCGGTTGACCACGGGAATCCAGGCCTTGGCATAGGCTTCGAAGGCATCGAGCTTCCAGGGATCGACGACATATTTCAGATAGCAGGTAATCACGGATGGCCTCGCAGCTATGGCGTTTCGCGATTTGACGGAGTCACCTCGAATCGCAAAGACGCGTCGAACCGAAGAGTTGGAGCAGCAAGCGTTCAGTCGTGAACGCACGTTGCTCTGGAGCATGGTGCCGGAAAGAGGGCGCCCGTTTCCTACAACATCGGATCCGATTCTGGATCAGGCCCGCCGCTGCCGCGCAGGCAGATCAATAGTCGACGCCGGTGAGGTAGAGCCCGTGCGGCGGCGCCAGCGCGGCGCAGCGGGTGCGGTCGCGGGCTTCCAGCACATCGACCAGATCCGCCTTGCTCCAGTCGCCGGAGCCGACCCGGCGCAGCGATCCCACCATGGAGCGGACCTGGTTGTGCAGGAAGGAGCGGGCCGTGGCGATGACATGGATCTCGTCGCCCACGCGCATCACGTCGAGGCGGTCGAGCGTCTTCATCGGGCTCTGGGCCTGGCAATCGGCCGAGCGGAAAGTGGTGAAGTCGTGGTGGCCGATGAGACCCTGCGCCGCATGATGCATGGCTTCGGCGTCTAGGGACTTGCGGATATGCCAGGCGCGATGGCGCTCCAGCGCCAAGGGCGGGCGGCGGTCGATCAGCCGATAGAGATAGCGCCGGCCCCTGGCGGAGAAGCGCGCGTCGAAACTGTCGGGCATCTTCTCGACGCCGAGGATGGTGACATAGTCGTCCTGCAGGGTCAGGTGAGCGTTGAGCGCGTCGCGTACCCTGTCGGTGGTCCAGTCCTTGGCCAGCATCACCGAGGCGACCTGCCCTGTAGCATGCACGCCGGCGTCGGTCCGGCCGGCACCCTGGATGCGCAGGGTCTGGCCGGTGAAGGCGAGGATGGCCTCCTCGATCGCCTGCTGCGCAGACCGACCATTGGCCTGCGCCTGCCAGCCGACATAGGGCGTGCCGTCATATTCGATCAGGAGCTTGTAACGCGGCATTCGGGTACTTCGTTGCTGAAGTCAGGCCTCTACGCCATCAGGGCGCGGGAGTCACGCAAGCCGCGCGCCCTGCACCAGCGGCGCGCCCTTGAGGAATTCGGCGGCACCCATCGGAGTCTTGCCGGCGCGCTGGACCTGGACGAGGCGGATGGCGCCACTGCCGCAGGCGACCGTCAATTCGTCGTCGAGCAACGTGCCTGCGACGCCATAGCCATCGGCAAGCTGTGCGTGCAACACCTTCACCCGCTGCGAGCCCTGGCCCCAATCGGCTTCGAACCAGGCACCCGGGAAGGGAGATAGACCACAAATGTGGTTATGGATTTCCTGGGCCGGGCGCGACCAGTCGATACGGGCCTCTGCCTTGTCGATCTTGCGGGCATAGGTCACGCCCTCTTCTCTCTGGGCCGTGAAGGTGAGTGTGCCGCGCGAAAGGGCGCCGAGCGCCCGGGCCATCAGGTCGGCGCCGAGGAGGGAAAGGCGGTCATGCAGCTCGCCCGCCGTCATGTCCGGCTCGATTTCGATGCTGTCGGCCAGCGCGACCGGGCCGGTATCGAGGCCTTCCTCCATGCGCATCACCATCACGCCGGTCTTGGTGTCGCCGGCCATGATGGCGCGCTGGATCGGGGCGGCGCCGCGCCAGCGCGGCAGCAGCGAGGCATGCAGATTGAGGCAGCCTTCCGCCGGGGCCTCCAGGGCCGCCTTGGGCAGGATCAGGCCATAGGCGACCACCACGGCGACATCGGCGCCGAGGCCGGCGAAGGTGGCGATGGTTTCCTCGTCGCGGAAGCTCTTGGGCGTGAACACGGGAATGCCGAAGCCTTCGGCCAGTTTGTGCACCGGTGAAGGCGCCAGAGCCATACCGCGGCCGGCCGGCGCCGGCGGCCTCGTATAGACGGCAACGACCTCATGACCCTGGTTGAGGATCTCGGCCAGCACCGGGCGAGCGAACTCCGGCGTACCCATGAAAACGACGCGCAACGCCTCAGCCTTCCGCCGGGCGCGGAGCTTCGCGCTCGCGTTTCTCGCGCTTGAACTGCGGCAGTTCGCCGGTCTTGACCGCCTTGGTGAACTTGCGGATCACCATGTCGCGCTTGAGCTTGGAGATGTGGTCGATGAACAATTCGCCGTTGAGGTGGTCGATCTCGTGCTGCAGGCAGGTCGCCATCAATCCATCGGCTTCGAGCTCGGCCTGCTTGCCCTCGCGATCGATATAGGCGACGCGCACCGTGGCCGGCCGCTCGACATCGGCATAATAGTCGGGGATGGAGAGGCACCCCTCTTCATAGACGCTGCGCTCGTCCGACGACCACACGATCTCCGGATTGATGAAGACATGCGGCTCCGGCGGCTCGTCTTCCTTGGCGAGGTCGATGACGACAAGGCGGCGCGGCACGGCGATCTGGATCGCCGCCAGGCCGATGCCGGGCGCGTCATACATGGTTTCCAGCATGTCGTCGGCGAGCTGGAGCAGCTCCGCATCGACGCGCTCGATCGGCGCGGAGACGAGGCGGAGCTTGGAGTCGGGCAGGATGATGATCGGTTTGATGGCCATGTCAGGCAGATAGGATGCCGCGCGCGAGGCGTCAATGCGAAAGCGGGTTGGAGACGCTCCTGGGACCGCCGGCATCCTGCCGGCCTTTGGAACCACCGCGCTTGCAGGAGAGGAAGAAGCCGGCAGGATGCCGGCGGTCCCAGGAGAAACGGTACGAAACGCCCTATTCGAGCACGGTCATCACCTGTCCGCGCCGTTCCGGGCTGAAACGGATGACGACGATGATGCAGATGGCGACGACGCCAGCAAAGAGGGCCAGCGCATAGCCATAGCTGCTGCCGGGCGCCTCGGCTATGCCGGCCTGGTAGGGGCCGCCATAGGACGCAGCGAGATTGCCGGCCTGATAGATGAAGCCGGGCAGCGTCGCCCGCACGGAGCCCGGGGAAAGTTCGTTGAGGTGCACTGGAATGACGCCCCAGGCGCCTTGCACCGAGATCTGCATGATGAAGGCGCCGATGGCGAGCATCGTGGGCGTCGTGCTGTAGGCCCATAGCGGCAGGGTGGGCAGGGCGATCAGGCAGGCGATGGTGATGGCGTTGACGCGTCCGATCCGCTCGGACAGGGACCCGAAGAGCAGGCCACCGGCGATCGCACCGAGATTGGCGACGATGGTGATCCAGCTCACCGTGTGGGCATCGAAGCCGTGCTGTTTCTTCAGGAAGGTCGGATAGAGATCCTGCGTGCCGTGGCTGAAGAAATTGAAGAACATCATCAGCACCACGGCATAGAGGGCGATGCCCCAATGGCGCTGCAGGGTTTCGCCGAGACTAGGCTTCGCCTGGTCCCGCGCCTCGGTGAAAGCCGGCGATTCCGGCACATGCGACCGGATGAAGAGCACGATCAGGGCGGGCAGGACGCTGAGCAGGAACATGGTGCGCCAGCCGACGACATGGCCGCCGATGGTCTGGCCATAGATCAATCCATAGACGATGGCCGCCAGCAGATAGCCGGCCGGATAGCCTGCCTGGAGCAGGCCCGACACCAGGCCGCGGGCCGATGGCGGGATCGATTCCATCGCAAGCGAGCTGCCAAGGCCCCATTCGCCGCCCATGGCGATGCCGAAGATGGCGCGCAGGATCAGGAATACCATGAGATTGGGCGAGAAGGCGGCCAGGGCGCCGATCACCGAATAGCTGACGATGTTGAGCATCAGGATCGGCTTGCGCCCGAAGCGGTCGGCCAGCCTGCCGAAGATGAAGGCACCGATGAAGCGGGTCGCCAGAGTGAAGAACAAGGCTTCGGAAACGGCGGGAACGCCGACCTGGAATTCGGCCGCGATATCCGTGAGCAGGAAGGTCAGGAGGAAGAAGTCGAAGGCGTCGAGTGTCCAGCCGAGAAAGGAGGCGAGGACGGTCTTCTTCTGTTGTGAACTGAGGGGCAAGCGATTTCTCCCTTATGGCCATCGGCCGGCCACAGGGAAGGGACAGTCATTTCCATTCCTGCAGCCGCTTTTGCTTGGATCGACGCAATGAACGTCGCCAAGGAAGCCCCCTGCCGGCCATAGAAGTCCTGAAATCGTCGAAGCGCCACAAAAATATGCTGATTCAACTGATGCGTGTATTTGGTTGGGCATGCCCGCCGTCGAAGTTGAAACGCTCGACGATCACGCCGTCGTCTTGTCCTCGAACAGGCAGATGTCACGGATCAGGCAGGTGGGGCAGGCAGGCTTGATCGCCTTGCAGACATAGCGCCCATGCAGGATGAGCCAGTGATGGGCGTGGCGGGCATAGGCCGCCGGCACCACTTTCTCCAGCCCCAGTTCCACTGCCAGCGGCGTCTTGCCAGGCGCGAGGCCGGTGCGGTTGGCGACCCGGAAGAGATGGGTGTCCACGGCGATGGTCGGCAGGCCGAAGGCGATGTTGAGCACGACATTGGCGGTCTTGCGGCCGACGCCCGGCAGCGTTTCGAGGATCTCGCGCGAGCGCGGCACCTCCCCGCCATGGTCTTCCACCAGCAGCCGCGAAAGGGCGATGACGTTCTTGGCCTTGGTGCGGAACAGGCCGATGGTCTTGATGTGACCGATCAGCGCTTCCTCGCCGAGATCGATCATCTTGGCCGGCGTGTCGGCGATGGCGAACAGCGCCTTGGTCGCCTTGTTGACCCCGACATCGGTGGCCTGGGCCGAGAGCACCACCGCCACCAGCAAGGTATAGGCATTGACGTAGTCGAGTTCACCCTTGGGTTCGGGCAGGGCTTGCGAAAAGCGGCGGAAGATCTCGGTGATTTCGGCCTGCGGCAGGGCGGCGCGCTGGGTGCCGGCCGAGGCCGCGGCTGCGTTGGCCTTCGCCTTGGTCCGGCCTGCCGATTTTGTCGCAGGGGAGGCAACGGACAGGGCGGGCTTTTGAGTCTGGCGGCGGGGCATGAAAGGCTTATAGTGGGCGGCCATGCAAAGCGCCAACCCGAAAACGCCTCAAGAAGCGGTCCAAGAAGCGGTCTTGGAGGAGCCGGTCTTCGATGCCGTGCTCTATCCCCATCGCTCGCTCGGGCCGCGGGGCTTTCGCAACCTCCTCGTCGTGGTCGGCTGTGCCTCGACGCTGCTTTCCATCCCTTTCTACATGATGGGGGCTTGGCCCGTGGTCGGCTTCTTCGGGCTCGATGTCGGCCTGCTCTATGTGATGTTCAAGCTCAATTATCGCGGGGCGAGGCTGCGCGAACATGTGTTGCTTACGCCCATCAGGCTCTTGTTCTCGCGCATCGATCCCAAGGGGCAGCGCCGGGAATGGGTCTTCAACCCGCGCTGGGTGCGGCTGCAGCGCGACGAGCATGAGGAGTTCGGCGTGATGCGCCTGGCCCTGGTCCAGCGCGGCCGCGAGGTTGAAATCGCCCGTTTCCTGGGGGCCTCCGAGAAGGGCGAATTTGCCGACGCCTTTACCCGGGCTCTCAACAAGGCGCGGCGTGTCTGACGGCCTTGTCGTAGCTTTCGGGTGGGAAGCCCGGTGAAGCAGGTCTATCCAGGGCACAAGTGATGATGCCTGGAGACATCCGATGTCGATAACCCTGCCTGATTTTGCCGAGGTGCCGCTCGCTTCGCCGCTCGCCAATTCCCCCGAGGACTATGATCGCATCCGCAAGGCGGTCGCCTATATCACCAGGAAGGCGCAGCACCAGCCTTCGCTCGAGGACATTGCCGGCCATGTCGGCCTGTCGGTCTCGCATTTCCACCATCTCTTCCGGCGCTGGGCCGGCATCACGCCCAAGGATTTCCTGGCGGCGGTGACGCTCGACCGGGCCCGCGACCTCCTGCGCGATTCCGCCTCGATCCTGGATGCCACCTACGAGCTCGGCCTGTCGGGTCCGGCGCGCTTGCACGATCTGTTCGTGACCCATGAGGCGATGACGCCAGGCTCGTTCAAGACGGGCGGGGCGGGCCTCACCATTTCATATGGCTTCCATCCCTCGCCCTTCGGCACGGCGCTGGTGATGGTGGCACCGCTGGGCCTGGCCGGAGTCGCCTTCGCCGATCCGGGCGAGGAGGCCGTTGCTTTGGCCGACATGCGCAAGCGCTGGCCCAATGCGGAACTGCGCGAGGATTCGATGGTGACGGCCCCCTATGCCGGCCGCATCTTCGATCCGAGCCGGTGGCAGGCCGACAGGCCGCTCAATGTGGTGATGATCGGCACCGATTTCGAAGTGCGGGTCTGGCGCACCTTGCTGAAGATCCCGATGGGGCGGGCCACCACCTATGGCGACATCGCCAGCCATATCGGCAATCCCAAGGCCTCGCGCGCTGTGGGCGCGGCGGTGGGCAAGAACCCGCTGTCCTTCGTGGTGCCCTGCCACCGTGTCATCGGCCGTTCCGGCGAATTGACCGGCTATCACTGGGGCCTCACCCGCAAGCAGGCCATGCTGGGCTGGGAAGGCGGACGGGTGCGCAGCGGGACGGCGTAAGATAAGGGGAGCGCGGACATCTCAGCGACTTGAAGACATGTCGCGATGTCCGCTCTTCCTTTCCGGAAACGTTGCGGTTCCAAGAGCGGACAGGATGTCCGCGCTCCAAGGCTTACGCCAGGCTGCTACGGCCGATCTGGTCGATGCGCTCCACGCCGGTGAGCGTCATCGCCACCCGCATCTCCTTGGCGATGATGTCGAGCAGGTTCTCGACGCCGGCCTGGCCGGCGCTCGCCAGAGCATAGGCGAAGGCACGGCCGAGCATGACGCCCTTGGCCCCCAGGGCCAGCATGCGCACCACGTCGAGGCCGGAGCGCACGCCGGAATCGGCGAGCACGGTCAGCTTGTCGCCGACGGCGTCGGTGATCGCCGGCAAGGCCCTCGCGCTGGAGAGCACGCCGTCGAGCTGGCGTCCGCCATGGTTGGAGACCACGATGCCGTCGGCGCCGAAGGCGACGGCATCACGCGCATCCTCGGGGTCGAGAATGCCCTTGATGATCATCGGTCCCTTCCAGAATTCGCGGATCCATTCGAGATCCGACCAACTGATCGAGGGATCGAAATTCTTGGCGAGCCAGCCGATATAGTCGGCCAGGCCTGTGGGCTTGCCGAGATAGCGCGAGACATTGCCGAGGTCGTGCGGCTTGCCCATCAGCCCGACATCGAGGGCCCATTGCGGCTTGAACATCGACTGCAGGATGCGGCGCTGCGGGCCGAACGGGCCCGACATGCCCGAATGCGGATCGCGATAGCGGGCGCCCGGGGTGGGCATGTCGACGGTGAAGACCAGCGTGGTGATGCCGGCGGCCTGGGCGCGCTCCAGGGCGTTCTTCATGAAGCCGCGGTCGCGCAGCACGTAGAGCTGGAACCAGATCGGGGCGGGGCTGGCCGGCACCACCTCCTCGATCGGGCAGATCGAGACGGTGGAGAGCGTCATGGCGATGCCCTTGGCAGCCGCGGCCTTGGCCACCTGCACCTCGCCGCGGCGGGCCAGCATGCCGGTGATGCCGACGGGCGCGAGGATCACCGGCATGGCGAATTTGCGCCCGAAGATCTCGGTCTCCAGGCTCAGCTTGTCGACATTCTTGAGAATGCGCTGCCTGAGGCTGATCCCTTCGAGATCGCTGACATTAGCCCGCAGCGTGTGCTCGGCATAGGCGCCGCCATCGACATAGTCGAACATGAAGCGCGGCAGCTTGCGCCTGGCGGCGGCGCGATAGTCGGAGGGGGAGGCAATGATCATGGGAACGCAGGAAGCCGTAAGGAGATCGTTTCTCTCCGTTTAAGCATTATTGGAGGGGATGGCTATGCCTTCCCCTTCATTTTGTAAGACAAGTGCGCCGGAGCGCGCTTGCTTGCTGGAACCTCAGCCCTTCAGTTCCTGCTTGCTGGCGATGGTGGTATCCGGATTCAGGCGGTAGACGATCGGCACGCCGGTATCGAGCTCGCGCTTGACGATCTCCTCGCCCGTCAGGCCTTCGAGCGCCATGATCAAGGCGCGCAGCGAATTGCCATGGGCGCCGACCAGCACAGTCTTGCCGGCCATCACCTGGGGTTGGATACGGTAGATGTAATAGGGCAGCACGCGCGCCGCCGTGTCCTTCAGGCTCTCGCCGCCGGGCGGCGGCACGTCGTAGGAACGGCGCCAGATATGCACCTGCTCCTCGCCGAACTTCACGCGGGCTTCGTCCTTGTTGAGGCCGGAGAGATCGCCATAATCGCGCTCGTTGAGGGCCTGGTCGCGGATGGTCTCGAGGTCTTCCTGGCCGAGTTCGCCGAGAATGATCTTGGTGGTATGCTGGGCGCGCGACAGCACGGAGGTGAAGGCGATATCGGCCTTGAGCCCGAGCGCCTTGAGGCGACGCCCCGCCTCATGCGCTTCGGCCACGCCCTTCTCCGTCAGGCCGGGATCGCGCCAGCCCGTGAACAGGTTCTTAAGGTTCCAGTCGCTTTGGCCGTGGCGGCAGAGCACGAGAGTGGCGGTCATCAAAGGGGTCCCGTTTCAGGTCGCAATAGGGCTGACATAACCGGGATTGCAATTAATTGCACTGGCCGAATGCGCCGATGACTGGCAAAACGGTCGATGTCGCCGCCGCTGCTTTCTCGTCGGACCGTGTTTCAGGCGGCAGTCCCATCGACGATGTTGTCCGGTTCTCCTCGTGCGTGATCAAACCTCTCCTCTTCGCTATGGCTGGACTACCGGCGCCTGTGCCGCGGCGGCTGCCAAGGCTGCCTTTGCGGCGCTGCTCGGCGGGGAGTTTCCCGATCCGGTCGTCATCACCTTGCCGCGTGGCGAGCAGCCGGCCTTCGCCCTGGCGCGGTACGAAAGGGGCGAGGGCTATGCCTGCGCCACCATCGTCAAGGATGCGGGCGATGATCCCGACGTCACCCACGGTGCCCTGGTCTCCTCGACGGTGCGCCCTGGCGAACCGGGCACCGGGGTTACCTTCCGGGCGGGGCAGGGCGTAGGAACCGTCACGCGGCCGGGGCTGCCTTTGCCGGTGGGCGAGCCCGCCATCAATCCGGGACCAAGGGGTATGATTGCTGCGGCCATTGCCGAAGTCGCGGCCGCGCATGGCGTCGCCGGGGACGTCGAGGTCACCGTCGCCATCGCCGATGGCGAGGCGATCGCACGCAAGACCCTGAACGGTCGGCTCGGCATCGTCGGCGGCCTCTCTGTGCTCGGCACGACCGGCATCGTCGTCCCCTTTTCCTGCTCGGCCTGGATCCATTCGATCCATCGCGGCATCGACGTGGCACGCGGGGCCGGGCTTGATCATGTCGCTGGCGCTACCGGTGCCGCTTCGGAAGAGGCCGTGGCCAGGCTCTATGGCCTTCCGGAGATCGCACTGATCGACATGGGGGATTTCGTCGGCGGCATGCTGAAATATCTCAGGGTGCATCCGGTGCCGCGCGTCACCGTGGCCGGCGGCTTTGCCAAGATCACCAAGTTGGGCCAGGGCCTCCTGGACCTCCATTCGCGCGCCGGCCCGGTGGACCTGCGCTGGCTGGCGGAGCGGGTGGAGGAACTGGGCGGCAATGGCGAGACGGCCTATCGCGTCTCGCAGGCCAATACCGCGATCGAGGCTCTGGAGATCGCCGGGGAGGCGGGGCTCGATCTGCCGCCCCTGGTGGCGCGGTATGCCTTGAAGACGGCGAAGGCGGTGATGCGCGATGCGGAGATCAGCCTCGACATCGCCATTTTCGATCGTGACGGCCGGCTGTTGGCGCGTGCGGATTGAAATCCGGGTGCACGGGCATCTTGCCCATGCTGTCTACCCACAAACGCTGCGCTTCCAAGAACGGGTAAGATGCCCGCGCACCCGGAAATATCGCCTTGCTCAGCCGTGCCCGGTATTGGTGATGATGCAGTTGAGGAATTTCACATAGGAGCCCAGGCCGGTGCGCGGAGCAGGCTGGTGGCGGGCAAAACAGCGGTCCTGCACCTCGGCGGCGGGCGGCGCGCGCCAGATCCGGCGCAACTGGTTGTAGGACATGATTTCCTGCGTCTCGCAGTTCTGGATCATCACGGGATTTCCCTTGCCGAGCTGCTGGCAGAACAGCTTGTACTGGTAGACCGGCAAGGTGGTGGCCTGGGCGGGCAGGGCGCCTGCGCAGAAGGCGGACAGGCAGAGCAAGAGAGCGGCGAAACCGGACGCCGGACGCTTCATGATGGTATTCCTCGACCGAAAGGGCGTTGCCAAAAGGGCATCGCTCGGCCTGCTTACCCTGCCCGTGTTAAAAAAACGTCGCCGAGCATCATGCCCGACGAACTCGGATTGGGCAGCCCTTGCCTATTTTTGCCTTCTCAATAGGCTTGCCTAGTTCGAGGGCAAACCGATACGCTGCGGACGTTCCATGGTCGGGGGGTTCTCTTTTGTCGATCGTTGCCGCCCTCTATCACCGCACGACCTATGATTATGATCGTCCGGTGATCCTGTCTCCCCAGATCATCCGGCTCCGGCCCGCTCCTCATTCCCGAACGCGTATCGTCAGCTATGCGCTGAAGGTCGAGCCTGCTCAACATTTCATCAACTGGCAGCAGGATCCGCACGGCAATTGGCTCGCCCGCTTCGTGTTTCCGGAACCGGCGACCCGTTTCCAGATCGAGGTCGACCTCGTTGCCGATTTTTCGGTGATCAATCCCTTCGATTTCTTCGTGGAGGACTACGCCACCCATCTGCCCTTCGCCTATCCGGCCGAGCTGGCGCATGAGCTCGCGCCCTATCTGGAGATCGAGCCGGCAGGAGAGGGGCTGGCTGCCTTCATGGCCTCGATCGACATGGGTGGCCAGCAGGTCGTCGATTTCCTCGTCGGGCTCAACCAGCGCCTGCAGAGCGAAATCGCCTATACGATCCGTATGGAGCCGGGCGTGCAAAGCCCGGAGGAGACGCTGGCGTTGCGCTCGGGCTCCTGCCGCGACAGCGCCTGGCTGCTGGTGCAGGTCCTGCGCCGGCTCGGCCTCGCCGCGCGTTTCGTCTCCGGCTATTCGATCCAGCTCACCCATGATCTCAAGGCGCTCGACGGCCCGCGCGGCGTCGATGCCGATTTCGCCGACCTGCATGCCTGGGCCGAGGTCTATCTGCCGGGTGCGGGCTGGATCGGCATGGATGCCACCTCCGGGCTGCTCACCGGCGAAGGTCACATCCCGCTGGCGGCGACACCTCATTATGCCTCGGCGGCCCCGATCAGCGGCTCGCTGAGCGCGGCCGGGCCCGTCAAGACCGAATTCTCCTTCGAGATGCCAGTGCGGCGCATCGCCGAATCCCCGCGCGTGACCTTCCCCTTCTCCGATGAGAGCTGGCGCGAGCTCGATGCGCTGGGCCAGGAGGTCGAGGCCGATCTCGTCAGCCAGGACGTGCGCCTGACGCTGGGCGGTGAGCCCACTTTCGTCTCCATCGACGACTATCAGGGTGAGGAGTGGAACACCGGTGCGGTCGGCCCGACCAAGCGCGGCCTTGCCGACAGTTTGATCCGCCGCCTGCGCACGGCCTTCGCGCCCGGCGGGTTCCTGCATTACGGCCAGGGCAAATGGTATCCCGGCGAATCCCTGCCGCGCTGGGCCTTCGCGCTCTACTGGCGCAAGGACGGCCAGCCGATCTGGCGCAACGCCGAGCTGATCGCCCGCGAACCGAAGCCGGCGGGCGGGCCGAACGGCAAGCATCCGATCCGCAAGGTCTTCGATCCCGAGCCGATGCGCATCCTGGCCGGGGGCGTGGCGGAGCGCCTGGGCATCGAGCCCGACTTTGCCGTGCCGGCCTATGAGGATGCTGCCCACTGGATTCTGCAGGAGGGCCAGCTACCCGACAATGTCGATCCGATGGAGTCGAAGCTCACCAATCCCGAGGACCGCGCCCGCATCGCCCGTGTCTTCGATCGCGGGCTCGACCAGCCGGCTGCCTATGTCCTGCCCGTGCAGCGCTGGAACGCGGAGCGGCGCGATGGCTGGGTCAGCGAACTCTGGCGCATGCGCAGGGGGCACCTGTTCCTGGTACCTGGCGATTCGCCGGCCGGCTACCGGCTGCCGCTGTCGAGCCTGCCCCACGTCCCGCCCGCCGCCTTTCCGCATGTGCATGCAGCCGATCCGATCGTGCCGCGCGGCCAGTTGCCGGACCGATCGGAGCTGTCGCGCCAGTTCCGGCGCATCGACGCCAACAAGGAGGGCAGCCTCAAGCAGCAGACGCAGGTCGGCCAGGAGTTCGGCACCGGCGTGGTGCGCACGGCGATGACCTTCGAAATCCGCGACGGCGTTTTATGCGTGTTCATGCCGCCGGTGGCCGGCGTCCAGGATTATCTCGAATTGCTCGCCGCCGTCGAGGAGACGGCCGAGGCCAGCGGCCTGACCGTGCATATCGAAGGCTACCCCCCGCCTTATGATCCACGCATCCAGGTGATCAAGGTCACGCCCGATCCCGGCGTGATCGAGGTCAATATCCAGCCTGGCGCCTCCTGGGCCGAGACGGTGGCGATCACCTCCACCATCTATGAGGAGGCCAGGCTCAGCCGGCTCGGCGCGGACAAGTTCATGATCGACGGTCGCCATGTCGGCACCGGCGGCGGCAACCATGTCGTGCTCGGCGGCGTTACGCCCGCCGACAGCCCCTTCCTCCGGCGGCCGGACCTGCTCAAGAGCATCGTGCTCTACTGGCAGCGCCATCCTTCGCTGTCCTATCTATTCTCGGGATTGTTCATCGGGCCGACCAGCCAGGCGCCGCGCATCGACGAGGCCCGGCATGACAGCCTCTACGAACTCGAGATCGCCATGGAGCGAATCAGGGGGCCGCATATCGGCAGGCCCGCCGACAACCCGCCGCCCTGGCTGGTCGATCGCCTCTTCCGCAACCTCCTGGTCGACGTCTCCGGCAACACCCATCGTGCCGAGATCTGCATCGACAAGCTCTATTCGCCGGATTCGGCCACGGGCCGTCTCGGCCTGATCGAGTTCCGCTCCTTCGAGATGCCGCCGGACTATCGCATGTCGCTGGCCCAGCAGCTTCTGCTGCGGGCCCTGATCGCCTGGTTCTGGCGCGAGCCGCAGGAGGGCTCCTTCGTGCGCTGGGGCAGCCAGCTGCATGACCGCTTCATGCTGCCCTATTTCGTCTGGGCCGATTTCCAGGACGTGCTCGCCGATCTCGCCCGCGCCGGCTATGCCTTCGATCCGGTGTGGTACCAGGCTCAGCTCGAATTCCGCTTCCCGTTCTACGGCAAGGTCGATTATGAAGGGGTGAGCCTGGAAGTGCGCCAGGCCCTCGAGCCTTGGCATGTGCTGGGCGAGGAGGGCTTTGCCGGGGGAACGGTGCGATACGTGGATAGTTCAACCGAGCGGCTGCAGGTCAAGGTCGAGGGCTTCAATCCGGCCCGCCATGTCATCGCCTGCAATGGCCGGCGCCTGCCGATGAACGCCACCGGCCGGGCCGGGGAGGCCGTTGCCGGCGTACGCTTCAAGGCCTGGCAGCCTGCCTCCGGCCTGCACCCGACCATCCCGGTGCATGCACCGTTGACCTTCGATGTCATCGACACCTGGTCGAACCGCTCGCTCGGTGGCTGCACCTATCATGTCGCCCATCCGGGCGGGCGCAATTACGAGACCTTCCCGGTCAACGCCTATGAGGCACAGGCCCGGCGCCTCGCCCGCTTCCAGCCCATCGGCCACACGCCGGGCTGGCCGGCGGTTCCGTCCGAGGAAAGCAATGGGGAGTTTCCCTTCACCCTCGACCTGCGCAGGGCGGCTCGATGAGGGGGAGAAAGACAGCGGATGTTTTTCTTGGCGGATTGGATGCATTCACCCTTCTTCCCTTGTGGGAGAAGGGATCTTGTTCTGACAGGCTGGTCTTCCTGAGCCGCATTCACTGTGCTGGGCTGCCCTGATGCTCGCCCGGTCCCGCAATCCCGGTCTGCGTTCCCTGCTCGCGGACTATCGGCCCTTGCCCGGTGTTGCCGACGAGTTGATGACCGCGGCGGGGGAGGTGCGTCCGCACTGGCTGCCGGTGCTCAACGAAATGGCACGCTACCGGCCCGCCGTCGTCTCGCAGCGCTTTGCGGTTGCCGATCGCCAGATCAAGAATTCCGGCGTCTATTACCGCGTCTACGACACGCCGGACGGGCGCGACCGGCCCTGGCCCCTCGCCCATGTGCCGCTGGTGATCCCCGATGCCGAATGGCGCGGCATCGAGGCGGGCATCGCGCAGCGGGCCCAGCTGCTCGAAACCGTGCTGTCGGACCTCTACGGGCCGGCCACGCTGGTGCGGGATGGTGCGCTGCCGGCTGCGGTGATCGCCGGCAATCCCGATTTCCAGCGTGCCGTGGCCGGCAGCACGCCGCTCGGCGGCGAGCACCTGGTCATCTATGCCGCCGATCTCGGGCGGGGACCCGATGGTCGCTGGTGGGTGCTCAAGGACCGCGCCCAGGCTCCTTCCGGCATGGGGTACGCGCTGGAGAACCGACTCGCCATCTCGGCCGCATTGCCGGCTCTCTACCGCGACATGCAGGTCGAGCGGCTGGCAGGCTTCTTCCAGGCCATGCGCTCCACTCTCGCCGCCAAGGCCGGGCGGGAGGGATCGCGCATCGGCTTGCTGACGCCGGGGCCCGCCAACGAGACCTATTTCGAACACGCCTATCTCGCCCGCTATCTCGGTCTGCTGCTGGTGGAGGGCGCCGATCTCACCGTGCAGGACGGCACGGTCTATGTCCGCACCATCGAGGGACTGAAACGCATCGATGCCCTGGTGCGGCGCCTCGACGCCGACTTTGCCGATCCGCTCGAACTCAATGCCGGTTCGCGGCTCGGCGTGCCTGGCCTGGTCCAGGCCGTCCGGCAGGGTTCGGTTGCCCTGGCCAACAGCCTGGGGGCCGGCCTGGTCGAGGCGCCGGCCATGCTGGCTTTCATGCCGGCTCTGGCGCGCCGGCTCACCGGCAGCGATCTCATCCTCCCGAATGTCGCCACCTGGTGGTGCGGCGAGGCCGGGGCACGCGAGGAGGTCCTGCGCGATTTCGAACGGTTGGCAGTCCTGCCGGCTTTCACGCGCGAGGTCGCCGGCCTGACGCGCGGCGGCGCGAGCGCCGTGGCCGACCTGGATAAAAAGGGCCAGGCACGCCTGCGCGATGTCGTGAAGGCCCATCCCCTCGAGGTGGTGGCCCAGGAAGTCGTCAGGCTCTCGACCATGCCGGTCTGGAACGGCAAGCGCCTGGAACCGCACCCCTTCACGCTGCGGGTCTACGCCGTCGCGACGCCGGAGGGCTGGAAGGTGATGCGCGGCGGCTTCTGCCGTGTCGGCGACAGCAATGACCCGCGTGCCCTGTCGATGCAGTTTGGCGGGCGTTCCGCCGATGCCTGGGTGACGTCGGAACGGCCTGTCGATCATGTCAGCCTGTTGCCGGCGCCCGGCAAGGTGGCAATCAAGCGCAGCCTCGGCCATCTGCCGAGCCGGGCGGCCGACAATCTGTTCTGGCTCGGGCGCTATCTCGAGCGCGCCGAGGCGACCCTGCGCGTCGTGCGGGCCGTGGGCGAGATCGCGGCGGAAGCCGACGAGGAGGTCGTCGCCGCCACGCAGCGCCTCACCGACCTGCTGGTCGCCTGGGGAGCGGCCAAGAATTGGGGAGCTGCCAAGAGCGAGAAGGCGGAGCCTGCCGCCTCCCGCAGAGCCGCCAAGGCACCGGTCGAGCCGGTTGCGATCGCCGAAGGCATCCTGCGCGATGTGCTCGACGGTGAGGAATATGGCGGCATGCCCGCTTTGATCGGCGCGGCGGCGCGCACCGCTTCCGCCATTCGCGAAAGGCTGTCGCGTGATGCGACACAGGCCATCGCCGATCTCGGCGCCATGGTGGTTGGCGATCGCAACCTGCCGTCGGCCGACAGGGCGGATCGCTATCTGCACACGCTGGCGGCGCTGTCAGGCCTTGCCCATGAGAACATGAACCAGCTCTCGGGCTGGCGTTTCCTGCGCATCGGGCATCATATCGAACGCTCCATCCAGACCTGCCGCCTTGCCCGCCGCCTGGCCGACGAGAGCTCCAGCGCCGACATGCTCGACGCCCTGCTGCGCGTGACGGACAGCCGCATCACCTATCGGGCCCGCTATCTGATGGGAACGCTGCGCCTGCCGGTGCTCGATCTCGTCTTGCTCGACGACGGCAATCCCCGCTCGGTCGCCTATCAGATCATTCACGCTGCCGAGCATCTTGCGGCCCTGCCTCGTACGTCTAGGGACGGCGAAGTGGACGCGCTCACCCGCGCCATTCGGCTGATGCGGGCGGAGATCGAGACGACGCAGGCCGCCGATGTCGACGACCGCCTGATTCTTGGTTTGGAAAACCGGCTGCTCGCTTTGTCGTCGGAGTTGTCGGCCCGCTATTTCAACCAGGACGAAGCCATGGCCGAGATCGCCGAGGGGCTGGGGTGATGGTAGGGCAAACATCACCCCGGACAAAAGGCTAACGGATAGGGCGCTACGCCGGGTGTCCCCCTCGCCCCGTTCTTACGGGGAGAGGGCAGGGGTGAGGGGCAGCGCAAAGGATTCTTATCGTGCGTAGTGCTGATCCACCGATCCATGGCCATGCTCAACGACTGCGCCGGCAGGCGCCGAAGGCCGAACGACTCTTATGGGCGAAGCTGAGAAATCGCGGACTCGCCGGACACAAATTCGTTCGCCAATTGCCGCTGGGATCTTATTTTGTGGATTTTGCCTGCCGCGAATCGCGGCTGATCATCGAGATCGACGGAGCAACGCATTCGACGGACGAAGAGAGAGTGCGTGATCAGGGGCGCGAGCGATATCTGAAAGCACAAGGTTATCGCATTTTGCGTGTGCAAAATGCTGATATTTACGAGAGTGTCGATGGTGTGTGCGAACTCATTTTGGCGACGATTTGACATGAATTTTCGGATCGGCCACGCCGCCCCTCACCCTTACCCTCTCCCCGTAAGAACGGGGCGAGGGGGCTCAGATGTCGCGTTTGAAATTGGAGGTGGTTCGTCTCGCCCGACGGTTGGGCAAGATGGTATCTCTCAGAGCATGGCAGCGCATTGGAAGTCCCCTCGCCCCGTTCTTACGGGGAGAGGGTAAGGGCGAGGGGCGTCGTCGCCCATAGATGAATTCTGCCTGCATTTTCCGATGAGTTCCGCCGTGCTCTATCTCATCCGCCACACCACGACCTATCTCTACCGCACCGAAGTCGCGGCGGCTCGCTGCACGTTGCACCTCCAGCCTGAGACTGGTGGCAATCAGCGGGTGTTCTCGGCCCAGCTCACCATCGCCCCCAAGCCGCTGGAGCAGACCGAGGCGGTCGACTTCTTCGGCAACCGCACCACCCATGTCCGCTTTGCCGGCACGGCTACCCGGCATCGCTTCGAGTCGCGCGTGCGCATCGAGGTCCAGCCTCGCGAGACGCCCCATGCCCTGCTGACCCCATCCTGGGGCGAGGTCACCCAGAGCGCGCTGCTGGTGCCCGACCTCTGCGGTTCGGCGCCGGCACATTATCTGTTCGCCAGCCGTTTCGTACCGCTGCTCGCCGAGGCGCGCGACTATGCGCTTGCCTCCTTCGAGCCGGGACGCCCGGTGCTCGATGGAGCGATCGAGATGATGAAGCGCATCCATCGCGATTTCGTCTATGATCCCAACGCCACCGATATTTCGACCCCGCTCGACGTGGTGGCCCGCACGCGCCACGGTGTCTGCCAGGACTTCGCGCATTGGATGTTGGCGGGACTGCGTGCGATCGGTATTCCCGCCGCCTATGTTTCGGGTTATCTGCGAACCCATCCGCCGCCCGGCCAGGAACGGCTGGTGGGAGCGGATGCCAGCCATGCCTGGGTTTCGGTATGGTGCGGCGCCGGGCTCGGCTGGGTCGATCTCGATCCGACCAATGCGGTGCCCGCGAATGAGGACCATGTGCGCGTCGCAGTCGGGCGCGATTATGCCGATGTCGCCCCGGTGGACGGCGTCGTCGTCGCTTCGGCCGGGCACAGCCTACGCGTCTCCGTGGATGTCGCGCCGTTAGGATGATCGAAATGACTGCCAGGATCGGAATTCTGACCATCTCGGATCGCGCCAGCGCCGGGATCTACGAAGACAAGAGCGGCCCGGCCATCGCCGGCTTCATGCAACGTGTGCTGACCTCGCCCTGGGAGCCGGTGGTGCGGGTCATCGCCGACGAGCAGGACCTGATCGAGCGGACGCTGATCGAACTCGCCGACGAGGCGGGTTGTTGCCTCGTCTGCACCACCGGCGGCACGGGCCCGGCCCGGCGCGACGTTACGCCGGAAGCCACCGAGGCGGTGTGTGCCAAGATGATGCCGGGCTTCGGCGAACTGATGCGCCAGGAAAGCCTGAAATATGTGCCGACCGCCATCCTGTCGCGCCAGACGGCGGGCATTCGCGGCCGGAGCCTGATCGTCAACCTGCCGGGCAAGCCGGCCTCGATCGAGCAATGCCTGATGGCGGTCTTCCCCGCCATCCCCTATTGCATCGACCTGATCGAAGGTCCGCGGCTGGAGACGGATCCGGCTCTCTGCAAGGCGTTCAGGCCCGGTGGCTGATCGGCAGGCCGGACCCAGCAAGGAGCAAGGCCATGTTCAGCCATGTCACGGTCGGCGTCGGCGACCTCAAGCGCGCTGCTCGCTTCTACGATGCCCTGCTGGCACCGCTCGGGCTAAGTCAGCGCCCGGTCACGCCGGATGACGGCCCGGACGCCCGCTGCTGGGTCGACCCCACCAGGCCGTTACCGCGCTTTTATGCCTACAATCCCTTCAACCGGCATCCCGCCACGGTCGGCAATGGCAGCATGGTCGCCTTCCAGGCCGCTTCGCCCGAGGCGGTCGACGCCGCCTATGCCGGTGGCATGGCGGCCGGTGGCGCCGACGAGGGGCAGCCAGGCGAAAGGCCGCATTACGGCAAGGGCTATTACGGTGCCTATCTGCGCGATCCCGATGGCAACAAGATCCATATTGTCTATCGTGGCGACTTGATTGCGCCATAGAGAAAATTGCGATTCGAAGAGATCGAGATTTTCTCTAATCCTTTGTTTTGACGCATTTTCTTAATCGAAAAGTCGATCGACTTTTCTCGAAAATGCTTTGACCGCCCGGAGCCAATAGTCGTGTTCAAGCCGCATGCGGGGCCGGGGCCTATCCGGATCGATTTCCTGCTGGTGCCGCAATTCTCGATGATGGCGTTCTCGGCTGCCGTCGAGCCTTTGCGCGTCGCCAACCGCATGGCCAGGCGGCAGGTCTTCGACTGGCGGGCCTGGTCGATGGACGGCGAGCCGGTCAAGGCTTCCAATGGCTGGCCGATCCCAGTGGGAGGCGCTCTGCCCTCCAGCGGCGACATTCCTACTTTGATCGTCTGCTCCAGCTTCGAGCCGGAGCACTATGCCAGCAAGGCGATGCTGGCGCGCCTGCGCCATCTCGCGCGCCGCGGTACCGAGATCGGTGCACTCGATACCGGGGCTTGGATCCTCGCTGCAGCCGGTCTGCTCAGCGGCGGCAAGGTCACCATGCATTGGGAGGCGGCGCCCGGCTTCGCCGAAGCCTTTCCGGACATCGAGATCAGCGAGGCCCTGTTCGAGGTGTCGGCCAAGCATTTCACCTGTGCCGGCGGCACGGCGGCGCTCGACCTGATGCTCGACATGATCGCCCGCCAATATGGGCAGGCCCTGGCGGTGGCCGTGTCCGAGCAGTTCATCCACGACAGGCTGCGCCCGCGCCACGACCGCCAGCGCATGAGCCTGCCCAAGCGGCTGGGGATCGCCAATGGCAAGCTGATCCGCGTGGTGGCGGCGATGGAGGCCAATCTGGAGACGCCGCTCGACGCCAAGGCCCTTGCGGCCCTGTCCGGTGTCTCCGCCCGGCAGCTCGAACGCCTGTTCCGGGCCGAGCTCAAGGATTCACCGGCCAATTACTATCTGCAGCTCAGGCTGCAGCGCGCCCGCCTGCTTTTGCGCCAGACCGACATGAGCGTGATGGAGATCGCCATGGCCTGCGGCTATTCCTCCGCATCATGTCTTTCGCGATCCTATCGCGCGCATTTTGCGATAACGCCGCGCGAAGATCGGCGGGAAGGCGAAAATCCCGGCGTTCAAAAGCGCTGACCATGCCGGGACGGGCATGTTGCCGGCCGCCCCCTGGTCTGCCGAGTCAGGGCTTGAGCAGCTTCCCGATGACCTTGGCGGTATAGTCGACCATCGGCACCACGCGGGCATAGTTCAGCCGAGTCGGCCCGATCACGCCGAGCACGCCCACGATCTTCTGGTTGGCATCCCGGAAGGGCGCGGCGATCATCGAGGAGCCCGAGAGCGAGAACAGCTTGTTCTCCGAGCCGATGAAGATGCGCACGCCGTCGCCGCCCTCGGCACGGCCGAGCAGGTCGATCAGGTCCTTCTTGGCCTCGATGTCGGCAAAGAGCAGGCGGATGCGCTCCAGGTCTTCGCCGGCATGCAGGTCTTCCAGGAGATTGGCCTGGCCGCGCACGATGAGCTGCTGCGGCATGTCGGAAGGGCCGCCACTCCAGCTTGCCAAGCCGGTATTGATCAGCTTGGTGGTGAGATCGTCGAGTTCCGCGCGCCCGGCGTCGAGGGCGCTGCTCATCTCGCGCTTGAGGTCCTCGATCGTCTTGCCGCGAGCGCGGGCGTTGAGATAGTTGGAGGCCTCCACCAGCGCCGATGTCGGCAGCCCGACCGGCACGGTGATGACCCGGTTTTCCACCGCGCCTTCCTCGGAGACCAGGATGACCAGGGCCTGGGTGGGTTCGAGGCGCACGAATTCGATATGCTTCAGCCGCTGGTCGCGCTTGCCGGTGACGACCACGCCGGCACCGCGCGACAGGCCGGACAGGGTGGCCGAGGCCTCGATCAGCACGTCCTCGAGGGAGCGCGAGGATGTCCTTGCCCGGATCTGCGCGTCGATCTGGGCGCGGTCCTGCGCGGCGAGGTCGCCGAATTCCAGCATGGCGTCGACGAAGAAGCGCAAGCCGAGTTCGGTCGGCAGCCGCCCGGCGCTGGTATGCGGCGCCTGGATCAGTCCGAGCACCTCCAGGTCCTGCATGACGTTGCGCACCGACGCGGGCGACAGCGAGGTGGGCAGCAGGCGCGAAATGTTGCGGGAGCCGACGGGCTCCCCGGTCGCAAGATAGGAATCGACGATCTGACGGAATATCTCGCGCGAGCGTTCGTTCAGCTGGGCAAGTTCACTCGAAGGAATGGTCGGCGTCACAGCGGACAAGGTCTGTCTCCTCGACGCTAATGTGACGAGCATTCGGCGATTGTTCAATGGTGGAATTGTAGTTTCCGCAGCGCTATGCAGATTCCTCCCTCGTTCAAGTTTCGCCTCTAGTCTCGTCAGCGCAAGGAGAACATGGTCATGGTCGATTCGGTTCCACCTTCCGCGAGCGCCGTCGTCGATTTCTGGGTCGCGGCGGGTCCCGAACGCTGGTTCGAGAAGGATGAAGGGTTCGATCGCGATTTTCGCACGCGCTTCCTCACCCTGCATCAGGCTGCCATGCGTGGCGAACTCGCGGACTGGGAGGCGAGGGCGCCCGGTGCGCTCGCGCTGGTGCTGCTGCTCGACCAGTTTCCGCGCAATGCCTTTCGCGATACGCCGGCGATGTATGCCGGCGATCCCCAGGCACGACAGGTTGCAGCCGCGGCTCTGGCTCATGGTCATGACCGCCGCATCGCGCCGGAGCTGCGTATCTTCTTCTATCTGCCCTTCATGCATTCGGAGGAGCTTGCCGACCAGGAGCGCTGCCTCGCTCTGTGCCGGACGCTGGAAGGCGACTATCTGAAGTATGCCGAGGAGCATCGCGACATCATCGCCCGCTTCGGCCGCTTTCCCCATCGCAATGATATTCTTGGCCGCATCTGCACGCCGGAAGAGCGCCGTTTTCTCGACGAGGGCGGCTTTGCGGGCTGAGGCCCTCCGTCATTGCGAGCGCAGCGAAGCAATCCAGTCCTGGTAAAACACATGGCTCCCGGATTGCTTCGCTGCGCTCGCAATGACGCAAGCCCGGCGTCTCCGCCAAATTGCACCTGTAGTGTTAGGCCCTGTCGATCACGTGGAAGAACGAGCCGGTGACCCGGCCGCGATGGCTGCCGAGGGCACCCAGCGAGGTGCCGTTGGCGTCGCTGACCTCGAAGAGGGGCGGATCGGCCGAGCGCAGGGTGGTCGAGTAATGAAACTCATGGCCGCGGACGAAGCTGCCTTTCCGGCCGAGCGGGCAATCCTGCTTCAGTTCGGCGAGGCGATAGCCCAGATTCATCTTGCGCTTGGCGAAGCTGGTTTCGAGGTCGAGCAGGCCGGTCATGCGGTGGGCCGTGCCCTCCGCATCCGTCAGGACCTGGCCGAGCACCATGTAGCCCCCGCATTCGCCATGCACGGGATGGGTCTGCGCGAACTGGCGCAAGGCTTTCTGGAAACGCGTAGCGGTGGCGAGACGCGCGCCATGGAGTTCGGGATAGCCGCCGGGCAGCCAGGCGATATCGGCATCCCCAGCCGGCCCCTCATCGGCCAGCGGCGAGAAGGGGATGATCTCGGCGCCCTGGCGGCGCCAGCCAGCGATGAGATGCGGATAGACGAAGGAGAAGGCGGCGTCGCGGGCCAGGGCGATGCGCTGGCCGGGCGGGCGTAAGCCCGCATCCTTGATATCGGCCGGCGGAAGACCTGCCTGGTCCAGCCCCGTCGGCAGTTTGGTCGGCCCGGCGAGGGACCGGATGGCCTCGATGCTGCAATGGGCCTCGACGAAATCCGCCAAAGCTTCCAGCCGCTGGTCGAGTTCGGCGGTCTCGTCGGCCTGGACCAGGCCGAGATGGCGTTCAGGCAGCACGAGGTCGGCATTGCGGGGCAGGACGCCGACCACGGGCAGGCCGGCCTCCTCGATGCCCTTGCGTGCCAAAGCCTCGTGCCGGGAGCTGGCGACCTTGTTGAGCACCACGCCGGCAATGCGCACATCGGGGCGGAAACTGGCAAAGCCCTTGGCGACGGCACCGGCAGACTGGGACTGGCCGGAAATGTCGAGAACCAGCAGCACCGGCCAGCCTTGCCGCGCCGCGAGACCGGAGGAGGAGCCGTCCCCGCTGGCACCGTCGCTGACAACGCCGTCGAACAGCCCCATCAGCGCCTCGCCGATGAAGAGCTCGGCATCGCTGCCGGCCTGGTGGATCAGGCTGTCGAGGAGGGCCGGGCGCATCGCCCAGCTGTCGAGATTGTAGCTCACCCGCGCGGCGGCCGCGGCATGAAAGCCGGGATCGATATAGTCGGGGCCGCATTTCATCGGCTGTACGGCAATGCCGCTGCGGGCGAGGGCGCGCAGCAGGCCGAGCACCAGAGTGGTCTTGCCGGAGCCGGAGCGGGGCGCGGCAATGAGAAGGCCGGGAGGGATCATATGCCGTTCCTGCCTCGCCCGGGAGCGGCGCGCAAGAGCGTTTCCACCAAAACACGTTTGCCCTGGAGGGCTTGGCCCGGAAATCCTCACTGCATTCCCGAGCCCCTCTTGAAACCCCCTTGCGCTTGCCCATATTGAGATTGTTCCGGAGTTGCCGGAACGGGGATGCCGTCAGGGTCCCACTCCAAAGTCGCTTCCTGCGAGGGCTTTGCAATGTCGCGCGTACCAACCTTGAACTCGCCCTTCCTGCTCGGTTTCGATGAGATCGAACGAGCACTGGACAGGGTCGCCAAAGCCGCCAATGACGGCTATCCGCCCTATAATATCGAGCGGGTCGGTTCCTGTGATCGACCACCCGAGCGGTTGAGAATCACCCTCGCCGTCGCTGGCTTCAGCCGCGAGGAGCTTGACGTCTCGATCGAGGAAAACCAGCTCGTCATCCGCGGGCGCCAGGTGGACGACAAATCTCGCGTCTTCCTGCATCGCGGCATCGCAGCCCGCCAGTTCCAGCGCACTTTCCTCCTCGCCGATGGCATGGAGGTGATGGGTGCGGATTTGAAGAACGGGCTGCTTTCCGTCGATCTGATCCGCCCGGAGCCCGAGCGCGTCGCCAAGCGCATCGACATCGCGGTGCGGGACTGACGAACCGCTTGCTTTTTTCCATTGTATTCAACGTTCAGGAGGGTCCCATGATCCGGAACGATAAGACTGCTGTGCCTACTCCCGAGATGCTGGCCGCCCTGGGCGCCGGGCATGTCGCCTATGTCAAGCCGATCATGTCGGAGGATGCCATGCGGCTCTATCCGCAGCTCGGCGAAATCCGTCCCGGCTTGAAGCTGTTCACCCTCAATGCCGCCGATGGCACGCCGATCATGATCGCCGACTCGGCCGAGGGCGCGGTGGCCAATGCCTGGGAACAGGAACTGGTGCCGGTTTCCCTGCACTGAGCAGCTCACGAGAAGTGCATCCGCCAGGAGCGGATCCAGGGCGGCGAAGCGCAAGCTTCGTCGCCTTTTTTACGCCGAGGCCAACCGGCGAAGCGCGGGCTTCGTCGCCTTCTCTATCGCGATATGCCCCGGCTTCGTCGCTTTTCAGGCGAGCGGGGGTGATGCGGCGGGCATCTCGATCTGGCCGGTGGTGGCCGGTGCGCTCGCCTGAGGGCGCTTGTAGAGGAAGTACCAAGCGAGGGCGCCGACGACCAGGATGGCGATGATGAGATAGAGCCAGGTCATGCTGCCGCTCGATTGCGGTGGCGGCGGGGGAGCGGCCTGGTGCTGGACCTGAGGGCTGGGAGACGGCTTGGTGTCGAGAGTCGAGCGGCTGGCTGGTGCTGCCGTTTCGCCGGATCCGAGGGTCGACGTGCCCGCCTGAGGTCCCGGTGCGGCCGAACCCAGCGTGGATTGCGGCGGCGTGGTCCGGAAGGCGCCGCTGACCGCCGTGTCCAGGCCTTGCAGAAAGCCGCTATCGGCAAGTCCCGCCGCGAGGCTGGCCGGGAGTGCCGCCGTGATCGCCTGTTTCTCGCCCGCAAAGAGCGTGGCCACCGCATTGCCGTTCGCCCAATTCTCCGGCGATTGGTTGCCGAGGGCGCCGACGACGGCCGGGCCGACAAGACCGAGCACGGAAGCGGCGGCCTGCGGTGGGGCGCCGGTGGCCTGGCCGAGGACATTGGCCAGCTGGTTGACGCCTTCGGCGCCGAGCAGGGAGGTCAGCACGTTGCCGCCGCTGGCCAGGGCATTGGCATCGCTGCTGGTCACGCCGGCAGACAGCGTGTCGAACAGGCCCGGATCCTGGCTGGAGATCAGGTCGGAAATGCCCTTGGCCCCGTCGGGAGAAGAGGCCTCGCTGGCGAAGGCCCCGAGCACGGAGGGAATCGCGGCGCCGACCAGTTTTCCGGCCAGGGCCGGGTCGATGCCGATGATTGCAGCGGCGCGCTCGATGAGATCAGGGGTGATCAATTGGGAGACGAGGCTGGGAAGATTGATGGCCATTTCATTCCTCGTGTCAGAAAATTTATGGATACCTTAGTACCCAATCGTCTCCGTTGCAAAATTCAATGGCGTGGGGCCGGCTGTTCTTGCCGTCCGCCAAGTGGCCGGCAGAATGACGTTTCACGAAGATTCAAATTCCTTTACGGAATAGGAAAGATTTGAATTTCGTATGTCGCGCCGAACCTCGTTTCGAGGATTGCCGCTTGGCTGATCGCCCGGCCAGGCGGTGCGCCATCATGGCCGAGCGAAGATTATCCTGCTCTTCGAGCGGTCAGGCCGAGCGGCTGGCACCTACCGGCAGCACGATCACCTTGGTGCCGACGGGAACGCGCTTGTAGAGATCGATGATGTCCTGGTTGGTCAGCCGGATGCAGCCGGACGAGACCTTGGTACCGATGGCGGATGGGTTGGTGGTCCCATGCAGGCGATACAGCGTGTCGCGGCCGCCGCTATAGAGATAGAGCGCGCGGGCGCCCAGCGGGTTGCTGGGGCCGCCGGCCATGCCGGACCGATGGCGGCCATATTGCTTGGGATTGCGGGCGATCATGGTGGGGGTCGGGGTCCAGCGCGGCCAGGTGGCCTTGCGCGCGATGATCGCCTCGCCCTGGAAATTGTACTCCGCGACCTTGCCGACGCCGACCCCGTAGCGCAGCGCCTTGCCGTTGCCCTGGATCAGATAGAGGAAACGCTTGTTGGGGTCGACGACGATGGTGCCGGTCTTTTCCGATGATTGATAGGAAACCTCGCGGCGCCAGAAACGGGGTGCCACGCTGGCCAGATCCACGGCCTTGATCGGGTAGGCGCCATCCCTGGAGCCGGCATAGAGGGCGGCATAATGGGGGTCGAGCGCCTCGGCCGTTTCCGGTGTGGCGGCGGGGGCGTTCCGGGCCTCCTCGGGCTTGACGATGGGCAGGGCGGCGAGCTGTGCGCTCGCGCCCGCCTGCGGGGCAACGGCCGGGGTTGCCAGAGAGGTGTCGATCTTCGCGCTCGTCGTGACGCAGCTTGCAAGCATCAGCGGCAAGGCCAGAAGGATAATGCTTCGTGCCAGTATCATTTTAGTCCAGGTATGTGCTGTTTTTATTCGTCCGCGCCTGCCGGAGCTCGGAAGCTGCGGCGGCGTCTCGGTGAGACTGGGGCGTAGGCAGCCATTGCGGCAGGATTGTGCGCCCGTGGCGAGCTTGTCGGCGGCGGATGCAAAAGCGCCCGAGGGTGTGTTCTTCCGGCAACAAGATTGTCGTACCGCTTGCTCTAGCTGGTTCGGCCTTCCCCGAGGGGCCAGGTCACGCTGAAGCTGAAAGGCGCGAAGCGGGCATGGGGCAGGCCGGCGGCTGCGAGGGCCTCGGCCACCCATTGGTTGCAGGTGTTGAACGGTCCGTAGCGCCCCCTGGCGAGATAGAAGGCTTCGAGCCCCGTGCCGCCGGGGCGCTGCTGGGCCTTGCCGGCGGTGTCCGGCTGCAGGCTCGCGCGAATATGGGTGATCAGGGCCTGCCGGCCTTCCCTGTCAACCGCAAGCGGCAGGCAGTCGGGATTGGCAACCGGCGGATTGAGGGCGACCACCCTGAGGGCGGTGTCGTGCCGGCCGGCAAGGGCCGCCAGGGCCGTCGATATCCTGGTGTCGGCCCAAGTCGGCGTGTCCTGGAAAAAGACGAGGTCGCCCCAACCGAAGGCCAGATAGGCCTCGCTGGGCAGGTCGGGGGGCGTGACGGCCGGAAACAGTCCCGCCCAATCGACCAGCGCGTCCCGGCTCGGCATCACGATGTCGGTATGGGCGAGGGAGGCGCACAGATAGAGGGGCGGCTCGCTGTCGGCCTGCTGGGCTCGCCCAGGCGCGGGCAGGAGTGCGAAGCCGATGGCGACAAGCAAGAAGCCGAGAAGGGCGAGGAACGGCAGGGCGGCGAGTGCGAACAGGAGGCGCAGGCTCTGCGAGAGCCGCGTGCGCCTCATCGTTCCGGCCACAACCCCGCTGGCGGGATCAGGCATGCTGCGAAGACGCCTGCAGGGCTCCCCCCATGATGGTCGAACGCTTTTTCGCGATTCGAGATGATTCCGCCGAATCGCAAAACGCTTCGTGCGCGCAAACCAACTGAACCGGTTCGATCATAAGGCTCGGATGGGAGAAAGACGAGGGTCGTCGCGAGACGGAGGTGTTCTCAGGCCTTGTCGGTCAGGCCGCGGTAGACCTTGGCTGGCCAGGTCAGGGCATCGGGAAGCGCTCGGGCGATGCTGCTGGCAAAATCGGAGGCCGAGCCGCTGCTCCACTGCCCTTGGACCACAGGGGCCAGTTGGACGCCCACCCCGATCAGATAGACGATGATCAACAAGGATAGAATGGCACGCATGGTGAGCTCTCCCCAGACGGCCACACCCGACATGGCCCTGCATTCGGCCGGAGTGTCGCGGAACTTCGTGGCGGCAGCGTGATCGCCGGCACAATCCCGTAACGCAGCGGTTTGCGGGGACGGACCTTGTCGAGGCCGTCGTTCAATCGGGCCCTCGGCCGTTGCGCTCGGCCTCAATTGCCTTCAGGCGATCATGCACGCGCACCATGGCCTTGCGGACGGCGAGCTTGGCCTTCAGGGCAGCGACACCGCTCGTCGCGCAATTCGGAGAAGCAAAGTCGAGACAGGGAATGCCACGCTCCAGCCGCTCGGCGGAGAGAACACCGCAATCCTCGAACAACAGGCACGGCTCCTGGCCGCTGCTCGGACCGGTCAGATGCATTCCCATCGTTACTCTCCCCTGGTTCTGTTTGTAAGCTAACAATCTCCCAGGGGCGTGATAGGGGCGTGACCGGGCTTTTCGGGACGTGCCGTCGCAGGCCTTGCGCAAAGCCGTCTGTCCCGGAGATAATCGCGAGCCTTGTAACGTGGCGGTCACACGCGATAAGCCAGTGCTCTCCAGAGCAAAACGCGTTTAGACGGAAACGCTTGTTTGCTCTCACTCTTTGGTTCGATGCGTTTTGCGATTCTTGGCGTCACCGCTAAATCGCAAGACGCTCTGGCGCGCGGCTGAACGCAATTTGCCAGGCCTGCAACATCGCGACGGGGCTGCGGTATATGGCATTTCGACCCTTGGACTATGACGAGCACCCGACCGTTCTCGCGGCCGAGTATCAGCGTATCAAGGCGAGCCTGTCCGACAACGAGGCGATGCTGCTCGCCTGCCTCACCAATGTGCTGAACGAATTGCCGGATTGGCTGGACGGGGACTATGCCGCCGGCAGCGCGCTCGACCATGCCAACACGGCGATCGAGGCGATGCTGCGGGGCTCCGGCTTGCTGCCGATTCCCCCTGAAGCCCGCGAACGGGCCGAGAGGCTGCGCGACGACAGCTGAAACCCGAGACGATAGCTGAAACCTGGAGCAAAGCGCGTTCAAGCGTGAACGCTTATTTGCTCTCACTCTTTGTTTCCAAGCCAATCCAAAGGATTGGCTAAGGCGTTTTGCGATTCTTGGTGATTCCACCAAATCGCAGAACGCCTTAGGGCTCGGGCGTGAGCGATGCTCTGCGTCTCGAGGCCTCGAAATGCAAAAGGCCCGACGGGCCGTTAGCCACGTCGAGCCTTTCCGAAATTGGTGCCCAGAAGAGGACTCGAACCTCCACACCTTGCAGTACACGGACCTGAACCGTGCGCGTCTACCAATTCCGCCATCTGGGCGCGGGGGTCTTCTAGGGGGGCGGAGAGCCGATGTCAACGCCCATTTGCAGTTCTTGCGACAGCTTGATGAAACCGCCGCAAAACCGGCGTTCTGCCTTGCGTTTGACACCTTGCTGGGCTTGTCTGCGGCGGAGTTCGAATGGAGTGAATGCCTTGGCCGCAGCGATTCTCGACGAGGCCCTGCTTTATGACGGCTGGAACCGCCTGCTGATGGTCAAGGCCCGCACGCCCGGTGGCGCGGTGATTCACCGCAGCGTCGAGGATCACGGCGATGCGGTGACGGTTCTGCCCTTCGATTCCGAGCGCCGGCTGGCGTTGCTGGTGCGCCAGTTGCGCGTTGCGATTCTCAAGGGACATGGCGTGGAGGCCTCGCTCGAGGCACCGGCCGGTATCCTGGACGAGGACGATCCGGCCGATTGCGCCCGGCGCGAGGCGATGGAGGAGGCAGGGCTGGAACTGAAGGCCCTGGTCCCGCTCGGGGCGGCCTTCGTGATGCCGGGCATCTCGACCGAGAAGATGCACATGTTCCTGGCCGAATATTCGGCGGCGAGCCGCGTGGGCGCCGGCGGCGGCCTGGCGGAAGAGAACGAGGAGATCGAGGTGGTCGAGATCGGGCTGAAGGATCTAGCCGCCATGGCCGACCGCGGCGAGCTTTCCGATCTCAAGACCTACGCCCTGGTGCAGACGCTCCGGCTGAAGCGGCCGGAGCTGTTTTAAAGGATGATCGCGCGGGTCCCATCCCTTCTCCCCTTGCGGGAGAAGGTGGCACGAAGTGCCGGATGAGGGGTTTCTCGACATTTCCGAGAGGGCGCGCGACCCCTCATCCCCCTGCCGGGACCTTCTCCCGCAAGGGGAGAAGGGCATAGGTATGCGGGCCTTACTTCTTGACGCTGCGGGCGCCCTTGGCGATGTCGCCGACCAGCGCCAGCACGGCCGGCACCGTCTTCTCCGTCGCCTTGTTATCGGCATCGAGGCTGCTGCGTACCGCTTCCACCAGGGCGGAACCCACTACCACGCCGTCGGCGCCCTCGGCGATGGCCCGGGCGTGCTCGGCGGTCTTGACGCCGAAGCCGACGCAGACCGGCAGGTCGGTGTGCTGCTTGATGCGGCCGACGGCGCCAGCCACCACGCCGAAATCGGGCGTGGCCGAGCCGGTGATACCGGTGATCGAGACATAATAGACGAAGCCCGAGGTGTTCTGCAGCACCTTGGGCAGGCGTTTGTCGTCGGTGGTCGGCGTCGCCAGGCGGATGAAGGCGATGCCGGCCTTCAGCGCCGGCAGGCAGAGCTCGTCATCCTCTTCCGGCGGCAGATCGACCACGATCAGGCCGTCGACCCCGGCGGCCTTGGCATCGACCAGGAAGCGTTCGACGCCATAGATGTAGATCGGGTTGAAATAGCCCATCAGGATGATCGGCGTGGCATCGTCGCTTTTGCGGAATTCGCGGATGACGCCGAGCGTCTTGGTCAGCGTCATGCCGGCCTTGAGGGCCCGCAGGCCCGCAGCCTGGATCGCCGGGCCGTCGGCCATCGGATCGGTGAAGGGCATGCCGAATTCGATGATGTCGGCGCCGGCAGCCGGCAGGCCGGCAAGGATCTTGGCGGAAGTCTCGATATCGGGATCGCCGGCGGTGACGAAGGTCACCAGGGCGGCGCGCTTTTCGGCGGCCAGGGCGGCGAAGCGGGCGGTGAGGCGGCTGGTCATGGTGTCACAGGCTCGGAGCAGGGGGCGGCAGGATGGGATGGCGCGAGGTCATAGCGACGTTCCCAAAATCTCGGCAACCTGCGGTACGTCCTTGTCGCCGCGGCCGGAGAGGCTGACCACCATCAGGTGATCCTTGGGCCGCTTCGGCGCCAGCTCGGCCACCCGGGCGAGGGCATGGGCCGATTCGAGCGCGGGAATGATGCCCTCCAGGCGCGACAGCAACTGGAAGGCGTCCAGAGCCTCCTGGTCCGTCGCAGACATGTAGGTGGCGCGGCCGACCTCGTGCAGCCAGGAATGTTCCGGCCCGATGCCGGGATAGTCGAGGCCGGCGGAGATGGAATGGGCTTCCTCGATCTGGCCGTCGGCATCCATCAGAAGATAGGTGCGGTTGCCGTGCAGCACGCCGGGGCGGCCGCCGGCGATCGAGGCGGCGTGCAGGCTGGTGAGGCCGTGCCCGGCCGCTTCCACGCCGATGATCTCGACGGAGGGATCGTCCAGGAAGGGATGGAACAGGCCCATGGCGTTGGAACCGCCGCCGATGCAGGCGATCACGCTGTCGGGCAGGCGCCCTTCGGCCTCCATCATCTGCTCGCGGGTCTCGCGGCCGATGATCGACTGGAAGTCGCGCACCATGCCCGGATAGGGATGGGGGCCGGCCACGGTGCCGATGCAGTAGAAGGTGTCGTGCACATTGGTGACCCAGTCGCGCAGCGCCTCGTTCATGGCGTCCTTGAGCGTCTTGGAGCCGGACTGCACCGGAATGACCTCGGCGCCGAGCATCTTCATGCGGAAGACGTTGGGCGCCTGGCGCTCGACGTCGACGGCGCCCATATAGACCACGCATTTCAGGCCGAAGCGGGCGCAGAGCGTGGCGGTGGCGACGCCGTGCTGGCCGGCGCCGGTCTCGGCGATGATGCGCGGCTTGCCCATGCGACGCGCCAGCATGATCTGGCCGAGCACATTGTTGACCTTGTGCGAGCCGGTGTGGTTCAGCTCTTCACGCTTGAGATAGATCTTGGCGCCGCCGAAATGCTCGGTCAGCCTTTCGGCGAAATAGAGCGGCGAGGGCCGGCCGACATAGGTGGACAGGTGCCCCGCCATCTCCTTGTGGAAGGCCGGGTCCGCCTTGGCCTGCTTGTAGGCCTCTTCCAGCGACAGGATCAGCGGCATCAGCGTCTCGGCGACGAAGCGCCCGCCGAACTGCCCGAAATGACCGCGCTCATCGGGTCCGTTGCGGAAGGAATTGAGCTTGGGGGTCTCGGTCATCGTTGCGGCCTGTTGTCAGCGGGATGACGTGAAGGAGGCGCGCGCCCTCTCCACGAAAGCCCTGATCTTGTCGGGGTTCTTCACGCCGGGCCGGTCTTCGACGCCCGACGAGACGTCGACCCCGTCGGGGGTGCTGATGCGGATGGCTTCGGCAACATTGGCGGGATCGAGCCCGCCCGATAGCATGAAGGGCAGGGTGCGGTCGAGATGCTTGAGCAGCGTCCAGTCGAATGTCACGCCGTTGCCGCCGGGATGGGCGGCGTCCTTCGGGGGCTTGGCGTCGAGCAGCAGCCAGTCGGCCACGCCGCGATAGACGGCTGCCCCTTCGAGATCGGCGGCGCTGGAGACACCGATCGCCTTCAGGAGCGGCAGGCCGTAGCGGGCCTTGACGGCCGCCACACGCTCGGGACTTTCCTTGCCATGCAGCTGCAGCCCGTCGGGGGCGAGGGCGGCGACGATGGCGTCGAGCCTGGCATCGTCGGCATCGACGGAGAGGGCGGTCTTGCGCGCACGGCCCGAGACCTGCGCGCCCAGCTGGGCCGCCAGATCATAGCCGATATGGCGGGGCGATTTCTCGAAGAACACGAAGCCGACCATGTCGGCGCCGGCGGCCAGAGCCGCTTCCAGCGTGTCGGGGGTGGAGAGACCGCAGATCTTGATCAATGCCATAATGGCGTCGAGATAGTTGCATCCGGCGCGCATTGCCAGTGAAATCAGGATGGAGCAGGGGAGAGAGTGCGAATGTTCCCGAAAGGGCGGTTCGTTGGCGGGGTCGCGGTGATGGCCGGGCTGGTGGTGATGGCGGGGCCGGCCGAGGCGTCGCTGTGCTATGCCCGCGACTACGATACCGCCCATCTCGTCAAGCATGTCGACCAGCGCGTGACCCGTATCACCGTGCGTCTCCTGGCCGACAATGGCTCGGGCATCGGTGTCGGCCTGTGGTTCCGGGGCGACAAGCGCCAATGGTGGGCGGGCGGCGGCTGCCGCCAGCAGGGAGCCGTGTTCGCCTGCACCCTGGACGGTGACGGCGGCAAGCTCACCGCGACGCAGAATGCCAAGGGCATCCGCCTCGACGTTCCCGCTGCGGGCATGCAGGTGGAGCATCCCGATGCGCAGGGCAATGCCAGCTTCCAGGCCGTCGACGGGCCGGAACACCGGGTCTTCCTGCTCTGGCCGGCGCCGGAGGCCGCATGCGAGCCGCAGAATTGACGGGTGATCCATGCAACGGTTTCGGTCGGGGCGGGCGAGGCGCAACTAGCCTTCTCCACGAAGTGGGGAAGGTGTCACGACGCAGTCGTGACGGATGGGGTGCGGTGGGCAATGCGATGCCATTAGTGGCTTGGCAGGGCGGTGGTGCAATCTCGGCTTGGCATACGCGCTGCCCGCCACACCCCACCCGACCTCGCTTCGCTCGGCCACCCTCCCCAACTTCGTTGGAGAGGGCTAGTCGCGTCACATTCCGAAGGTTCTATGCCAAGACGCTGGTGCTAGCAGTGATGGCTGCCACACTGGTCTTTGTGACTACCCCCGCTTACGCCGCCGACCTGCCGCCCGGCTTCGTCCGCCTGGCCGAGGTCGCGCCCGGTATCCGGCAGGACATGCGCTATGCCGGTTCGCACAATTTCGTCGGCCGGCCTGTCGCGGGCTATGCAAGCCCGGCCTGCTGGCTCAAGCGCGAGGCGGCGCAGGCCCTGGCCGCGACGGCCCGCGACCTCGAAAAGCGCCGCTGGCGGCTCGTCGTCTACGATTGCTATCGGCCCCAGCGCGCCGTTGCCGATTTCCTGGAATGGGCCAGGGATGCCACGGACCAGCGGACCAGGGCCGAGTTCTATCCGCGCACGCCCAAGTCGAGACTGTTCGCGCTCGGCTATGTCGCCCGCGCCTCCTCCCATTCGAAGGGGATCGCCGTCGATGTCGCGGCAGAACAGGTCGATGCGGCCGGGCAGGTCACGCCGCTCGATTTCGGCGGTGGCTTCGACCTGTTCGACGAGATGTCGTGGACCGCGAGCAAGGCGGTGTCGGCTGAGGCCGCCGCCAATCGCAAGGCCCTCGTCGCCGTCTTCGCCGCGAATGGCCTTGCCAATTATGCGCGGGAATGGTGGCATTTCAGCCTGCCCGGCGCCACGAAGGCGCCGGCCTATGATGTGGTGATCAGGGAACCCTGAGGGCGATGTGGCCCATGCAAGCATGCGGGTAGCCGGGTCAAGCCCGGCTATGACAAAGCGGAGGGGTTTCTCCTCAAGAGATCAGAATGCGCTATTTCTTCGGGCGCTTGGCGCCCTGGGTGTTCAGATACACCGCATAGAGCGACGTCGTGCCGCAAATATAGAGGCGGTTGCGCTTGGGGCCGCCGAATTCGACATTGGCGACGACTTCGGGGATGAGCACCTTGCCGATCAGCGTGCCGTCGGGGGCGTAGCAGATCACGCCTTCGCCGGACGAGGTCCAGACATTGCCGTGGATGTCGACGCGCAGGCCGTCGAACAGGCCAGCCGGTGAGGTGGCGAAAACCTTGCCGCCCGAGAGCGTGATTCCGTCCTCGCCGACGTCGAAGACGCGGATATGGCGCGGGCCGTCCTCGACATGGGTGGCGCCGGTGTCGACGATGTAGAGCCTGGATTCGTCGGGGGAGAAGGCAAGGCCGTTGGGCTTGACGAAATCGGTGGCCACGGCCGTGAGCTTCCCGCCGCGCGGGGGGATGCGATAGACATAGGAGGCGCCGATCTCAGAAGGCGCCGCGTCGCCCTCATATTCGGAATCGATGCCATAGGTCGGGTCGGTGAACCAGATCGAGCCGTCCGACTTCACCACCGCGTCATTGGGCGAGTTCAGGCGCTTGCCTTCATATTTGTCGGCCAGGATGGTGCGGCTGCCGTCATGCTCGATGCGGCTGACGCAGCGCCCGCGATGCTCGCAGGCGATCAGGCGGCCCTCGCGGTCGACGGTGTGGCCGTTCTGGTTGCGGCTGTCATGGTCGTAGACCGAGACCGAGCCGTCGGTCTCGTCATAGCGCATCAGCCGGTTGTTGGGGATATCCGACCAGATCAGATATTTGCCGGCCGGAAAATAGGCCGGACCCTCCGCCCAGCGCGTGCCCGTATGGAGCTTGTCGAGCTGGGAATTGCCGAAGATGAGCGCCTTGAAGCGCGGATCGACGACCACGAATTCCTTGGGGAGCATGTCGGTTCCTCGTTGTTTCATACCAAGCCTCGAGAATGCATCGGCATTTTCGAGGCTTGGTATTGGTTGGCGGCATGGAACGACAATTGCCCGGCAAAATCAATTCATCGGACAAAAGAAAACGGCGCGGAAACCGCGCCGTGGAGTGGATATTTTTCGGAGCGCGGACATCTTGTCCGCCCTTGGGAGCGCCGAACTTGACGGTGAAGCAAGAGGCGGACTGGAAGTCCGCGCTCCAAGACGCCCTCACTGGCCCGTCTTGACCCGGGTCCAGGTGCGGGTGACCAGCGTCTGCACCTTGGCCGCGTAGGGCTGCACGGTATAGGTCTTGGCCAGCATGTCGTCGTTGAGATAGATCTGCGGATTGTCCGTGATCGCCTTGTCGACCAAGGGCTTGGCCGCCAGCACGCCCGAGGCGAACTTGGTGGCATCGGCATTCTTGGCCGCGACATCGGGACGGATCATGTAGTTGATGAAGGCATGAGCCGCATCGACATGCTTGGCGTCCTTGGGAATGGCCATGGTGTCCATCGACATCAGCGTGCCTTCCTGGGGAACGACATAATCGACCTTCACGCCGTTCTTGGCTTCCTCGGCACGCGCCTTGGCCTGATAGGTGTCGCCGGCCCAGCCGATGGCGAGGCAGATGTCGCCATTGGCGAGCGCGTTGATATATTCGGACGAGTGGAACTTCTTCACATAGGGGCGGACGCCCTCGAGCAGCTTGCCGGCGGCCTCGATGTCCTTCTTGTCGGTCGAGCCCGGTTCCTTGCCGAGATATTTCAGGGCGGCGGTGAGGACGTCCTCAGGGCTGTCGAGGAAATAGACGCCGCAATCCTTGAACTTGGCGATGTTCTCGGGCTTGAACACCACGTCCCAGCTGTTCATCGGTTTGTCGCCGTACACGGCCTTGGCCTTGTCGACATTATAGGCGATGCCGGTGGTGAACCAGGTGTAATCGACGAGATACTCATTTCCAGGATCGTAGACCGCAAGATTTTCCATGATCTTGGGCCACAATTCCTTGTAGTTCGACAATTTGGACTTGTCTATTTTCTGGAATACGCCTGCCTTGATCTGGCGCGATGCGAAGGTCGCGGAGGGGAAGACGACGTCATAGCCGGAATTGCCGGCGAACAATTTGGTTTCCAGCACTTCGTTGGAATCCATGGTGTCGTAGACCACCTTGATTCCGGTTTCCTTGGTGAAATCTTCGAGCACGGTCGGGCCAATGTAATCCGACCAGTTATAGACGTTGACGACCTTGTCCTCGGCCATGGCCTGGCCCGCGAGCAACGCCACGGCCGTGGCCGCGAGAGCCAGTTTCTTGAAGGCTGACATCGGGAACACCTCCTCTGGGTGAGCGCCGCGCATTCCCGGACGCGACGCTGGCGTGCGAAAGCTAGAACCCCTGCTGAACTTGCTCAAGTCTTCCGAAGGGTTTTTGGTGACGTTTTATATAGCAAGTCCGTTACCGGTCAGGAGTGGAGCTGCGAAACTACAGATAGGTTTCATATTCCAGGCTCGAGATGCGGCGCTCGAACTCGGCGCATTCGAGTTCCTTCATCACCGCATAGACTTCGGCGAAGTGTTCGCCGAAATGCCGGCGGGCGAACTCCGAGGCCCGGAACAGGGCGACGGCCTCTTGCATCGAGCCCGACAGCCTGGGAGCGCCGAGATCATAGGCATTGCCGATGATCGGTTCGGGGGCCGGCATCTTCTTCTCCATGCCCTCATGCATGGCGGCCAGGATGGCGGCGAGCACGAGATAGGGATTGGCGTCGGCACCGGCGATGCGGTGCTCGATACGGGTGGCGGCCGGGCTGCCATTGGGAATGCGCACCGCCACCGAGCGGTTGTCATAGCCCCAGGTCAGCGAAACCGGCGCATAGGAGCCCGGCATCAGGCGGCGGAAGCCATTATAGCTCGACACGAACAGCAGCGCCGTCTCGGGCATATGGGTCAGCATGCCGCCCACGGCATGGCGCAGGGTGTCGGCGCCGGTATCCGGTTTGGCGAAGACATTGGCACCCTCGGCATCGAGGAGGCTGGCATGGATGTGCATGCCCGAGCCGGCAGTGTCGAGATAGGGCTTGGGCATGAAGCTGGCGACGAGGCCGTGCTTGCGTGCCACGCCCTGGATCATGCGGCGCAGCAGCACGGCATCGTCGGCCGCCGCCATGGCATCGTCGCGATGGTAGAGATTGATCTCGAACTGGCCGGGCGCCGCCTCGGAAATCACCGAATCGGCCGGCAGGCCCTGGATCTTGGCGGCCTCGCGCATCTCCTGGATCACCGGCGCGAAGGTGTCGAGATCGGAGATCGAATACATGTTCTGGCGAGCGGGGCCCGTATCGCGGTGGAATACCGTCTTGGGCGTCTCGCCCGGCTTGCTGCCGCCTTGCAGCAGATAGAATTCGAGCTCGAAGGCCACCACGGGCTTGAGGCCGAGGGCGGTGAGTTTGTCGAGCTGGGACTTGAGGATATGGCGCGGATCGAGCATCCAGGGCCGGCCATCCGGCAGATACATCGAGATCAGCGCCTGCATGGCGGGCTGGGAGGACCAGGGCACCGGCTTGAGCGTTCCAGGAACCAGGCGGCACAGGCCGTCCTTGTCGCCGGTCTCGATATGAATGCCGGTTTCCTCGACCTCGCGTCCCCAGACGTCGAGACCGAACATGGATTGCGGCATCGCCACCCCGTCCTTGAGGACCTTGTCGATCGCCGAGCCGGGCAGCCATTTGCCGCGGAGAATGCCGTTGGTGTCGGGAAGCAGCACTTCGATGACGTCGACTTGCGGGGCCGAAGACAAGCCAGCCGCGTCGCCGGCGAGTTTGTTCACGCCGTGCGTTTGGAATCCCATGGTACACCGGGGTTGTGAATGCGTCGTATCTTGACGCATCCTTCATCTGCACTAATTGTGATCACAAATTTGTGCGGTGTCAAATGGAGTCCGTTTTGCCCATGCCGAGTTCGCCAAAGCCGAGTTCGCCCAAGTCGCGTTCGCCCAAGTCGAGCAGCAGCGAGCCCGCCAGCAAACTGGCACCCGTGCATGACAAGGTCTATGCGGCGATCCGCAGTGGCCTGGTCGGCGGGCAGTTCGTCCCAGGCAGGGCCGTGACCCTGCGGGGGCTGGCCGAGATGCTCGGCGTCAGTCCGATGCCCGTCCGGGCCGCGGTGACGCGATTGGTCACCGAGGGCGCCCTGACCCTGACCGCGACGCGCCGGGTCAGCGTTCCCCTGATGACGCCGGCCCGCTTCGAGGAACTGGTACGCGTGCGCATGCTGCTGGAAGGGGAGGCGGCCGAAAGGGCGCTACCCGCCATCGACGCCGAACGCCTCGCCGCCATCCGGATGCATGACGACGAGGTCGAGCGTTGCCTCGCCGAAGACGATGCCGAGGGCTATATGCGGGCCAACCATGCCTTCCATTTCGCCATCTACACGGCGGTGCCCTCGTCGGTGCTGTTGCCGCTGATCGAGACGCTCTGGCTGCAATTCGGCCCGTTCATGCGCCTCGTCTATGAGGACCTCGACATGAGCGGCCTCGTCGACCAGCATCATCGCGCCATCACCGCCATCGAGCGGGGCGACGCCAAGGGGCTGCGCGATGCCATCGAGGCCGATATCGGCGACGGCATGCGCATCATCGGCAAGATGGCGCTGGGCTGAGGCAGCTTCCGGAGGAACTGCGCCGCCCCTCCCGCTTCAGTGGCCGGCTTCGCCGCGATGCCAGTAGGCGACGGCGCTGACGGCATGTTTGGGAAGCTGCAGGACCTCGCGCCAATGGTGGCGCAGCCGCCGGGCCGTTTCGGCTTCCGCGCCGAGCCAGCACTGGAAGCGGCCCTCGGAGGGAAGCGGCACCGCGATGGCTGCTTCGGCCAGGAGGTCGCTTTCGCCGGCCGGCCGCCCCTGCCTCAGGAGCCATTTGAGTTCGATGCCTGCCGGTGGGGCGAGGGCCTGGATCTCGCCGGCATCCGCCACCTCGATCAGGGCGAAGCCGCGTGCCTCGGCCGGCATCGCCTCGAAGATGCGGGCAATGGCGGGAATGGCCGTCTCGTCGCCGGCGATCAGGTACCAGTCGGCGTCATCGATCTCGCCGCCGCCGGGGCCGAGCATGCCGACGATATCGCCCGGCTTTGCCCGCGCAGCCCAGCCTGAGGCGACGCCCTCGTCGCCATGCAGCACGAAGTCGACGTCGACCTCACCCGCCGCCGCATCGATACGCCGGATCGTGTAGAGGCGTTGCGTCGGCCGGCGTCCCTCCGATGGCCAGATGCGGCGCCCGTTCCTGGCCGGACGAGGCCATTCCGGCTTGTCCAGTCCCGCAGGCGGGATGAGCAGGCGGATATGGATGCCGTCTCGTGTGAAGCGCTCGAGATCCTCGCCCGCAAGCGTGATACGGCGGATCAGCGGTGTCACCTGGGTGACCTGACTGACCCGCATCTCGCGAAGGCCCGGCAGGACGGTAAGGTCGCACCCGTCCCCCGTCCACACCAGGTCGGGCTTTTCGGCCTGCGCCACCTTTTCGAGGCGCAGGCTGAGCATGAATTTGAGGGCTGACAAGCCTTGCTCCGTGGCGGCTTCGGCCCGGATCGTCAATTCGCCCGGATGCGCGGCGAGAAAGGCGCTTCCTCGCCCGCGTGGCAGGTCGACCTGGGCGGTCTCCCCGTAGCGTCTGGTTGGAAATTCATCCATCTCGAAGTCGTTGCAAATTGAATTCAAGTATTCATTTCCAAGGATTGTCTCGATACGAAGCTCGGAATTCAGGATACTCATGGCGCTATATCTCGGTAAGGAAAGCTGTCAGCAAGCGGCCATTCTCCTATCTTGATCCATAAAATGATTCAATATCAATATTTTAGATGAATTAAAACCTGTGCAGCGACAAACATCCGTGAAGTGTGGCGCCGATTTGCATCAAGGGTCGGGCGGAGATGGGACGGTATGCCAAATTGTGCAGTTTTGAGTTTTTATGAATAAATTATGGGCTTAATGACTTGATTTTTACTGCGTATTTTGGAATATATATAATTATGGAATGAATTATTATTTTTTGTTGATTTATGTTGCTTTCGTCGTGTTTATGCCCTCGGGGTTTACTTGGGGGTTGTAATGGAGACGAGGATCATTGTGGCGGCTGGCCTCCTTCTGGCAGGCTGTGCAATAGCGGCCCAGGCGCAGGAGGCCAGGCCGCGGCCGAACCATCCCGCCGCTCCGGCTGCATCGGAGCCAGCCGGCACTGACGAACCGGTGATGCTGGAGCCGGTTACCGTCGTGGCGGAACGCGCCAAGCGTCAGCTTCTCGACGTCCCGGCCACCGTGACGGTGATTTCGGACAAGGAGCTGAAGTCGCATATGGTGCGCGACATCGATGATCTCACCCGCTACGAACCGGGCATCACCGTGAGCCGCAACAGTTCGAGCACGGATCCCTTCGGTGGCAATGGCGGCTTCACCATCCGCGGCGTCGGCGGCAACCGCATCCAGATGCGTGTCGATGGCTCGCGCATCCTCGATGGCAACACCGATGGCACGCGCGATTTCGTCGACCTGCCCTTCATCAAGTCGGTCGAGATCATTCGGGGGCCGGCCTCGGCGCTCTATGGCACCGATGCTGTCGGCGGCCTGGTCGCCTTCACCACCAAGGACCCGGCCGACATCATCAAGGAAGGGCGCAATTGGGGACTGGAGGCGAGCACCAATTTCGACAGCTACAACAAGGCGCTGGTGAATACCGCCCTCGGAGCCTGGCGGGTCTCTCCCAATCTCGAGATCCTGCTGGGATATTCGGTCAAGAAGGCGAGCGAAGCCAAGCTCTCGCGCGCCCGGGCCGATGGTGGCCGCTATGGTTGCCCCCGCTGGGTCGAATATGGCGCCATCGATTGCGGCAGCTTCAACCCGCTGGATGAACTCGGGCAGAACTTCCTCGCCAAGATCGTCTGGCGGCCCACCGAATCACTGGAGCTCAAGCTGACCGGCGAGATCTTCGACCGCAACAGGGATGTCGACTCCCTCTACAATCGCGGCCCCACCACGGTGCGCACGCCCGCCAATCCCAATCCGCCGCAACTGCCCTTTATCCATTCCTGGACGGGAAGCCAGGAATTGACGCGCTACCGCATCGCGCTCGACGGCCTGTGGAAGCCCGAATACGCCTTCGCCGACCAGATACGCTGGAACATCACCTGGTCGCCGCAGCGCCGCGAGGTCACCAGCCGCGAACACCGCACCCTCGCCAACGGCAATCAGCAATATCAGGACAATGTCACCGAGTTCGGGCAACGCTTCCTGCAGGCCGGCCTGCAGATCGATTCGTCCTTCAAGCTCGGGCGCAGTGATCACAAGCTGGTCTGGGGCTTCGACGGCGAATATGGCTACACCGACTATGTCCGCAATCGCACTACGCGGGTGTTCACCCCGGGCGGCGTGCCGGTCTCCAACGCCACCGTCGTGCCCTACACCTGGAACTTCGCCGATTCCAACACCAAGCGGCTCGACGCCTTCGTGCAGGACGAGATCAGCCTGCTGGACGGCAAGCTGCTGATCACGCCGGCGCTGCGCTATTCCTGGAACCAGATCACGCCCAAGCCCAAGTCCGACTATCAGCCGGTACCCGGCTATGTGCTCAGGCAGCGCGAGGAATCGGCGCTGACCAAGAAGCTCGGCATCATCTACAAGCTCAATGAGACCTATTCGGTGTACGGCCTCTATGCAGAGGGCTTCCGCATGCCCAATGCCGAGCAGCTCTATACCGGCTCCTCCTCGGGCCTGCCGGACAACAATCTCGTGCCGGCGCCGGAGTTGAAGCCGGAGCGGGTCCGCTCCTTCGAGGCGGGGCTGCGCGGGCGCTACGGCTGGGGCTATTTCTCCCTGTCGGCCTTCCATGCCGACTACACCAACTTCATCCAGAATTTCGTGGAGATCCCGGCCAGTTCGGGGTCAGGGGTAGACTATACCTGGGCCAATCGCGCCAAGGTCCGGCTGACCGGCATCGAAGGCTCCGCCGAGGTGCAATGGGCCGAAAACTGGGGGTCGAGCTTCAGCCTCACCTACCAGCACGGCAACCAGAAGACGACGCGCGACGCCCCCTGGACCCCGTTCAACGGCGCCAGCCCCCTCACGGCCGTCGCCAGCCTGCGCTGGACCAAGCCGGAACAGGGGCTGGAAGTCGAAATGATCGGCACCTTCGCCTCCAAGGTCAGCCGCACCAGCACCCCCGACATCTTCAAGCCCGGCGGCTATGCCGTGTTCGATCTGCTGGGCAGTTGGAAACCGACCGAGAACATCACGCTGCGGGCCGGCATCCTCAACATCGCCGATACCCGCTATTTCCGCTGGCCGCTGCCTGGCAGTTACAGCCGGACGGCCAGCTCGAGCGTCGCCTTCTCCAATCCGCTCGAACTGCAGACCGCCGCCGGCCGCACCTTCAAGCTCGGCGCCAACATCACCTTTTGAGGATCCGTCATGAGCCAGCAACGATTGCAGCGCGAACGCCTGCTGCACCATGCCGCCGACGTCCTGGAGGTGGCGGGACGTCTCGGCCGCGTGATGCTCACAGCCAGCGGGGGCGGGGCCACCCACGAGCGCATGGGGCCGGTCGACAGGATCGAACGCTCCGGCCTGGCCCTGCGGCTGGCAGGGGTGGCGCACGACGCCGATATCGACACGACCGGGCTCGGCGCCGTCATCCTCGACCGCTCCAGCCGCATGAAGGACAAGGTGCTGCCGCGCCTCGACTTTCATGGCAAGGATGGCGGCGTACGGTTCAGCCTGGTGGGCCTCGACGGGCTCGAGCCTTTCGATGCCGGCATTGCCGGGCTGCGCGGCATGGCCGCAGAAGCGGCGGAGCCCGTCGAACCCGCGGCGCGGGCGGAGGTGGCCGAAGGCGATCCGGGCGCAATTCCCTTCGAGGTGGCTCGCTGCGCCGGTGTGCCCGTGACCATCGAGTTGCGCCGTGATGGCCTCAGGCAGGCCTGGTCCGGCAGTGTCGAGGCGGTCAAGCCGGCCATGGGTTTCATCAACGTCATGCAGCCCGATTTCCACCTGCATCTGCGTGCCGGCGCCGTCGGGCGCTGGCGGTTGCGGGCGGATCGGGCCGGGCTGGATGGCGTCGAACTCCTGGCTGAGAATGCGCGTGGCGAACTGATCGGGCTGGCGGTGCGCGGTCCGGCTGCCGTCCTCGCGCGCCGCGATTGAGCGAAGGGCGAATCATGCCACGGATCATCAGTCAGACGTGGCGGCTGCTGTGCCTGTGCGTCGCCGGCCCAGGCGGACGCACGGGCCTTATCCTCCTCGCAGTGGTTCTCGGGCTCAATCTGGGCGGTGTCTATGTCAGCCTGCTGCTGATCGACTGGAACGCCCAGTTCTACGGCGCCCTCGAAAAACGGGATGCCGCAGCGGCCGTCGGCCAGATCGGCGTGTTCGGCCTGCTGATCGCCGTCAATGCGGCGATGTATCTGGTGGCGGTCTATCTGCGCAAGAGCGTGCAGATCCGCTGGCGGCACGCCTTGACCTCGGCCGCTCTCGACCGCTGGCTTGGCGGCAGAACCCATGTGCGGCTGCGCCAGACCGCTGCCATCCCCGACAATCCAGACCAGCGCATTGCCGAGGACTGCCGGCTGTTCGTCGACAAGTTCACCGAGGAAGGCCTGGAGGTCGTCAGCAGCGCTGTGGGGCTGGTGTCCTATGTGGCTTTGCTGTGGTCGCTGTCCTCCTTTCCGCTCGCCTTCACCCTGTTCGGCGTGGCGGTGGAGATCCCGCGCTACATGGTGTGGGCCGCCCCGGTCTATGTGCTGATCTCCAGCGGTCTCACCCATTGGCTCGGCCGCCCCCTGCTGGCGCTCAATGCACAGCAGCAGAGCCGCGAGGCCGATTTCCGCTTCGCGCTCGCGCGTCTCCGCGAATCATCCGACGCCGTGGCGCTGATGGCCGGCGAGGCCGCCGAAAGGCGCGTGCTGGACGCTCGCTTCGGTGCCATTATGCGCAATTGGCGGGCGCTGATGAACCGCGATCTCATCCTGGGCTGCTTCACCAGGCCTTATTTCAGCACCGTGCTGCGCATCCCGATATTCCTGGCCCTGCCGGCCTATCTTGCCGGGCAGGTCGCGCTGGGCGGGCTGATGAAGCTTGCTTCCGCCTTCCAGAACGTGGTCACCACCTTGTCCTGGTTCATCTTCTCCTATCGCAATCTCGCCGAACTCGCCGCGGCCATTCGGCGTCTCGACGGCTTCCTCGCTGCCCTCGGCCGGGTCGGGGACAATGGCGGTGTCAAGACCGGCACGAGCGGGCTCGATCATCTCACGGTCCAGGACCTCGCCTTGGCGACGCCCGAGGGGCGCCCTCTCGCCATCCTGGCGGACATGCGGTTGGAAAGAGGCGAAAACGCCTGGCTATCCGGTGCGTCGGGCATCGGCAAGACCACCCTCATCAAGGCGATGGCCGGCCTGTGGCCGCACGGAACGGGGAGGGTGAGCCTGCCCGCCGGCCGTCAAATCGCTTTCCTGCCGCAGGCGGTCTATCTGCCGCTCGCGGATCTGCGCACCGTCCTGGCCTATCCGCAAGATCCCGACGCGCTGCCGCGACAAGCCTATGTCGAGGCCCTCGAGCGGGTCGGCCTCGAGCATCGGCTGCCGGGGCTCGACGACGGCGATCCACCCATCGGCCTCTCCGGCGGCGAACAGCAGCGCCTCGCTCTGGCGCGGCTGATCCTGGCGCGGCCGGACTGGGCCGTGCTCGATGAGCCGACCAGTGCCCTCGACGCCGTTGCCGAAAAGCACTTGTTCTCGGTGCTGCGGACGGCGCTGCCGCATACGAGCTTCGTGGTGGTGGCACATCGCGAACCGGCCGGCCTCGGGCCGCTGCGGCGGATCGAGCTGGATCGGTCCGGACTCGAAGTGTCCTAGATCGGCACGGTTCTTGCTAGCGTCCCCGCGATAAGAAAGGCCGCGAGGGGCCAAAGCGCGCTGCTAGGACGCAGCATTTTGTCCTCAAACTGTCGCAATCGCGGAGAAATATGCTCCAGCTTCCAAAGTGCATCGAACGGTGAAGCGCATGCGTTTGAACAAAATTCTCTATTTTGGCGATTTTGTACTCTGCCCTGCTGCGGCCTTCGGCCTGCTTGTCTTGACTCTTCTGCAGCATGACGCCACTGCCGTCGGCATCTGGGCGATGGCTTTCGTGCTGGGCTGCATCGGTTGGACTTTCGTGGAATATGCGGTGCATCGCTGGGTCTACCACGCGGTTCCCTTCTTCGACCGCATGCACGATGCCCATCACCAGGAGCCCAAGGGCATGATCGGCGCGCCGTCCTTCCTGAGCGTGGGCGTGATTTTCCTGGTGTTCTACTTGCCGCTTTATTTCGCCAATCATGCCTTTGCCGGCGGCTTCACCAGCGGGATCCTGCTCGGCTATGTCGCCTATATGCTGGTGCACCACGCCTCGCATCACTGGCCGTCGAAGCCGGGAAGCCTGCTCTATCGCCTGCGTCTGGCCCATATGGTGCATCATTATCGCGGCGAGGAAGGCAATTACGGCGTGGTCACTTCCTTCTGGGACCACATCTTCTCCACCTATGTCGAGCCCCAGCGGCGGCGGGCATCCTGATCGAGCAAACGATTGGCTCGATGCCCCTCATTCGGGCATTGATCGTGCGTGCGCCCGTCGCGTAGGGTCGGAGCATCATGCCCGATCTCGTCCACGACATTGTCCGCTATCAGAACAAGCGCGGTGGCGCCCACCGAGCCGGTACCCTCACGACCGGGCCGCTCGAGCGCATGGAATATTATCTGAGGGATCATTTCAAAGGACAGCCGCTCCGCACCGTCGAGACGGGGTGCGGCGCCTCGACGATCCTGTTCTCCCATTACGCGGAGGCGCACACCGCCTATTGCTACGACGATACCGCCGAGGCGAATTCGAGCGTCAACTTCGCCAGCGGCTTTCCGGGGCTGAAGAGCAATGTGGAGTGGGTCTTTGGGCCGACGCAGCGCACGATCTTTGCGAACCCGCTCACGCATGACGTCGACATCATCCTGATCGACGGTCCGCACGGCTATCCGTTTCCGGAGCTGGAATATTTCGCCTTCTATGAACGCCTCAAGCCTGGCGGTATCCTGATCGTCGACGACATCCACATACCCACGATCAACAATCTCTATCGCTTCCTGATGCAGGACGATGGCTTCCACCCGCATGGTATCACGGGCGCGACGGCCTATTTCCAGCGCAGCGACCGCCCCGCCTTCAACATGGAAGGCGATGATTGGTGGCTGCAGCGCTACAATGTGCAAAAATTCCCCGCGCGCCGCTTCGATCGCATCGAGGAAAACTTCAAGCTCCCGATCAAGATCGACTTCCAGGGCAAGCTCAACGAATCGCTGCCCCAACTGGTACGCGGCTTTTCTCTTCAGAACGGGCGGCCGGTGACGGAAGGCTACACGTCGCTGGTCCAGCTGAAACTCGGTCTGAAGGCACCGACGAAGCTGACTTTCGATATCGAGCTGAGGCCGGTCGGTGTCGACGAGCGGCGCAAACGCCTGTCGGACTCTCCGGGCTTCAGCGTGGTCGTCGACAACAGAGAGATCGGCTCCTACGATTTCGAGGGCGCAGGCCGGCGCCGAATACGCTTCGAGGCGCAAACCCGCGGCAGCGATGTCGTCGACCTCGAATTCCGGCATCGCGGCCTCATGTCGGGCAATGCTCTGCCCGATTGGGAGAAGTCGGAATCCTTCGACAATCGCTATCCGAATTTCTGGCTCGATTCGATCGCCGTCGCTTCAGACGACGAGCTCGATGCCAGGCCCAATCACATCAGCCGGGTCGACGGCAGTGTGATTTCGTTTGATTACCAGGCCGAGCGCGTGAGCTTCCTCGTCAACGACGAGGCGGATTCGGTGCAGGCCTTCCATGCGAGCGGCCAGTTCTACGAAGCCGAGGAGCTGGAACGCATTCGGGCGCGCCTTCCTGAGAAGGCCAGCATCCTCGATGTCGGCGCGCATCTCGGCAATCACACGGTCTTCCTCGGCAAATTCGCCGATGCGGGCGTGATCGTGCCGATCGAGCCGCAGTCGGGGGCCGCTGCCTGCCTGCGCATCAATTGCGCCTTGAACCGCTTGGCCAATGTCGACTTCGCCTATCTTGGGGTCGCCCTGAGCGACCAGGCCGGTGCCGGACAGACTTTCACCCACAGCAAACACAACACGGGCGGCACGGTGATCCAGCAGGCCGAGGAAGGCCCGGTGCAGATCGCCAAGGGGGACGATCTCTTCGCCGGGCACAGCTTCGATTTCATCAAGATCGATGTCGAGGGCATGGAGCTGAAGGTGCTGGGCGGGCTTGCAGCCACCATAGAGCGCTGCCGCCCGCTTCTTTTCGTCGAGGTCACCGACGCCAACGAGGCGCGGTTCCGCCGTCTCATGCGGGACTGGAACTATGCGATCCTATGGTCCGGCCAGACCTATCCCAAGCTCACCAATTTTCTGCTGGAGCCCGGCAAGCCGGCCAAGCCAGCCAGGCGGTGGTTCTGGCGGTAATTTCCTGGGAAGAGCAGGCGTCCTCGCCTGCTCTTCCCATCGGCTTGCCGGAGCGCTTCCAAGATCAGGCGAGGACGCCTGCGATCCCAGGACCAGTGGCCTCAGGTCATGAAGGCAAAGCGGTTGGGGTCGTCGGCTTCCTCAGCCAGGGCCTTGCGATAGTCGGTGATGACGGCATGCGTCTGGCCATCGGCCCGGAGGCGGCCGCGGTCGATCCAGATCGTGCGCTCGCATAATTCCGCGACCTGGTCGAGGTCGTGCGAGACGAACAGGATGGTGCCGCGCTGGCGGAAGGCGCGGATCAGGGTCCGGCAGCGCTCGCGGAAGGCATCGTCGCCCACGGCGAGGGCCTCGTCGACGATCAGCACGTCGCCATCGGCATGGGCGCAGATGGCGAAGGCGAGGCGGGCGCCCATGCCGCTGGAATAGAGCTTCACCGGCTGCTCGAAGAAATCGCCGAGGCCGCAGAGTTCCTGGATGGCGCCGAGCCTCTCGGTGACCTGCGTACGCTTGAGGCCGAGAATGGCGCCCGACAGATAGCAGTTCTCGCGCCCCGTCAGCTCGTAGTCGAAGGCGGCCCCGAGCGCCAGCACCGGGGCGATGCGGCCCTTGACGGTGAGCGAGCCGATGGTGGGCGCGGTGATGCCGCACAGAATCTGCAGGAGGGTCGACTTGCCCGAGCCGTTGCGTCCGACGATGCCGACCGCCGCGCCCTTGGGAATGGCGAAACCGATCTCCTTCAGCGCCCAATATTCGTCGTAATAGCGTTTCCTGCCGCCAAACAGCACCTGCTTCACCTGGTCGATCGGGCGCCGGTAGAACTGATAGGCCTTGCCGAGGTCGCGGCATTCGACCGCGAGGTCCAAGGGACGGTCTTGGGCGTGATCTCGGGCACGGCCCTGGGTGGGATCCTGGGCTGGATCTTGCGCGAGCGTCTGTTCAGATGATGTCGACAAGGATCGTCTTCTTTCGCATGAACAGGGTCTGGCCAGCATAGAATACCGCAAGCGAGGCCGCGAGGCAGGCCAGATAGAGCAGGCTGTCCGGCCAGGTGCCACGCAGGATGGCGGTGCGCATCATCTCGATGATGCCGGTGAGGGGATTGAGATAGGCAAGCCAGCGCCAGTTTTCCGGCACCTGCGCCGCCTCGTAGAACACCGGCGTCGCGAACATTGCCACCGGAATGATCGAGATGATCAGATGGTTGAGGTCGCTGGTCAGCGCGCCGATGGTGGAGAGAATCCAGACGATACCGAGCAGGCAGAGGACGAGCGGCAGGAGGATGAAGGGCAGCGCGAGCCAGGACCAGTGGATCGACTGGTCGATCAGGATCTGGCCGGTCAGCAGCACGCCGAGCGCGATCAGCATGTAGACGCCGCCACGTGCCACCGCGATCCAGGCCAGGATCTGCGGCGGGAAGATCGAACGGCGGATGATGTGCTTGTGCTCGGCCAGCAGCAGCGGGGCGCGATAGGCGATCTCGGCGAAGTAGTTGAAGACGATCAGGCCGACGAAGATCGAGAAGGCATAGCCGAAGCGCCCGCCGCTGTCCTGCGCGACGCCGACCTTGAGCGCGCCGGAGAAGACCAGCGTATAGATCGACAGCATCACCAGGGGCGCCAGCACGGCCCAGGCCCAGCCGAACACCGAGCCGCGAAAGCGTACCTGCAGTTCGCGGGTCAGGATGGCGCGAAACAGTTCGCGCTGGCGCCAGATATCGGCAAAGGGCTGCAGCAAGACGAAATTCCAGGTAGTCGAGGCTTCTTCAGCCCCTTCCTAGAGCAAAACGCGTTCAAGTGTGAACGCTATTTTGTTCTAACCCTTTGGTTCGACGCGTCTTTGCGATTCTTGGTGATTCCGCCAAATCGCTATGGAGCAAAGCGTGTTTGAGTGTAAACGCTTCACTGCCTGCGCCCGATGCCCACACAGGGACGGTGGCAGGCCAAAGGGAGCGGCCTGCCACCTCTTCGTCATTTCCAGCGGCCGGTGCCGCCGCCGGTTCCGCCGACCGTGCTGACGCCGCCCGACATGAAGTTGCCCAGCAGGGCGTGGCCCTTGCTGAAGAAGTTCACATTCAGCATGACGGGGCTGGCGTTGAACTGGAAGCTCACGGTTTCCGCATAGAGGCGGTTGAGGTCCTTGGTGAATACCGTGCCGAACATCACGCCGCCGCCGGGACTGGAAACGCCACCGGCATTGCCGGTGAAGGTCTTGAGGACATGGCCATATCCTCTGTCGGTCGTGACTTCGATCGTGAAGCGCAGATAGAAGATGGCGCTGATGATGGTGCATTTGGCCGGATATTGGTCGGCTGCCGCCGTGCCCATGATGTCGGCCGCGATGGCCTTGATCTGGTCCTGCTCGAGCAGCCCTGCCATTGAGTTTGCAAACTCGCGGGCGGCAAGGTCGGGGTCGTAGTTCAACTTGACGTCGTCCATGGAACTCTCCTGATCTTGATCCAAAGTTCAGGCGCGTAGGCGCTCTTTTTCTCGGTTCTCTCGCCAGGGGCTGCGGTCGGTGACGACAGGCCCTGGAACGGGACGGCAAGTCTCGCCTTGGCGTTTTGATCGGCGGCCTCACGCGCGGAACGGGCATCATGGGCGAGGCTCAGGGGGCGGTCTCTGGCTATTAAAATAGACCTGAATACCTCGAAGGTGGTAGGATAGGCGTCTCGATATATTTGGATAAACGTCTCTTCTGGATGAATTAATCTACAAAAATACAGGAAAATGTATTCTGAATATGGAAGTATTATTTATATATTTGTTTTTCGTTTTGCTGACGTTCAAGCATGGGCGAGGTGGTCTTTAGTTTTATTGAGATGAATGTCGTAGCGGTGTTCCGCAAATGAAAATTCCATCACGGAATTCGAAGCAGGCGACCGTTAAGCTGCTGATATTCGAATTTTGAAAAATGTGTTGTTATATTGTGATTGTCACTCGCACGTTCTTTGCCCAAGCACGTGCGGGCTGCCCTTGCAGCAGCATCGGAAGATGTTATTCGTTGCTGGATGTCAGGCCGTGCGGCAGGGCACGAGCCAACCCTGTTCGGGAGACATGCGTGAAGCGATCCACTGTCGACTGGAGCAAGGATGCGTGGAACTGGCGTCCCGGCGAGGGGCGGTGGTCGATGAGGCGCCATGGTCTGCCCAAGGCGGCCGTCTATGCGCGTCTCGATACTCGCGACCATCGCCCGCACGAGCGCTATGATTTCTGGCGCGAAGCCGCCCTCTACGAGATCGACGCGGACCGGCGCAGTGACCCCTCGCCGTTTCTGGCGGAGGGGGCAGGCGTGATCGGGCCGGGGGGTTCGATCTTCACCACGCGTTCCCATGCTTTGGCAGGAGGACGGCGCCGGGGGCAGAGCGAGCGGGACGGTGGTGACGATATCGCCATCGGCCTGGTTCTCTCTGGAAAGCGCCGGCACGAGGAAGGGGATGAGCGCAGCCTGGCCACGGCCGGACAATTTTTCGCCTTCGATGCCAGATCCGAGAGCCGGCTGTCCTGGACCGCCTTCGAAGCGGTGCATCTGGCGATGAGGCGCGAACGTGCTGAAGCGATCCTGGGGCCGCAGCTTCCGTCCTCGGCCGCGCTCGCCCGCTGGCTGGGGGCCTCGCCCGCCGGCCGCATCCTCGCCGCCCAGATGCGGGCGCTGGCCGGCGAGATCGACAATCTCCACCCCGACGAGCGCAGCAGCCTGCTCCAGATCACGCTCGATCTGGCCGATCTCGCCTTGCGCGACGTGGCGGGGCGGACAGAGGACGAGGATCTCGATGTCGCCGGCAGTGTCTTCACCGCGGCGATGCGGCTGATCGACGTCAATCTCGCCAACCCCGCTTTCGATCCCGACATGCTGGCAGGGCTGCTCGGCTGCTCGCGTGCCACGCTCTATCGCTGCTTTGCCGAGCAGGACATCGCCATTGCCGAGGCCATTCGCGCGCGGCGGCTGGCGCGTGCACGCGACTTGCTGCTCAGCGCGCCGCGCAGCGTGTCGATTGCCGAGATCGCCATGCGCTGCGGCTATCTGGATCCGGCCCATTTCAGCCGATTGTTCCGCCAGGAATTCGGCGTCAGTCCGACGGATGCCCGCGGCTGAGCCGCTCTTGTCCGCCAGCCGTTGCCTTTCCCGTCCGAACTTGACAGAAGGGCGGCATGCAAGTCACCGTCCGTCCCGTCTCCTCCAAGCGCGAGCTCAAGCAATTCCTCGCTTTGCCGCGGCGGATCTATGCCTGTTACAGCGATTATGTCGCGCCGCTCGATCATGACCGGGCGCAATTGATCGATCCGGCCAGAAGTGCCTTCTGGACCCATGGCGAAGCCGCGTATTGGCTTGCCTATGACGGAGAGGGCCGCGCCGTCGGCCGCATCTCGGCGCAGATCGATCACCTCGCCACCGGCGCCCAGCATGAGGGCATCGGCTTCTTCGGCTGCCTCGATGCGGTGGATGACGAAGGGGTGGTGGTCGAGCTGGTACGCATTGCCGCTGCCTATCTCGCCGGCAAGGGCAGCAAGGTGATGCGCGGCCCCTTCACCTTGTCGATCAATGCCGAATCCGGCCTGCTGATCGACGGTTTCACCGCACCGCCCATGGTGCTGATGCCCTGGCACCCGCCCTATCTGCGCGCCCATCTGGAGGCTGCCGGCCTCAAGCTGGCGAAGACGCTGCATTCCTATGGCTTCGACCGGCGCCGCAGCGATCTTGCCGACAGGCTCGAAAAGCTCGGCATGGAGCGCCGCCGCAAGGGGTTCGACATCCGCGCCATGCGCATGGACAGGCTGGCCGAGGATGCCGAACTCGGGCGGTGCCTGTTCAACGGCTCCTGGGCAGCGAACTGGGGCTTCGTCCCGGTCTCGCAGGCCGAGATGTCGGCGATGATCAAGGCCTTCAAGCCGTTGCTGAAGGCGGAATATGGCGTTTTCGTCGAAAGGCAGGGGGAACTGGTCGGCTTCGCACTGTTCCTGCCCAATGTCTTCGAGATCACCGGCGATCTAGGAGGTTCGCCTTCTCCCTGGGGCTGGCTGAAACTGGCATGGCGCGGGCTGACGCAGCGCTTCGCAGGCGGTCGCGCCGTGCTGTTCGGCGTGGCGCCGCGCCTGGTCGGCTCGGTCTCCGGCGCCAGCGTCGCGCTCATCCTGGTGGATGAATTGATGCGCCGGGCTGCCATCACCGGTGTGCAAGATTTGGAATGCGGTTGGATTCTTGACGATAACTATGCCATGACGAGCGTAGTTGAATGGCTCGGGGCCCGGTCGACACGCCGTTTCGGCGTTTTTGAAGCATCGATTCAGTCCCATGACGCCCATAGTGTTTTGTGATTTGACGGCATTGCCTAGAATCGCAAAACGCGTTGAAACAAAAAGCTTGAGCAATCGAGCGGTTAGCTAGAACGCGCTTTGCTCAAGGGACGTGTCCAGGAAGAAGATGTCGACCGAAACCAAAGATAACATCCTGTCCGATCCGCAGCGTGTCTATGACGAGGTCGTCAACCTGATCGTATCCGAGGGCATGGTGGATCGCGAGAAGGTAACGCCCGATGCGACCTTCGAGACGCTCGGCCTCAAATCCATCGATATCGTGATGATCCTCACGGCTGTGGAAGAAAAGTTCGACGTCTATATTCCGATGGATGGCTCGATCGCCGAGGCCAAGGATCTCAAATCCTTCATCGACGGCGTGCTGGCCCGCATTGCCAGTGAAAAGTCCTGATTTGAAAAGACGCGTCTATATTACCGGCATGGGGGCGGCGACGGCGGCGGGGCTTGGTGTTCCGGCGCTGTGGGAGGCCGCCCGCGAGGGCCGGAGCGCCATCGGCCCGCTCGAAGTGGCGCGGGAACTGCGCCACAACATCCGCATCGCCGGGCAGTTGCGTGGCTTCGATCCGGCCGATCATATCGAGCCCGACGTGCTGGCCTTTTGCGACCGCTTCACCCAGCTCGCGATCGTCGCCGGCGACGAAGCGCTGGCCCAGGCCGGCTTTGCCCGCGCCGATCGGCAGGGCGAGCGCACCGCCACCATCGTCGGCACCGGCATCGGCGGCGGTGAAACCATCGAGATCGGCATCCACAACGCCTATGTCACCGGCCAGCGCCTCGATCCCTGGAGCGTGCCGCGCCTGATGCCCAATGGCGCCGCCTCGCAGCTGAGCGCCCGCTATGGCGCGCGCGGCCCGTCCTTCGCGATTGCCAGCGCCTGTGCCTCCGGCACCCAGGCCATCGGCCTCGGTGCCCATTTCATCCGTGCCGGCATCGTCGATCGCGCCGTGGTCGGCGGGGCCGAGGCCTGCATCACCGCCTCGGGCATGAAGGGCTGGGAAGCCCTGCGCGTGCTCTCTCCCAATGCCTGTCGTCCCTTCTCCAAGGATCGCAACGGCATGGTACTCGGAGAAGGTGCCGCCATTTTCGTGCTGGAGAGCGAGGAGAGTGCTAGGGACAGGGGCGTGACTCCGCTGGCTGAGCTCTGCGGCTACGGCACCTCCAGCGATGCCGGCGACATCGTGCGCCCGGATGCCGGCGGTGCCGCTGCCGCGATGCGCCAGGCCCTGGCTGATGCCGGGCTCGGGCCGGAGGCGATCGACTATGTCAACGCCCACGGCACCGGCACGCTCGCCAATGATGCCACCGAGGCGGCCGCGCTGGCCGCTGTCTTCGACGCGCGCCTGCCCGGCCTGCCCGTCTCCTCCACCAAGCCGGTGCACGGCCATGCCCTCGGGGCGGCCGGCGCCATCGAGCTGGCGATCACGGTGATGGCTCTGCGAGAAGGCGTGGTACCGCCAACGCTCAACTGGACAACGCCCGATCCCCGATGCGATCTTGACTGCGTGCCGGGGCAGAAGAGGGCGGTGACGATGCGCCATGCCATGACGAATTCCTTCGCGTTTGGCGGCATCAATGCGGTGCTGATCGTCGGGCAGGCATGAGCGCGCCGCCGCCTCTCTCCATCGGCCCCATTGCGGCCCGGGTCGAGGCGGATGCCGTGCGGCGCTACCGCGAGGCGACGGCCTTCGACGGCAAGATGAGCCAAGGATCGACAGGCGATGGCGACGAGGTTCCCGCGACCTTTCCAGCGATCTGGCTGTGGCATCCGGCCGCCAAGGCTGCCTTCGACGATCTTGCCGGCGAGGAACATCTCATTCCCGTGCTGATCGCCCAGCGCTTCGGCTATCGGCGCGCCTTGCGCATCGGCGAGGAGATTCGCTTCGTGATCACCCGGCGGGCGGATGCCGCCATGCCCGACGATGTGCAGATCGAGGCGCATATCGAAGGCCGGGATGGCGAGGTCATCGCCGATTTCGCAGCGACCTACCGGTTGTTCCAGCCGGAGCTGGCGCAATGAGCGCCTCGATGCCGCCGCTCACCATCGGCCCGATCGGCGCGGCCGAGGTGGAGGCGTTCGCCCGGGCCTCGGGCGACACCAACCCCCTGCATGTCAGCGCGGCCATCGCCCGCACCATCGGCCTGGAGGCAGCGCCGGTGCATGGCATGCTGCTGGTCGCCTATCTCAATGAGGCGGTGCGGCGTTTCCTGCCGCAGGCTGTGATCGCAGGCCTGTCCACCCGCTTCATGGCACCGGTACCCGTCGGGGCCGAGGTCGAGATTTCCGGGCGAACGGTCAAGCGTCACGATAACGGCGAGCCGGCCGTGCTGCGCCTCTTCGTCAAGACGAGCGGCGGCGTCGTCGCCTGCATGGCGGAAGCGACTCTGTCGCGTGCGATGGAGGGTGGGTCATGAGCCGCCGGACCGTGCTGATCACCGGGGCCAGCAGCGGTATCGGCAGGGCCCTCGCCCTCGAATATGCCACGTCCGAAAATGCCCTCCTCCTCGTCGGCCGAGACGAGGCGCGGCTGGCCGACATCGCCGAACTCTGCCGGGCACGCGCGGCTGCGGTCGTCACCGGCCGCATCGATGTCCGTGATCGCGAGGCGCTTGCCGCCTGGATCACAGCCCGGGACGGCGAGGCGCCGATCGACCTCGCCATCGCCTGTGCCGGCATCGTCTCGGGCACCAGCGCGCAAAGGCCGCTCGACCCCGCTGAGGCGATGCGGGCGGTGCTCGCCGTCGACCTGATGGGAGCGGTCAACACCATCGAGCCGGCGCTGGATGCGATGCGTCGCCGAGGCCGCGGTCACGTCGCCTTGGTCGGCTCGCTGGCCGGCCTGCGCGGCTTTCCGTCCTCGCCGGCCTATTCCATGGCCAAGGCCGCCATTCACGCCTATGCCGAAGGCATCCGGCCGGCCCTGAAGCGCGAAGGCATCGCCGTCAGCCTGATCGCGCCGGGCTTCGTCACCACGCCGCTGAATGCCGAGCTCGTCGCGCCGCAGCCGTTCAAGCTCACCGCCACCAGAGCAGCCCGCATCATCCGCAGCGGCCTCGACCGCCGCAAGCCGGTGATCGCCTTTCCCTTCATCCTCTATGCGGGATTGCGCCTGCTCACTTTGCTGCCCGCGCGTTTCGGGGACTGGCTGCTCGATCGTCCCGGTGTCGATGTGCCGTTGACGAGGGAGCGGGAGACAAGCGGGCCATGACGCTCCTCGCGGCCCTGGCAGGCCTGTGGTGGGTCGCTCTCGTCTGCCTGCTGCTCGGCTCCACGCTGCTCGCTTTGCTCCAGCCGGCGCTCGCGGCACGCCGGGCCGTTGCCGGCGAACGCAGGCCCGTCTCGGTGCTGGTGCCGCTGCGGCAGGTTGAGGAAGCGGAGAGCGAAGCGAATCAGGCGCTCCTGCGGCTGGATCATCCCGGCCTCGAAATCCTGTTCTCGGTGAGCGACGCAGAGCCTTCTCCGCGAAGTGGGGAAGGTGGCGTTGCGAAGCAACGACGGATGGGGTGCGGCCCGCTGCCAGTGTCCTATCCGGATGAAGCCGTGCAAGCCGACCACACCCCATCCGACCCGACTTCGTCGGGCCACCTTCCCCACTTCGTGGAGAAGGCTTTGACGATCAGCGTCCATGTCACCACGCCCATTCCCGGTGCCAATCCGAAGATCGCCAATCTGATCGAACCGGTGGAAGCGGCTGAGCACGATCTCCTGCTGATCAAGGATGCCGCCACCATTCTGCCGCCCGGCGCCCTGGCCGCGATGATGGCGAGCCTCACGCCCGGCGTCGGACTGGTCTCCTGTGTGCCGGTGGCGCGCAGGCCCGGCAATTTCCCGGCCCTGGTCGAGGCGAGCCTCGTCAACTCCTATGGCGGGCGGCTGTTGCTGGCGCTCTCCGCGCTCGGGGGCGGTGCCGGTATCGGCGCGGCCATGCTGCTGCGGCGTGGCGATCTCGAAGCCGCCGGCGGCATCTCCACGATCCTCCGTGCGGTCGCCGACGACCATGCCCTGGCCAAGCTTCTGCAGGCGAGGGGGCTGCGACCGGTCTTCGCCGCGGCCACCGTCGACCAGGACCTTGGCGCCCGCCGGCCCGGCGAGATCTGGCAGCGCCATCTGCGCTGGGCGATCTGCCGGCGCCTGGAAGAACCCCTGGCCTTCGCCGCCGAGCTCTTGACCGGCCTGCCCGCCGCCTGTCTGGCGGCGCTCGCCGGTGCCACTCTCCTCGGCCTGCCTGCCATTGCCCTGCTGGTGCTGACGCTCCTCCTCTGGCCCGCGGCAGAATGCGCCCTCGCCTGGCGCAAGGGCTGGCCGCTCTCCCCGGCCACGCCGCTCGCCGTGCTGCTCCGGGAAGCGATCATGCCGGCACTATGGCTGAACGCCCTCGCGGCGCGTCGCCTCGCCTGGGGCGGGGCCACAATCGCCCTGGCAGGGCGGCGCTGATGCTCTTCCTGATCGATGCCATCGGCTTTGTCGCCGGCCTTTTCCTTGTCGTGCTGCTGGGCCAGCATCTGCGCCTGGCCTGGCGCGCGCGCCGCTACCGGCCGCCGCCGATGCAGCCGGATGCCGAGTGCCCGCCTATTCTCCTGCAGATCCCGCTCTACAACGAGGCCGGTTCGGTCGAGGGGGCCCTGGCCTCGGCCCTGGCGCTGGACTGGCCTGCCGATCGGCTGACCATCCAGCTCCTCGATGATTCCACCGACGAGACGGCGGCCCTGGCCGCTGCCGCCATCGCCAGCCTGCCGCCGGGAGGCCCGCTGGTGCAGCAGGTCAGGCGGGTGAACCGGGACGGCTTCAAGGCTGGCGCCCTGGCCGAAGGCATGCAGCGCTCCGATGCGCCCTTGATTGCCATTCTCGATGCCGATTTCAGGGCACCACGCCAATGGCTGAGGCAAGCGGCAGCGGTACTGGCGGCCGACCAGGGGGCGGCCTTCGTGCAGTTCCGCTTCGAGTTCGGCAATCGCGACCAGAATTGGATGACTTTGGGCCAGCAATTCTCGGTCGATGCGCATTTCCTCGCCGAACAGGCGGGAAGGCAGGTCGGCGGCGACCTGTTCCAGTTCAACGGCACCGGTGCAGTCTGGCGCCGCGCCGCCATCGAGGCGGCCGGCGGCTGGTCCGCCGATACGCTGGCCGAGGATCTCGATCTGACGCTGCGCAGCTATGCCGCCGGCTGGCACGGCCAGCTGACGCTCGAGCCTCCGCTGACCTGCGAGGCGCCGGCCGACCTCGCCAGCTGGCGCGTACAGCAGGCCCGCTGGTCGACCGGCTTCGTCCAGGTCGCACGCAAGGGGCTGCCGCTGGTCTGGCATTCGAACTGGAACCTTGCTGCCAAATTCGGCACCAGCCTGCTCCTCGGCCTGCAGCTCGGCCTGCCCTGTCTCGTGCTGGCGGTCGCCGCCTTCGTCCTCGATGGCCTGCTGCGTGGTTTCGGTAGCGGACATGCCGTCCTGGCGACGGCAGCCGCCCTTTATGCCGGGACTTCGGCCCTTCTCATCACCCTGCCGCCATTTCTGCGCTTGCGCCGGGGTGGTATCATCCGCTACGGGGCAACCCTGATCGCAATTCCGGTCCTGCTCGTCTTTCTGGCTTTGGCCAATTCGGCGGGCGTGGTGACGGCGCCCTTCGCTGCAAGGCACGATTTCGTGCGCACGCCGAAACAGGGAGACCGGTAGCGGCGACAGGCTGGAACGGGGCTGAGAGACGGAGTTTGACGGGTTTGTGGGAGAGTTTGTGGGCGGTCGCCGGCTGGCTGGCGGTGATCTTGGCCGTGATATCGTTGCTCGGCTGGTCGGTCACCTTCGGCTCGACCCTGGCGACCTTCTATCTCGTCTTCAAGCATTGGCGCCTGCGCAAGGTCGGTGTCGAGGCCGAGCGCCTCCTGCTGGCGCGGGGCCTGCCTGACCGGGCCGACCTGCCGGATGTGGTGGTGCAGATCCCCACCTTCAATGAAGGCGCCATGGTCGCCCGTGCGCTCGACGCCGCCACCGCTCTCGACTGGCCGCGCGAGCGCCTGCATATCCAGATCCTCGACGATTCCACCGACGGCTCCACCGTCTTCGCCAATGAAGAGGTGGCGCGGCGCCGGGCGCAGGGCTTCGACGTGGTGCTGATCCATCGCAAGGATCGCACCGAATACAAAGCCGGCGCGCTCGCCAATGCGATGACGCTGACGCCGCATGGCTTTTTCGCCATTCTCGACGTCGACTACGTGCCCGACCCCGACTTCCTCAAGAAGACCATGACCTGCCTGTTGGCGGATCCCAAGCTCGCCTTCATCCAGGCCCGCTTCGACTATCTGAACCGGGATGCCAACCCGCTGACCCGCACCCAGGCGGTGCTGCTCGACGCCCATCTCGCCATTGAGCAGGGCACCCGCTGCTGGGCCGGCCATCCCCTACCGTTCAACGGCACCTGCGGCGTCTGGCGCCGGGAGGCGATCGAGGCGGCCGGCGGCTGGCGCGGCGGCACCTTGGCCGAGGATCTCGACCTGTCCTACCGGGCCTGGCGCATCGGCCGGCGCGGCTCCTTCCTGATGAGCGTGCCGGTGCCCGGCGAACTTCCCGAGACGATGAAGGCCTGGATGACCCAGCAGCAGCGCTGGACCAAGGGCTTCGGCGAAGTGATGCTGCGCCTGCTCTGCCCGATCCTCGGCGACGGTTCGCTCTCGCTCACCGATCGCCTCAAGGCGGCGATGCATCTGGGGGTGTGGTGGTCGGGCCTGGCCTGGGCCGTGGCCCTGCCGGCCGGCATCGGCGCGATCGTGCTGGGCGCGCCGCTGCGCTGGGAGTTGGCCGGTATCCTGATCGGCCAGCTGCTGATCGGTTATATCGCGCTCTTCGTGTTCCTCAGGGCCGGCAATCTGTCCCTGCGGCCCGGGGAGACCAGCCTCTCCGATTTCCTGCGTGAATTCGTGCAGGTCTCCCGCGATCTCTTCCGCATCGGCGCCGTCATCGGCCCCGCCCAGCGCGAAGTGATCTTCGGAAAACGCAGCGAGTTCGTGCGCACCCCGAAATCCACGGCAGCGCCCAAGGTCGTCTGAGACTGGTCCGTTGTCTCAGGCCGCCGGCCTGAGCACGCCGGTCTGACGGCCGGCAGCGGCGATGATGTCGAGCGCACGCTCGATATCGGCGGCGCTGTGGGCGGCCGAGACCGAATAGCGCAGCACCACCTCGCCATTGGGCGTGGCCGGTGGGATCAGCATGTTGACGTAGAGCCCGGCGCGAAGCAGGGCGGTCCAGGTGTCGAGCCCTGCCTTGATGCCCGGCATGCGCACGGCGCCGACCGGGCCAGGCGGGGCCAGAGGCGGCAGCCCGAGGCCGGTCAGGCCGCGATGCAGGGCTTCGGCATGGCTGAACACGGTTGCGCGGCGCTCGTTGTCACCGGCGATGATCGAGAGCGCCTGCCGGGCTGCGGCCACCACCGGCGGCGGCAGGGAGGCGGTATAGAGATAGCTGCGCGCGGCAAAACGCAGGGCCCGGAAGGCCGGATCATTGGTGACGCAATAGCCGCCGACCACGCCGACGCTCTTGGAGAAGGTGCCGACGATGACGTCGACCTTGTCTTCCACGCCCTGCGCTTCGGCGACGCCGCGCCCCCGGGCGCCGTAGAGCCCGAGCGAATGGGCCTCGTCGACCAGCAGCACGGCGCCGGTCTCGGACGTCACGGCACTGATCGCTTCGAGCGCGGCGACATCGCCGAGCACGCTGTAGAGGCCCTCGACGATGACGAGCAGGCGGCTTGGCGCGATCTCGCTTTGTGCGATGATGCGGGCGAGATCGGCAGCGTCATTGTGCTTGAAGGTGAGGATTTTGGCGCCCGAGAGCCGGCAGGCATCGAAGATCGAGGCATGGCAATGGGCGTCGAGCACCACGGCGTCGCCTTCGCGCACCAGCCCGCCGATGGCACCGAGATTGGCCATGAAGCCGGTGGAGAACACCACGGCATCGCGCCGGCCGTAGAGCTCGGCGATCGCCTTTTCCAGCTCGACATGCAGGGCCTGGTTGCCGCTGGCGACGCGCGAGGCGGTCGAGCCCGTGCCGAAGCTCGCCAGCGCCATACTGGCTGCCTCGATGCAGGTGGGATCGAAATTGAGGCCGAGATAGGAGTTGGTGCCGAACATCAGGGTTTCGCGCCCCTCGATCACCGCCCGAACCGGGCTCAGCACTCGCTCGATCACCACGCTGAGCGGGGTGAGGGCGCCCCCGGTGGAGCGGTCGAAAATATCGGCGAATCCCTGCGATCGTGCCCTGATGCCCGGCGGCCCTGCCATCGTTACTCCTTGTTTCCAAGCCAATCCAACGGATTGGCTGGAGTGTCTTTGTGATTCCCGGCAATTTCGCCAGATCATGAAACTCGATCGCCCGGCAAGAGTTTCCACTTGCCGGCTCGTTTCGGTCATACCTTATTTTTTCGCCTCGTCCATCCGGACCGGGATGAATCTGCTGCCCGAAGGGAGTTCGTGCCTTGAAACGCCTGATCGTCAGCCATCGCACGACCTATCGCTATGCCGAATCGGTCAGCTTTGGGCCGCATCGCATGATGCTGCGCCCACGCGACAGCCATGAGATGCGACTGATCTCGGCCACCCTGACCACCTCGCTGCCGGCCGAGTTTGCCTGGACCTACGATGTCTTCGGCAACGAGGTCTGCACGGGGGTCTTCACGGGCCAGGCCGGCGAATTGTCGATCGAGAGCCGGCTCGAGATCGAACGCTTCGCCTCGGCGGTGCCAACCAACCACCTGACCGGCGGCGAGGCACCTTTCCCGGTTACCTATTCGGCCGACGAGACCATCGATCTCGGTGCTGCCATGCTCGCCTCGGCCGACGACTATCCCGACGATCTCAGGCTCTGGATCGCCGGGGCCCCGAAGCGCCATCCGGGCGGGGCGCGGGATCTGCTCACCGGCCTGTGCCAGGAGATCCATGGCGAGTTCGCCTATGTCACCCGCTTCGAACAATCGACCCAGGATCCGGCCGTCACCTTCGCAAACCGAAGCGGCGCCTGCCGTGACTTCGCAGCCCTGTTCATCGCCGCGGCCCGGCTGCTCGGCTTCGGAGCGCGCTTCGTCTCGGGCTATCTGTTCGATCCGCCGCCCGAGGGAGGAGCGCAGATCCTGCAAGGCGCCGGCGCGAGCCATGCCTGGGCCGACGTCTATCTGCCGGATATTGGCTGGATCGAGTTCGATCCCACCAATGGCCTGGTGGCGTCCGACCGCCTGATTCGCATCGCGGCGGTGCGCGAGCCGCATCAGGCGATACCGATATCAGGCTCGTTCATCGGCACGCCCACCGCCTTCATCGGGCTGTGGGTCGGCGTGGATGTCGAGGAGGTCGAGGAGGCGGGCCTGTCGCCGTACAGGTGACGTTCGGCCTTGTTTGAAGGCCAATATTCTTTCCGAGCGGGGACTTTAGAAGCTAGAATGGGCTTCATTCTCTCCGAACCGGAAGCAATGTATGGAACGGCTCGAATGCGACCGCATGTTCGTGGCAGTGCTGGAGGCCGGCAGCTTCTCCCACGCGGCGGCCCGGCTCGGTACCAGTTCCGGCCAGGCTTCCAAGCTGGTGTCGCGGCTGGAAGCCGATCTCGGCGTGCAATTGCTCAAGCGCACCACACGGGCCTTGTCGCCGACCGAGATCGGCCGCGCCTATTACGATCGCATCAAGGCCGTGCTGGAGGAGTTCGATGCCCTCGATGCTTCCGTTCGCAGCGCCTCGGGCCTCGCGGCGGGACGCATCAAGCTCTCCGCGCCCCTCAGCTTCGGCACCATGCATCTGGCGCCAGCCTTCGTCGCCTTCGCCAAGCTCTATCCCGATATCCAGCTCGATGTCGGCTTCACCGACCGCGTGGTCAGCCTGGTCGACGAAGGCTTCGACATGGCGGTTCGCATCGGCAACCCCGGCGATTCCAGTCTGATCGCCCGCAAGCTCTGTGAGGTCAGCATGGTGACGGTGGCGGCGCCCGTCTATCTCGCCGAACATGGCGAGCCCCTGCACCCCCGCGAATTGGCGCGCCATGAATGCATCATCGATACCAATTACAGCGATCCGCTGAGCTGGCGTTTCCAGACGGATGGGGCGTCGCTGCAGGTGGCGGTCAGGGGACGGCTGCAATTCTCGAACGGGGAGGCGAGCTTCAAGGCGGCGGAGGCAGGGCTCGGCATTGCCTGTGGGCCGAGCTTCCTGGGCGGCGAGGCGCTGCGAGCGGGCCGCCTCAAGCCCGTGCTGCGCAGCTTCGAGGACAGGCCGCTCGGCGCCTATGCCCTCTATCCGCCCGGCCGGCATCTCGCGGCCAAGATACGCGTTCTCGTCGATTTCCTGGCCGAACGCTATCGCGGCAGGCCGCCCTGGGAGCAGGGATGGTCCTGACATAAGTTCCACAATGGAAGGAATGTTCTGTCCTGAACCAGGATAATCTCCAGAACGGAAATGGTGCAATGTACAGGCAGCAATCCTGTCCCTGGAGACGATCATGTTCGACACCCGCACCGCCCCCTATGCCGCCCTGTTGCTGCGCCTGGCGCTCGGCGTTCTCTTCCTGGCCCATGCCGGGCTGAAGATCTTCGTGTTCACGCCGGCCGGCACCGCCCAGTTCTTCGGCTCGCTCGGCCTGCCGCCGGCGCTGGCCTATGTGACCATTGCCTGGGAGATCATCGGCGCGCTTGCGCTTATTCTCGGCGTCTGGCCGCGCCTGGCTGCCCTGGCGCTGATTCCGGTGCTGGCAGGCGCCATCGCCACCGTGCACGGCCCGGCCGGCTTCTTCTTCACCAATCCCAATGGCGGCTGGGAATTCCTGGCGCTGTGGATCGCCGGCCTTCTCGCGCTTGCCCTGATCGGCGACGGTGCCCTGGCGCTGAGGCCGACCCCTTCGCGCGCCGCCGCCAACTGACGCAATGCTTGGCGCGTTAACCCGCCCTCGTCCGGAGGATATCATGTCAGCCAGTGACGCTCCCCTCAGCATCGGCACGGTCGGCCTGACCGTGCACGACCTCGATGCGACAAGCCATTTCTACGAACAGGCGATCGGCCTGCAGGTGGTGTCGTCGGAGGCGGGCCTGCGCCGGCTCGGAACCGGCGAGACGGTGCTCCTGGAACTGCGGCATGATCCCAAGGCCCGGCAGCGTTCGCCCCGGGAGGCCGGCCTGTTCCACACGGCCTTCCTGCTGCCTGACAGGGCCGATCTCGGCCGCTGGCTCAAGCATGCCGTCGAGGCGCGGCTGCCGCTTCAGGGCGCTTCGGATCACCTGGTCAGCGAGGCGATCTATCTGTCCGATCCCGAAGGCAACGGCATCGAAGTCTATGCCGATCGCCCGCGCAGTGCCTGGAGCGTCGACGGCGGCACGGTGACGATGTCGACCGAACGCCTGGACGCGCAGGACGTGATCGCCGCTGCCGGCACGACGCGCTGGCAAGGCTATCCGGCAGGCGGTATCGTCGGCCATGTGCATCTCCAGGTCGGCGCCACCGAGCCGGCGGATGCCTTCTTCGGCGGTGCGCTCGGCTTCGATCTCACCGCCCGCTATCCGGGTGCCAGCTTCTATGCGACGGGCGGCTATCACCATCATCTGGCCGCCAATATCTGGAACAGCCGAGGGGCGGGCCCGCGCGATTTTCCTTCGACGGGCCTGGCCGAGGTCGCGATGATCGCAGCCGATGAAGACATCCTTGCCGCCTTGCGGAACCGTGTACGGGCTGCCGGCGTTGCCACTACGGAAAAGCAAGGCGGCTTCGCCCTGCACGATCCCTGGGGAACCTCGTTCTCCATCGTCACCCGCAAAGGCTGAGTCATGCTGGTCAACGGAAAATGGAGCGCCGACTGGCACCCGGTGCAGGCGACCGACAAGCAGGGCGGTTTCGTGCGCCAGGTCTCGAAGTTCCGCAATTGGGTCACGCCCGACGGCAGCGCCGGGCCGACGGGCGAGGCCGGTTTCAAGGCCGAAACCGGGCGCTATCATCTCTATGTCGCGCTGATCTGCCCCTGGGCCTCGCGCACCCTGATCGGCCGCAGGCTCAAGGGGCTCGATGACGCCATCTCCGTCAGTGTGGTCGAACCTTCAACCACCGAACAGGGCTGGCGCTTCGGCACCTATCCCGGCGCGACGCCCGACACGGTGAACGGCGCCACCTATATCCACGAGATCTATACCCGGGCCGATCCCAACTATACCGGCCGCGCCACGGTGCCGGTCTTGTGGGACAAGCAGCGCGGCACGATCGTCAACAACGAGTCCGCCGATATCCTGCGCATGCTCAATGATGGTTTCGGTGCCCTCGCCCGCAATGACATCGACCTCTACCCCGCGGATCTGCGCCCCGAGATCGACGCCCTGAACGAGGCCATCTATCCCAGCCTCAACAACGGCGTCTATCGCGCCGGCTTCGCCACCACGCAAGAGGCCTATGAGGCCGCCTTCTGGGGCATTTTCGCCATGCTCGACCGGATCGAGCAGCGTCTTGCGGCCGGCGGCCCCTTCCTGTTCGGCGCCCGCCTGACCGAAGCCGATATCCGCCTGTTCGTGACGTTGGTGCGCTTCGATGCCGCCTATCACGGGCTGTTCAAATGCAATCTCAGGCGGATTGCCGACTATCCGGCGCTCTCGGCCTATCTCGCCGCGATATTGGCAGTGCCCGGGATCCGCGAGACCGTCAGCATCGATCACATCAAGCGCGGCTATTATTCGATCAAGGCGCTCAATCCCAATGGCATCGTGCCTGTCGGCCCCGACCTGCCGGGATTGACCACGGTCGAGGCCAAGGCGGCATGACGGAGAGCCTGATCATCCTCCTGCATGGCGTCGGCAGCAATGGCGGCGACCTCATGCATCTGGGTGACATCTGGCGCGAAATGTTGCCGGGCGCCACCTTGGCAGCGCCGGACGCGCCCTTCGTCTTCGAGGGCGGCCGGGGCCGGCAATGGTTCAGCGTCGCCGGTGTGAACGCGCAGAATCGCGGCGGGCGCATTGTCGCCGCCCGGACCGCCTTCGACGCCACCGTTCAGGAGGCCATCGACAGGCACGGCTTTTCGCAGGCGCCCGAACGCGTGGCATTGGCGGGCTTTTCGCAGGGCGGGATCATGGCGCTCGACGCACTCGCTTCCGGCCGCTGGCCGCTGGCGGTCGTCGCCTTTTCCGCGAGGCTGGCGACACCGGCCCCCCTGGCACCGGCGGCGGGAAGCGCCGCCTTGCTGGTCCATGGCGAGGCCGACAGGATCATTCCCGCGCGCGAAAGCGAGGCGGCGGCCGAGCGGCTCGATCGTGCAGGTGTCCATACCGAGCTCTTCATCGAGCCCGGCCTCGATCACACCATCTCATCGGAAGGCGCCATGCAGGCGGTGGATTTCCTGGCGCGGCGCCTGGGCACCCGAGCGCATGCTTAGCGTTGGCCCGACACGTCTGAGATGTTTGCGCAGCCCCTCACCCTTACCCTCGCCCGTTCTTACGGGGAGAGGGTAAGGGTGAGGGGCTGCGCGACGGTAGATACGGTACGCATTCACGCCAGCGGCAGTTCCACCACGAAACGGCTGCCGCCGCCTTCGCGGCTTTCGCAGCGTACCGAGCCGCGGTGGCGCCCGGCAATCTGGCGCACCAGCGCCAGGCCCAGGCCCCAGCCACCGGAGGTCTCGCTGCGGCCGGCGGGCCGGTAGAACGGCTCGAACAGATGGTCTCGCTCTTTCTCGGCAATGCCGGGGCCGCGGTCGCTTACCTCGATGCGGGCCTGTCCCTTGTCGCTGGCGATGGTGATCTCCACCGGCGGCCTGCCATGCTTGCCGGCATTCTCCAGGAGGTTGCGCATCAGCCGGCGCAGCAGCGTGGCATCGCCGCGGATTTCCACGGGCTCGCCATCGGCGGCGGCGCCGGTGCGGGCGGCCTCCTCGGCCGCCAGGCCCAGGAGGTCGACCGGAACCCCTTCGAGCGGCATGGCGGTGGCATAGTCGAGCCGGCTGGCGAGCAGGATCTCCTCCACCAGCTGGTCGATCTCCTGCAGGTCCCGGTTGATCTCCTCGCGCACAGCCGCGCTGGGTTTGTCCGCGCCGATTTCCACCGCCATGCGCAGCCTTGCCAGGGGCGAACGCAATTCGTGGCTGGCATTGGCGAGCAGCGCCTTCTGGGAATTGACCAGGGCCTCGATCCGGCTGGCGGCGCCGTTGAAGCTGCGGGCCACCATGGCGACCTCGTCGGTTCCCTGTTCCGCCACCCGTCGGTTCAAGGCGCCGCTGCCCCAGCTCTCGACACCGGCGCGCAGCGTTTCGAGGCGACGGGTCAGCCGGGCCGTCGCCGGCCAGGCCGCGATACCGACGCCGCCGGCGACCAGGAGGGCCAGCAGCAGCACGCGCAAGCCCGGCTTCGGCGGCCGCGGCAATTGCGCGAGCACGGTGCGCCCGCCCGGCAGGTCGAGGCGGACGACATGATCGAGCCAGCGCTGTGGCACATCGTCGTCTCCAGCCGGCAGGGCGATTGGAAAGCCGCGCGAGGCGATCAGCACGCGCTGCTTGCTGTAGACGGAGATCGAGGCGCCCATTTCCTCGCTGAGCTTGCGGATCTCGTTAGGCAGGTCTTCCGGCGTGCGTTCCTGGAAGCGCACCAGCTCGTCGGTCAGCCGGACGCGCAACGCGCCCCAACGTTCGCCGGCCGTATCGCCCGCCATGCGCCAGAGCGAGCCGACCAGCAGCGCCAGCACGACGAGACAGGCGAGCAGGGTGAGGTAGACCTGCCAGAACAGACGCTTGCGAAAGAATATCAGCATGGGCGCTGGCTCTTGGTCCCGATCAGGCTAGAGCGTTTTCCAAAAAGTTGATAGACTTTTCGATTAAGAAAACGCGTCAAAACAAAAGGTTAGAGAGAAAGTGCGATTCAGCGAAATCGCACTTTGCTCTAGTCCGCATCCTGCCGCTTGGCGAAGACATAGCCGGCACCGCGCACGGTGAGAATGCGGCGCGGATGCTTGGCATCGTCCTCGATGGCGGCGCGGATGCGGGAGATGTGCACGTCGATCGAACGGTCGAAGACCTCCAGCTCCTCGCCCTTCACCAGATCCATCAGTCTTTCGCGGTTGAGCACCCGGCCTGCATTGTCGGCCAGCGCCAGGAGCAGATCGAACTGATGGCTGGTGAGCGGACGTTCCTCGCCATCGATGCGGGCGCTGCGCGAACCGCGATCAATGGTGAGACGCCCGAAGCGCAGGGTCTGGTTGTCGAGTTCGGCCGGCGCGGTGCGCCGGCGCAGCACCGCCCGCAGGCGTGCGAGCAGTTCGCGCGGGTTGAAGGGCTTGGGCAGATAGTCGTCGGCGCCGATCTCGAGCCCGACGATGCGATCGGTGTCGTCGCCCCTTGCAGTCAGCATCACCACGGGAATGTTGGAGCGCATGCGCAGGCGACGGCAGACCTCGAAGCCGTCGAAGTCCGGGAGCATGATGTCGAGTACCACGGCATCGTAGCCGTCGCGCTCGATGGCGCCGAGGCCTTCCGTGCCCGACGGCCTGTGATCGACGTCGAAACCCGCCGCCGCCAGATAATCGCCGAGCATGGCGGCCAGCCTGGTGTCGTCGTCGATGATCAGGATGCGTTCCACGCCCACTGCCTGCTCCGCACGAATGCATTTTCTGGAAAAGACGGTCGACTTTTCAATTGAGAAAATGCGTCAAAACAAAGAGTTGAAGACAAATCCATTCGGCCGCTCCCCGGGAGGAGCGGCCGTCATTCTGTATCGATCCTAGAGCGTTTCGCGACTTGATGGAATTGCCATGTATCGCGAAGGCACACTCGCCAATCCGTTGGATTGGCCTGGCAACAGCGAGTTGGAGCAAAGCGGCGTTTTTCGCCAAGTGCGCTCTGCTCCAGGGGCCTCAATTGTCGCCGTTCTCGCCGTCCTGGCCGCCATCATCCGGCCGTTCGGGGCGGCCTTGTCTGTCAGGGTGTCCGCGATGGCCGCCCATCATCGGGCCGTGCGGGCGCCAAAGATCGGCACGATCGGCCAGCTTGGCGCGCTGCTCGGGCGTCAGCACGTCGGCGGTAGCGAGCACGGCTTCGACGAAGCGTTTCGACTTGGCGTCCGTCCGCGCTACGAAGTCGCTGCGCAGTTTCTCGACCGCCGCCTTGTCGATCGTGGGCGCGCGCAGGAGATCGATGGCCTGTTTGCGGAAGGCGGCCCTGTCTTCCGGCTTGGGGGCGAGGTCGGTATAGGCGGCGGCGACGATGTCGTGCACCTTGGCCTCCTGCTCGGAGGTGGCCGCGACCGAATCCAGCGACATCCGCACGAAATTCTGGATGCGCTCGAGCCGGGGGCCGTGATGCCAGCCACCACCGCCCATTACGGCGGCAGCAGCCAATCCGCCGGCGCCGAGGGCGATGCCGGCCGCCATGGCGCCGCCGAGCACCAGCACGCGTGGCCAGCGGCGGGCGGGGACGGAAGCGTTCGGGCTTTCACTCATGTCAGTCTCCATCAAGGGCAGTGCCGCACGGCAAGGGCCGCGCCGGGCATTGCGGGATGACAAAGCCTAGCCAGGAGAGGTTTCGCGCCGTCCGGGCGTTTGTAAAGTTAGATGAAGCGGATAAGGAAAATCCGCGCCCGTGGAAACCGAGCGCGGATCGATCATTGCGTCCTGCCGAGGCCAGGCCCGGCAGCCGGTCTTCAGAAGGTGACCACCGAGCGGATCGACTTGCCTTCATGCATCAGGTCGAAGGCGGTGTTGATCTCGTCGAGCGGCATGGTGTGGGTGATCAGGCTGTCGATCTCGATCTTGCC
>NZ_JASGFM010000014.1:0-148895 GCF_047605565.1 Labrys sp. (in: a-proteobacteria)
TATCTGCTGGCCAAGGCACGCAGCGGCTACCGCATGGGCCATGACCGCCTTCTCGACCACATGATGCTCGACGGCCTGGAGGACGCCTATGAAGGCGGCCGCCCGATGGGCGATTTCGGCGAGGCGACGGCTGAGGCCTATCAGTTCAGCCGCGACGACCAGGACGCCTATGCCGTGGAGACCCTGACCCGCGCCCGCAAGGCGATCGAAACCGGTGCTTTCGCCGCCGAGATCGCACCGGTGGAGGTGCCGGGCAAAGGCGGATCCAGGTTGATTGCCGACGACGAGAACCCGCTCAAGGTTTCACCCGACAAGATCCCGCAGCTCAGGCCGGCCTTCCGCAAGGACGGCACCATCACCGCCGCCAGTTCCTCGGCCAATGCCGATGGCGCGGCCGCACTCGTCCTCACCCGCCGCTCCATTGCCGAGCGCGACGGCCTGCCCGTGCTCGCCGAGATCAAGGGCCATGCCACCCACAGCCAGGATCCGGCCTGGTTCACCACGGCGCCGATCCCGGCCATGCGAAAACTGCTCGAACGTACCGGCTGGCGCGTCGGCGATGTCGACCTGTTCGAAATCAACGAGGCCTTCGCCGCAGTCGCGATGGCGGCCCGCCACGACCTCGACATCCCGGCCGACCGTCTCAACATCCATGGCGGGGCCTGCGCTCTCGGCCATCCCATCGGTGCCACCGGGGCGCGCCTCATCGTTACCCTGCTGCACGCTTTGGCCCGCAACGACCTCAAGCGCGGCGTCGCCTCGCTGTGCATCGGCGGCGGCGAGGCAACCGCCATCGCGATCGAGAGAGTCGGATAAGCGGAGGCGGCTTGATGTTACTGCAGTGTCGACCTCCTGGTCGACATCGCCAAAAACCCCATTCAGGATGAAGAGTATGGCGACCGGGAGGTCGCCACTCCGCACTTTCCCCAGCTCTCAGAACAGTCGCGAGCCGTTCGGGGCACCGCGTTCGGGTGTCGCCAGCACGACAGCACCATCGGCGCCGGGAAAGCCCAGCGTCAGCACCTGCGACATGAACTTGCCGATCTGGCGCGGCGGGAAATTGACCACAGCCATCACCTGGCGCCCGACCAGCTCATTGGCCCTGTAGAGCACGGTGAGTTGAGCGGACGACGCCTTGATGCCGATCTCGTCGCCGAAGTCGATGCGCATGCGATAGGCCGGCTTGCGGGCCCCTTCCAGGGGCACCGCCTCCAGCACCGTGCCGATGCGAATATCGACCTTGAGGAAATCGTCGAAGCCGATCTCCGCCGCCGGCTGCCCGTTGCTGTTACTCACACCGCCTCCGCATCGTCTCGATCATCCCTGCCTCGCCGGCGCGACTCGGCGAAATCGTGAAAACGCTCGCGCAGCCTTTCGCGCATGCGGGCACGGCGCTCATGAGAACGTTCGGCGATGCGGCGGAACGGCGCGAAGATCTGGCAAAGATCGTCGGCCCGCTCCATCCAGCGTTCGCCCGAGCGAAGCTGCCGGTCGACTTCCTTCATCGTCGTGGCCAGGCCTTCGTCCTCGTCCTTCAGCCAGACCTTGACGATGCGAGCCCAAGCCAGCGCCAGTCCCTGCGCCCGCACGGCTCCCATCGGGCCATCGGCGTCGATATCGGCGGCCGTCAGCATCCATTGCATCGAATTGGTGACGACACGGTTCCAGGCCGCCATGGCGAGCGGATCGAGCGCGAAGGCCCTGGAAATATTGGCGATGGCAGTCTTGTGCGGCGAGAGCACGTCGATACGGCGCATCAGAATGTCGAACAGCCTCTCACGGGCCGGCTCTTCGGCCATGCCCGCATCGATGCCATCGAGCACCTTCTGGTCGACCTGGCGCGAATAGGCAGCGAGGATGGCCCCCTTGGAGGGGTAGAGGCCGCGCAATTGCGACAGAGACAGTCCCGCCTTGTCGGCAATGTCGGCCAGGCCGATCTCGCCCCAGGGATTGTCGGCGCATAGCGACAGCAAGGCCTCTACAGCGGCCTGACGCGGATCGACGGCATTATCGGCTTTCGGCTTGGCAACCATGGCTCGAACCTCGTTTTTCGGTGTGCCCCGTCCGATAAAGATAGGCCGATTGCGAACCGGATCAATGCGGCGCGTTGGCCGCAGGAGTTCGGTGTTGCCGTCTGGGGGACATGTCTTCAGACCTGGCTCTCGACATAAGAGGCCTTCGTGATCTGGAGACCAGCCCTCAGGACGCGAGTTCGCCCGCGCGCCGGCGAGCGGCCTCCACTGCCCGCTTCATCAATGCCGTCAGGCCGTTTTCAGCCATCAGCACTTCGAGCGCCGCCGCAGTGGTGCCGCCCGGGCTGGTGACGTTCTGCCGCAGCGTGGCGGCCTGCAGGTCGGACTGGTGCAGCAATTCGCCGGAACCCGCCACGGTGGCGCGCGCCAGCCGCATGGCGAGATCGGCCGGAAGGCCCGCCGCCGCTCCGGCCTCCGCCATGGCTTCGACGAGATGGAAGACATAGGCCGGCCCCGAGCCGGAAACCGCCGTCACCGCATCGATGTGGCTTTCATCCGCCACCCACTCCACGGCGCCGGTCGCCCGCAGCAAGGCGTCGGCCGCCCGTTCCTGATCGGCGGTCACGAAGGCATTCGGCACGGCAGCGGTGATACCGCGGCCGACGGCAGCCGGCGTGTTCGGCATGGCGCGCACGATGGCCGTGCCTGCCGGCAGCAATGCCGCGATGCTGGCAATGGTCTTGCCTGCCATGATGGAGACGGCCAGCGTATCCGATCCGAACAGGGGCGCGACCGAACCCATGGCGACGTCCATCATTTGCGGCTTGATCGCCAGGAGCACCACCGCCGGCGTGCCGAAGGACGCCAGCATCGGGTTGACCGCGACACCTTTTACGGTGAGGTCTCCGGCAATCTCCGGCGGCAAATGCGGATCGATCACCCCCACCTGGGCCGGATCTAGGCCGAGCTTCAGCCATCCTTCCAGCATGGCCCCGCCCATCTTGCCGGCGCCCAGCAGCAGCAGCTTGCCGCCAATGTCCAATGCTTCAGCCATGCGAAGAACTCCTGCAAATAAGAAGCCGGCTTCGGCAGCCGCCTATTTCGCAGCTGCAATGGGTCACCGGAAAAGGTTCGTCCTTGCGAGCGCAGCGAATCAATCCAGGAATGTCCGTGTAGACCCTATGAGGGCCGGATTGCTTCGCTGCGCTCGCAAGGACGCGGAAAGCCCCCGAATACTAGAGCAAAGCGCGTTTACACGTAACCGCTGCTTTTCTCTAACTCATTGTTTCGACGCGTCTTTGCGATTCTTGGTGATTCCAGGAAATCACAAAACGCTCTAGGCTTCGCCCACGGTTTCGAAAAGCACCGCTTCGAGCGCCTCCTTGGGGGTCTTGCCGGCCCAGATCACGAATTGGAAGGCCTGGAAATAACGTTCGCAGGTTTCCACCGCGATCTCGATCAGGGCTTCGCATTGGCGCGGCGTGGCCTCGGCGCCGCCGGCCAGGAACAGGGCATGGCGATACATGATGACCTGGTCGGCATTCCAGACGTCGAAATGGCCGACCCACAGCTGTTCGTTGACGAGCGCAATCGTCTGCAGGAGATCGGCGTGGCGGCGCTTGGGAATTTTGGCGTCGAAGGAGCAGGCCAGATGCAGCGACTCGATATCGTCCATCCAGGTGAAGGAGACGGCATAGTCGCAGCCATGCCCCTTCACGACGATGGAGATCTCGTCTTCGCCGAGTCTGTCGAAGGCCCAGTCATGAAGACTCGCCAGATGTTCGACGAGATCAACCGGATGACCGGCCCGCTCGCTCTGGAGCTCGATTACCGACATTGCAACTCCCGGCGCCTCCGAGGAGGCGCATTGGCGCTGCGAATACCGATCGATACGCAGCCTGTGTGGGGAGAGTTCAGGCATTCGGGCTGAATCGGCAAGGATTCGTTCCCGCCGTCCACAAGGAGGCCTCTCATTCTTCGCCGGTCTTATTGTCGCACGGCGAGACAATCTTGCGCTTAACGCGCGGCAAGCTTGGCTTCGAGTTCGGCGATACGGGCCGCCAGGCGTTCGTTTTCGTCGCGAGCCTTGATCGCCATCTCGCGCACGGCATCGAACTCATCGCGTCGAACATAGTCGAGATCGCGCATGATGCGTTCGGCCTGGCTGCGCACGACACTGTCGACTTCCCGGCGCACGCCCTGCGCGACGCCGGCGGCGTCGGTCATCAATTTGGCGAACTCGTCATAGATACGGCCGGATTGCTGTGGCATCACGAAACTCCTTTGCGGCGTCGATAGCACGGGCCAGACCTCGATAAAAGTGCGGCCCCGCTAGGGCGTGTCGTCAGTTATGGTTTCGAGCGAGATGAGGTCAAAATCGCTCCCGTCTAGCCCGAAACCATAACTGACGACACGCCCTAGAAGCTTCTGCCTTGACGCTGTCACCTCTAGTCACCAAAAGGCACCCATGCCTGAGCAATATTTCATCGTCCCCGCTTTCGATCCGGTGCTGATCCATATCGGCCCGCTCGCCATACGCTGGTATGCGCTGGCCTATATTTTCGGCCTGCTCGGCGGCTGGTGGTATGGACGCCGCCTGATCGGCAACGCCAGGCTCTGGCTCGTACAGCCCGGCACCAAACTGCAATTCGACGACCTCCTGATCTGGGTCACGCTCGGCGTGGTGATCGGCGGACGGCTCGGCATGCTGCTCTACGAACCCGATTACTATCTCGCCAATCCGATCGAGATCCTCAAGGTCTGGGAAGGCGGCATGGCCTTCCATGGCGGTTTCCTGGGGGCGGCACTTGCAGTGATCCTGTTTGCCTGGCTCAACAAGATCCCGGTCCTGTCCTATCTCGACATCGCCTCCTGCGTGGCGCCGATCGGCCTGTTTCTCGGCCGCATCGCCAATTTCATCAATGACGAACTATGGGGGCGCCCGGCCTGGGGGTCGTCCTGGGGCATGATCTCACCATCGAGCCCGTTCTCGATATTTCCGCAGGGTCCGACGCCGCGCTATCCGAGCCAGTTGATCGAGGCTGCCCTGGAGGGCCTCGCGCTGTTCGTGCTGTTTGCCATCATGACGCGCTTCGGTGCCTTGAAACGGCCGGGCCTGATCGCCGGCCTGTTCGGCATCGGCTACGCCGCTGCCCGCTCCTTCAGCGAACTCTACCGCGAGCCGGACGGCTGGTGGATCCAGGACGTGCTGACGGTCGGACAAGCCTATTCGCTGCCGATGGTCCTGGTCGGCCTTGGCCTGGTGGTGTATGCCCTGATGCACCGTCCCGAGGCGCCCAAGGCCTCCGACGCACCGAAATCGGCATGAGCGAAACCCCGCTCGCCCGCGAGATCAAGGACCTGATCCGCCAGGAAGGGCCGATCGACGTGGCGCGCTACATGACGCTCGCGCTCGGCCATCCCCGTCACGGCTACTACATCACGCGCGATCCGCTCGGTGCCGCCGGGGATTTCACCACCGCTCCCGAGATCAGCCAGATGTTCGGCGAGATCATCGGCCTGTGGGCGGCCCATCGCTGGATGATCCTCGGCTCGCCCGCCCGGATCAACCTGCTCGAACTCGGGCCCGGACGCGGCACGCTGATGGCGGACGCCTTGCGGGCGATCGGCAAGGTCGTGCCCACCTTCGCCGAGGCCATCGCACTCCATCTGGTCGAGACGAGTCCCGTCCTGCGCGAAGCCCAGGCCAAGACCTTGGAGAACAGCCTCGGGGGACGCCGCCCGACCTGGCACGACGACATCGCCAGCCTGCCGGAGGGGCCATCGATCATCATCGCCAACGAATTCTTCGATGCCCTGCCCGTGCACCAGTTGGTGCATCAGGGCGGGCGCTGGCATGAAAGATTGGTCGGCCTGGTCGATGACGAACTCGCCTTCGGGCTCGCCCCGGAGCCCGTACCGGCCAATCAGGCACCTCCCCTTTCCGATGGCGCGCTCGACGGCACCATCGTCGAATATCCGGAAGCCGGTTCACAGGTGATGGCGGCCCTCTCTGCGCGCCTTGGCCGCTTCGGCGGCGCCGCCCTGATCATCGATTACGGGCATCTCGAATTCGGCGTCGGCGACACGCTGCAGGCCATGGCCGGCCATGCCTTCGTCGATCCGCTGACCCGTCCCGGCGAGGCCGACCTCACCACCCATGTCTGCTTCGAGACGCTGGCCCGCATCGCCGCCGACCGGCATCTGGCGATCGACATCCTCACCACGCAGGCCCATTTTCTCAACGAACTCGGTATCCGCCCGATGGCTGCCAATCTCAGCCGCCATGCCACGCCGGAACAGGCAGAAGCGATCGCCAAGGCGCTCGAACGCCTGACCGACGACGCCCCGCGCGCCATGGGTTCGCTGTTCAAGGTGCTGGCCGTCTCGGCGCCGGGAACCGAGCGCAGCTGAGAAAGGCATGGTTCTTGCCATCACCGAGGCAGGCCCGGGTGATGGCAAGCTAGCGAGAGCTTCGCAATTTTCGCTCAGCTCCTCGAGGCCTCACACCTTGCAGCGGCAGCTCTTGCGATGCTTCTTCGCCTTGTAGTGATGGCGATGGGCCTTGTGGCGGGGACGGTAGGCCCGCTCGGTCTGGATGATCACCGGCGCTGCGACCGGGCGGATATGCAAGCTGCCGATGCCGGCCGACGCGTTGAGGCCGGTCTGCCCCTGCACCGAGATCGGCTGCAGCGTCACGCCGCCATTGCCGCCACCGAGCAGGACATTGGCCCCGACGCCGACCGCCGCGCTGGCCTCGGCCGACACGCCGGCATAGTTGCCGCCCAGGGGCGCGTGACGGTTGGACGGCTCGAAGACCGCCCAGACCATACGCCCGCCGAAGGTGAAGCCGACATCCACGCCGACCTTGGTGATGGTGCCGTCATAGAGTTCGCTGTAGCCGTTGAAGCCGGAGAACCGGCAGGACACCGGCTTGCGCGATCCCAGCACCACGCCGATGCCACCGCCGATGTCGCAGGTAAGCGTTCCCGTCCTGACGGCCGCCTCGGCCGAACCGGCCGCCGCAGGCGCCAGCAGGGCCGCCAAAGCAAATGCGGACAAGGTTTTCGTGATCTTCATGGGGCACCTATTCAACAAATCTTCTCCGGCCGCGGCCGGATGCCAGGGCACTTTGAACCAACGGCTTGAAAACGCAACGGTTCCCGCCGCGAAATCGCCGGTATCAGAATCCTGACTGGCCCGGCTTCCCGCCGGGCGCCGGTTTGACATCCCTCCACTTCCTCCCGATCCTGCCGCCATGACCGATTCGCCCGCCATCGCGCTCCAGCACGCCGCCCTCGACCTGCCCGGCATCCGCCACGGCTTCTTCACGCGCCAGGGAGGCGTGTCGGACGGCATCTATGCCTCGCTCAACGGTGGATCAGGCTCGGACGACGTTCCCGATCACGTCCGCGAGAACCGGGGCCGCATGGCCGACAGCCTCGGCGTGCCGCGCGATCGCTTCATCACCTGCTACCAGGTGCATTCCCCCAACGTCGTCACCGTCACCGCGCCCTGGACCCGCGAGCACGCGCCCAAGGTCGACGCCATGGTGACGCGCGAGCGCAACCTCGCCTTGGCTGTCGCCACCGCCGATTGCGGCCCCGTCCTGTTCGCAGACGCCAAGGCCGGCGTGATCGGCGCGGCTCATGCCGGCTGGAAGGGCGCCTTCACCGGTGTGCTCGAAACCACGCTCGACGCCATGGTCGGCCTCGGCGCCACACGCGGCAACATCGTCGCGGTGCTCGGTCCCATGATCTCGCGGGCGGCCTACGAGGTCGGGCCGGAGTTCAAGGCCCGATTCCTGGAGGCTGCTGCCGACAATGCCCGCTTCTTCGGCCCGAGCCCCAATGCGGGGCATGCCATGTTCGATCTGCCGGCCTATATCACCATGCGTCTCACCGCGGCCGGCATCGGCCACTTCGAGGACATGGCGCTGTGCACCTATCAGGACGAAGAGCGCTTCTTCTCCTACCGGCGGGTGACCCATCGCAAGGAGCCAGACTATGGCCGCCTGCTGCATGCGATCGCGCTGGCAGATCACTAGAGCAAAGCGCGTTCAGGCGTGAACGTTTGTTTGCTCTAACTCTTTGGTTTGACGCGTCTTTGCGATTCCTGGTGAATCGACCAAATCGCAAAACGCATCGGGAACGAGGTTCGAGGCAGGACCTGCCATGTTACATTTTTCGACCGATGAGTTCGCCACGCGCCTGAAGCGCCTGCAGGCGGAGATGGCCACGCAAAAACTCGATGCCATGCTGCTCTTTGCCCAGGAGAGCATGTACTGGCTGACCGGCTACGATACCTTCGGCTTCTGCTTCTTCCAGTCCCTGCTGGTGCGCGCCGACGGCACGATGGCGCTGCTCACACGCACGGCGGATCTGCGCCAGGCCCAGCACACCTCCAACCTCACCGACATCCGCATCTGGACCGATCGCAGGGATGCGACACCGGCCCAGCAACTCCTCGCCATGGTCCGCGATCTCGGCGTGACGGGCGGCCGCATCGGCGTGGAATTCGATTCCTACGGCCTCACCCATGCCAATGGCCGCAAGCTCGAGGCGGCTTTTGCCGGCGATTTCGAGCTGGTCGACGCTTCCGATGTCGTCGCCCATCTCAGGGCGGTCAAGTCGGCGGCAGAAATCGCCTATGTGCGCGAGGCCGCGCGCCTCTCGGACGCGGCCGATGCAGCCGGCATCGCCGCCGTGTTTCCCGGCGCCGACGAGGGCGACATCCTCGCGGCCCAGCACAATGCCATCTTCTCGGCCGGCGGCGACTATCCCGCCAACGAATTCATCATCGGCTCGGGGCGCGACGCCCTGCTCTGCCGTTACAAGAGCGGCCGCCGCAAGCTCGCCGAACGCGACCAGATCACGCTGGAATTCGCCGGCGTCTATCGCCACTACCACGCGGCGCTGATGCGCACGATCACGATTGGGGACGTCTCCCCCCGTCACAGCGAACTCTATACCGCCGCCCATGAGGCCCTTCTCGCCTGCGAGGCCGAGATCCGGCCAGGACGCACGGCCGGCGATGTCTTCGCCGCCCATGCCCGGGTGATGGATTCGCACGGGCTGGAGGAGCACCGGCTCGCCGCCTGCGGCTATTCGCTCGGCGCCAAGTTCACGCCGTCCTGGATGGACCGGCCGATGTTCTACGAGGGCAATGACTGGGTGTTGGAAGCGGGCATGGTGATGTTCGCCCACATGATCCTGATGGACTCCGACAGCGGCACCGCCATGTGCCTGGGGCGGACCAGCCTGACCACTGAGAACGGCAGCGAAGTGCTGAACGGGGCCGACGCCGGATTGCAGATGCGTTGACCCGGCTGGGCATCGGAACAGCGGCAAATCATCCCAATCTGCACGCATTCCAGCCATGCAAGTGTGAACTCCTTGTGACGCCCCCATTGTATGCGGGCCGGTCAGTTGCTAAGAGCCGGGTGCATTTTTCTCAAAGCGGGAGCCGGCTTCATGGCGGCAGGTGACAGGGGCCACGGTTCGGGCGAGATCAAGCTCGTCGCCGGCAATTCGAATCGTGCACTGGCCGAATCGATTGCGACCTATCTGAAGACCCCCCTGACGAAGTGCTCGGTGCGGCGGTTCGCGGACATGGAGATCTTCGTCGAGATCCAGGAAAATGTCCGCGGCGCGGATGTCTTCGTGATCCAGTCGACCTCCTTTCCCACCAACGACCATCTGATGGAGCTGTTGATCATCACCGATGCCCTGCGCCGCTCCTCGGCCCGGCGCATCACGGCGGTGATCCCCTATTTCGGCTATGCAAGGCAGGATCGCCGCGCTTCCGGCCGCACGCCGATCTCGGCCAAGCTGGTCGCCAACCTGATCACCCATGCCGGTGCCGACCGTGTGCTGACCCTCGACCTGCATGCCGGGCAGATCCAGGGCTTCTTCGACATTCCCACCGACAACCTGTTTGCCGCTCCGGTGATGGAGCGCGACATCAAGGCCCGCATGGAGCTCGACAAGCTCATGGTGGTCTCGCCCGACGTCGGCGGCGTGGTGCGCGCCCGTGCCCTCGCCAAGCGCATCGATGCGCCCCTGGCCATCGTCGACAAGCGCCGCGAGCGCGCCGGCGAGAGCGAGGTCATGAACGTGATCGGCGACGTCAAGGGCCGTACCTGCATCCTGATCGACGACATCATCGATTCCGGCGGCACGCTGGTGAATGCTGCCGAAGCCCTCTTGGAGCGCGGCGCCAAGGACGTGCTGGCCTATATCACCCACGGCGTGCTCTCAGGCGGCGCAGTGGCCCGTATCGCCTCCTCCAAGCTGCGCGAACTGGTAATCACGGACTCGATCATGCCGACCGAGGCGGTACGCGTGGCCCAGAACATCCGCGTCATCTCGATCGCGCCGCTGATCGGCGAGGCCATCGGCCGCACTGCCTCCGAAGAGAGTGTCTCCAGCCTGTTCAACTGAGCCAGCCCGTTCTCATCAGTTCGAATTGCCATCACGAAACCGCCGCGCGAATATGCCCATTCGCACGGCGGTTTCGTTTTGCCTGGCCCGACATGGCGTCACATCCTGCCCTGTCACACGCGGCCAGGTTGTGCACGGCTTATCCCCATAATTCAATCAGACCTTCATCCCATCAGTCTTCGCAATGCACAGGACATAAAGCGCGGTCGGTTATGGCGAATATTGCGTCGCATCCCGGCCACCCGCAATTTTCAGACGATCACTATACCCTTCGACATACTATCCCCCTGCACGCGGACCGAGCAGCTCTACCCTTCCTTTCCCCGTCGAAAATCGCGGGTTGCCGTAGCGAATGCGAAGGCCTTTACTGCCGGCCTTCAACCAATAGCCGGAACAACTGGCTTCAGAGGGGACATCAGGATGACAGCAGCCTTGAAAACGCGCTTGTTCGGCGCCCTGCTCGCCGTAGGCTTGCTCAGCGGCACGGCCTTGTCGGCTTCCGCCGAAACCGTGTTGAACAAAGGCCTGGGCGGCGAACCTCAATCGCTCGATCCCATCCACACCACCACCAATATCGAGCAGTTCATCATCGACGACCTCTACGAAGGTCTCACTGCCTATGACGGCGCCGGCAAGGTGGGTCCCGCCGTCGCCGAAAGCTGGACGGTTTCGCCGGACGGGCTGGTCTACACCTTCAAATTGAGGCCCAGCGCCAAGTGGTCCAACGGCGACCCGGTCACGGCCGAGGATTTCGTCTACAGCTTCCGGCGCAATCTCGATCCCAAGGAAGCCGCCGAATATGCCAGCCTGTCCTATCCGATCAAGAACGCACAGGCGATAAACACCGGCAAGGCAGCGATCGATACGCTCGGCGTCAAGGCCATCGATGCCGGTACGCTGGAAATCACCCTCGAAAGCCCCGTCCCCTTCTTCCCCGAACTCCTTGCTCATCAAAGCGTGGTGCCGGTGAACAAGGCCAATGTCGAGAAATATGGCCGCGATTTCGCCAAGGCGGGCAAGCTTGTGTCGAACGGCGCCTATACGGTCACCGAGCAGATACCCGGCGATCACCTCACCTTCGTCAAGAACCCCAATTACTGGGGCGCGGCAAATGTGAAGATCGATCGCGTCGTCGCCTATCCAAGCGAGGACCAGGCCGCCATCCAGCGCCGCTTCCTGGCCGGGGAACTCGACCTCGCCTATCAGTTCCAGGCCGATCAGCGCAAATTCCTGCAGGAGAAGGTCGGCGACGAGGTTCACGTCTCGCCATCGACGTCGAGCGAATATTACGCCTTCGACACTCGCAAGCCGCCCTTCGACGACATCCGGGTCCGACGGGCCTTCGCCATGGCGATCGACCGCGACTTCCTGGCCAATGACGTGCTGAACGGCGTCTATCAGCCGCTCTATAGCTGGATCCCGGAGGGTATCGCCAACTACACGCCTGCCAAGGCCGACTTCGCCGACACGCCTCAGCTCGACCGCGAGGACAAGGCCAAGGAACTCTTGAAGGAAGCGGGCTACGGCCCGGGTGGCAAGCCGCTCAAGGTCGAGATCCGCTACAACACCAACGAGAACTGGAAGAAGGTCGCCACCGCGATCGCCGATATGTGGAAGGGCCTCGGCGCCGAGGTCACCATGCTCAATTCCGATCTCAAGTCGCACTATTCCTATCTGCAGCAAGGCAATAGTTTCGACGTCACGCGGGCAGGCTGGGTCGCCGACTATGCCGATCCCGAGAATTTCCTGACCCTGGGTGTCTCCACCAACAAGGTCTTCAACTACGGCCACTACAACAATCCCGAATTCGATGCCTTGATGGCCAAATCCTTCACCGAGCGGGACGTCGCCAAGCGCATGCAGATCCTGCATGACGCCGAAGCCATGCTGCTGCGTGATGCCTCGGTAACGCCCCTGCTGGTCTATAACGACCCCTGGCTGGTTTCCAAGAAGGTCAAGGGCTGGCACGACAACCTCGCCAACCACCACGGCACGCGTTTCCTCACCAAGGAATGAGCTGCTGCGTGTGTGATGGCAGGAGGCCATCCTCCTGTCTCTCATCCGCGGCTGGAGAAGCGTGCCTGCCTCGCAGATGACGGGCCTGAACGCTTCGCAGACAGCCAATCCGAGGCGATGTCATGCTTTCATTCGTGCTGAAGCGTCTGGCGAGCGCGATTCCGACCCTGTTCGTGATCGTCACGCTTTCTTTTTTCCTGATGCGCCAGGTACCGGGCGGGCCCTTCAATCTCGCCCGGCCGCTGCCGCCGCAGATCATGGACAACTTGAACCGCGTCTATCATCTCGATGACCCTGTATGGAAACAGTATCTAAATTATATCTGGAACGTATTGCGCGGCGATTTTGGCCCCAGTTACGTCTATCGCGACTATACGGTCTCTGAAATCATCCTCCAGAAACTGCCCTACTCCCTGCAGCTGGGCAGCATGGCCCTGCTCCTTGCTGTCGTCGGCGGCATTCTGATCGGAACGACCGCTGCGCTGCGCCAGAATTCGATCGTGGATGTCGCCGTGACCGCGATCGGCAATATCGGCATCACCATCCCCAATTTCGTCATCGGGCCGGTCCTCGCGCTCCTGTTCGGACAAACCCTGCATTGGCTGCCGACCGGCAGCTGGGGCGACGGTTCGTTTCGCTATCTGCTCCTGCCGATGATCACCCTGGCCCTGCCGGAACTGGCGACCTTTGCCCGCCTGATGCGTGGCTCCATGCTGGAGGCCCTGCATGCCGACCACATCCGCACGGCGAAGGCCTATGGCCTGCCCGCCAAGCTGACCATCGTCGCCCATGCCATGCGCGCCGGCATCCTGCCGATCGTCACCTATCTTGCTCCCGCCGCCGCCTCGCTGCTGACGGGCTCGGTCGTGGTCGAGAAGGTGTTCGGCATTCCCGGCGTCGGCAAGGATTTCGTCGAGGGTGCCCTCAACCGCGACTACACGCTGGTGATGGCGACCGTGGTGCTGGTTTCGGTCTTCATCATCATCTTCAACCTGATCGTCGACCTGCTCTATGCCTGGCTCGATCCGAGGGTGCGTCATGACTGAAACAAGCCTGGCACCCGCCACACTCCCGCGCAGCCGCAGCCTGCTCGAACTCGCCTGGCTGCGCCTGCGCCGCAACAAGGCCGCCATGGTCAGCCTGTTCGTGTTCGCGGCCATCGTGATCTTTTCCGTGCTGGGACCGTTCTTTTCCCCCCACGGCTACGACCAGGTCTATGGGTCCTACGTCAAGGTTCCCCCCAGCCTCTCGCCCTATCCCAAGCACGCGACGCTCGAGGAGGCCATGAAGCGCGCGGCTTCACAGGCCCGTCTGCAGGTCCAATCCTTCGAGACCTCGGGCACCCAGTTCACGGCCACATTGACGTCGAGCCGGGCGATCGATCCGCGCGCCACCCGCTATGTCGACCGCATCGACGAATTCCGCAACACCAAGGTCACCGATATCAGGGACGACGGCCGCACGGTCGTCATGCAGGGTGACATCAATGGCCAGTATTTCCTGCTCGGCACCGATGGCAATGGCCGCGATCTCATGACCCGTATCATGATTGGCGGCCAGGTCTCGCTGCTCGTCGGCCTGCTCGCCAGCCTGGTCAGCTTGGTCATCGGCGTCACCTACGGCGCCGTGTCGGGCTATATTGGCGGGCGTGCCGACAATCTGATGATGCGCTTCGTGGAGATCCTCTATTCGCTCCCGTTCATGTTCTTCGTCATCCTGCTGGTGGCTTCGTTCGGGCGCGATTTCTGGCTGATCTTCGTCGCCATCGGCGCCATCGAATGGCTCGACATGGCCCGCATCGTGCGGGGCCAGACCCTGTCCCTGAAACGGCGCGACTTCATCTCGGCAGCCCATGCCCTGGGGCTCAGCGAGGGGGCGGTGATCCGCCGCCACATCATTCCCAACACGCTGAGCCCGGTGCTGGTGTTCCTGACGGTGCGCATTCCCCGCATCATCCTGCTCGAAAGCTTCCTTTCCTTCCTCGGGCTCGGTGTACAGGCACCGCTCACCAGTTGGGGAGCGCTGATCAAGGAAGGCGCCGATTCCATGGAGGCGGCCCCCTACCTGCTGATCTGTCCGGCCATCTTCCTGGTCACCACCCTGTTCTGCCTCAATTTCATCGGCGACGGCCTGCGCGACGCCTTCGACCCCAAAGATCGCTAGAGCGTTTTTCTTTCAGACGGAGGCGCTTTGAACCGCAAAATACTACCGATATCAATACGTTAAAACGCGGGGACGGTTCGGCTTAGCCGCATTTTGCTTAAGGGAAGACCGATGCAACAGACACCTGTGGATCAGGCTACGAAAGACATCCTCCTCGACGTCAGCGGCCTGGAGGTCGACTTCAGCACCCCCGACGGTACGGTCAAGGCGGTCAAGGGCATCGACCTCAAGGTCAGCAGAGGCGAGACCGTCGCCATTGTGGGCGAATCCGGCTCGGGCAAGAGCCAGACCATGATGGCATTGATGGGCCTGCTGGCCGGCAACGGCCAGGTCCGGGGATCGGCCAAATATCGCGGCAGGGAATTGCTCGGCCTGCCGGCGAAGGAGCTCAACAAGGTACGCGGCGACAAGATCACCATGATCTTCCAGGAACCGATGACCTCGCTCGACCCGCTTTACAAGGTCGGGCGCCAGGTAGCCGAGCCGATCGTCCATCATCGCGGCGGCAGCTATAAGCAAGCCCGCAAGAAGGCAGTGGAGCTGTTCAAGCTCGTGGGCATTCCCCATCCCGAGCGGCGGGTGGATGCCTATCCCCATGAGATGTCGGGAGGCCAGCGCCAGCGTGTGATGATCGCCATGGCGCTCGCCAACGATCCCGATCTGTTGATCGCCGACGAGCCGACCACCGCCCTCGACGTCACGGTGCAGGCGCAGATCCTGTCCCTGCTCGCCGATCTCCGGCAGCGCCTGGGCATGTCCATCGTCTTCATCAGCCACGATCTCAACATCGTCCGGCGTTTTGCCGATCGCGTCTATGTCATGCGCCGTGGCGAAGTGGTGGAGACCGGCACCACGCAGGAGGTCTTCGACAATCCCCGGCATGACTACACCAAGATGCTGCTGGCGGCCGAACCGTCGGGCCACAAGGATCCGCCGCGTCCCGATGCTCCCGTGCTGCTCGAGGGCCGCAACATCCGCGTCACCTATCATCTCAGCGGCAGCCTGTTCGGCGGCCACAAGGCGATGGATCTGAAGGCGGTGGACGATGTTTCCGTGCGCCTGCAGCAGGGGCAGACCATCGGAATCGTGGGTGAATCGGGGTCGGGCAAGTCGACCCTGGGCCGCGCCCTGCTGCGGCTGAATACCGGCGAAGGCAACATCCGCTTCGACGGTCGGGACATCTCGCGGGCAAGCGTGCTCGAGATGCGTCCGCTGCGACGCGCCCTGCAATTGGTGTTCCAGGATCCCTACGGTTCGCTTTCCCCCCGCATGTCCGTGGGATCCATCATCACCGAGGGCCTGAGGGTGCATGAGCCGAATCTGTCGGCTGCCGATCGCGACATCAGAGCCATCCAGGCCTTGACCGAGGTTGGCCTCGATCCCACCGCCCGCAACCGCTATCCGCACGAATTCTCGGGCGGCCAGCGCCAGCGCATCGCCATTGCGCGCGCCATGATCCTAAAGCCCAAGGTGGTGGTGCTCGACGAGCCGACCTCGGCGCTCGACCGCTCGGTGCAAAAACAGATCGTCGAGCTGCTGCGCGAGCTGCAGGCCTCCCACAGCTTGTCCTATCTGTTCATCAGCCATGATCTGTCGGTGGTACGCGCGCTGTCCGACTATGTCGTCGTGATGAAGGAAGGGCGCATCGTCGAGGAGGGCCCCACCGCCCAGATCTTCGATGCACCGCGCGAAGCCTATACTCGCACGCTTATGGCGGCTGCACTCGGCAAGGAACGTGTGGAGGCAACAGGTACGGCCTGAGGACCTGTCGCCTGCGCGTCGCTTTGGCGGCCCCTTGTCATCCCCCCGTCATCGCTTGGTCTTATCCGCGAATCCCATCGCACAACCCGGATTCGGCGAAGGAGCGGATGGGCATGACGGATGTGAACAGCATCGGGACACAGGCGCCAGCCAAGAGCCAGGGCCATGTGAAGCAGGCCGTGGAACATCACCGGCTATTGTCGCTGCGCGGCATGCAGGACCGGCTCTTCACCTTGGCTTTCAGTGGCCTCGTCTATGCCCAGATCTGGGAAGATCCCGAGATCGACATGGAGGCGCTGGCTCTCAAATCCGACGACCGACTGGTTGCCATCGCCTCCGGCGGCTGCAATGTGATGAGCTATCTCAAGGCTGGCCCGGCTGCGATCACCGCGGTCGACCTCAACCGCCACCATATCGCCCTCAACCGCCTGAAGATCGCGGCCGCCCGGCACCTGCCCGATCATGCCGCCTTCTACGACTTCTTCGCACGTGCCCACCAGCGCCGCAATGTTTCGATCTACGAGACAGCCCTGCGCTCCCATCTCGACGCCGAGACACGGGCCTATTGGGACGGGCGCGACCTGCTTGGCCGCCGCCGCATCGGCTATTTCGGCAAGAATCTCTATCGTTACGGCCTGCTCGGCCGTTTCATCGGCTTGGGACACCTGATCGGGCGGCTGCATCGCATCGATCCGGCCGACCTCCTGGCCGCCCGTGATCTCGCCGAGCAGCGCCGGGTCTTCGACGAGCGCATCGCGCCCCTGTTCGATCGCCCCCATATCAAATGGCTCACCCGCCGGCGGGCCTCGCTCTATGGCCTGGGCATTCCGCCCGAGCAATATGACGCCCTGGCCGGGGCGGCCGCAGACGGGGAAGGCATTGCCGACGTGCTGCGCGAGCGGCTGGAACGCCTCGCCTGCGATTTCGACCTCAAGGACAATTATTTCGCCTGGCAGGCCTTCGGTCGCGGCTACAAACCCGATGGCGACGGGCCGGTGCCACCCTATCTCGAGCAGACGGCCTACGAGGCCGTGCGCGATCGGGCCGATCGCATCGATGTCCGCCACGTCAATTTGATCGACCACCTCAAGGCCCAGCCGGCAGCCAGCCTCGACGCCTATGTGCTGCTCGATGCCCAGGACTGGATGACCGATGTCATCCTCACCAAGCTGTGGAGCGAGATCACCCGGACGGCTCGCCCCGGCGCCCGCGTGATCTTCCGCACCGCCGCCGAGGAAAGCCTGCTGCCAGGCCGAATTCCCGCCGACCTTTTGGCGCGCTGGTCCTACGACCGCGAGCGCTGCCGGGCCTGGACCGCGCGCGACCGCTCCGCCATCTATGGCGGCTTCCATCTCTACGAGCTGCGAGCCCTCCATTGAGCATCCAGATGCAGGCAGGCGACGCCGCGGCGGCGATGAACCGGATCTATCGCCACCAGCGCTACATCTATGATCTCACGCGCAAATATTACCTGCTCGGGCGGGACCACCTGATCGCCTCGCTCAAGCCGGCAGCGGGTGAAACCATTCTCGAAATCGGATGCGGCACCGGCCGCAACCTCATCGCCGTGGCCCGGCGCTATCCCGCCACGGCGCTCAACGGTTTCGACATCTCGACGGCGATGCTCGAAACGGCTCGACACTCGCTGGACCGCAATGGCCTGGCCCGTGTCAGCGTGGCTCAGGCCGATGCCACCCGTTTCTCGCCCGAACAGTTCGGGCGCAAGGGGTTCGAGCGCATCTATATCTCCTACACGCTGTCGATGATCCCGGATTGGCGCGCCGTGCTGGAACGGGCCGTTGCAGCCCTGGAACCGGGCGGTCGCCTCCTCATCGTGGATTTCGGCCAGCAGGGCGGCCTGCCGAGCTGGTTCAAGCGGGTGCTCTTTGCCTGGCTGGCGCGCTTCCACGTCCATCCGATCGCCGCACTGCCCGCAGCACTGGCGGATCTTGCAAGCCGCGAGGGCTTGCAGCTCCGGACCAGGGACCTCTACCGCGGCTACGCGTTCTATGCGGAATTGGCACGGAGACCGGGCAAGCCGATCTCCTGATCGCGCCATGTCTTGGCGCTGGTGCTGGGAGGACGGGAGAAACCCCTCTGCTCCTTTCAGAGCCCCAGCTGATCGCCTCGCCAAGTCTTGCCTCCCGGCCTGGCTAAGGCACGTCTACTTAGCCCGATCGATAGGGCTCGAGCAACTATGCGACCAGGTTGATGGCTCCAGGTCCTTCAGTGCGGATTGACGACCCGTACACCGAGGCGCCTCATCCACGCCTTTCCCAGAAGACAGTGCCCTCGAAGCGGAACGCCTGCTCGCCATGCTGGTTGAGCGCCGAGCTCTGCATGGAGACGATGCCCCATTCGGGGCGGGAAGCGCTCTCCTTCTTGCCCGTGATCTCCACGCTATAGCGCAGCGTATCGCCGGCGCGCACCGGCTTGGCCCAGACCATGTTGCGAAAGCCCGGCGACGGGCCGAGCTTCACCACCGGCTTACCGAGCTGGCGCGCCCGCGCGATCTCGACTTCCTGATGCGCCACCAGGAGCTTCATCCAGACCGCCGCAACCTGCCAGCCCGACGCCACCAGGCCACCAAAATGGCTGGCCTCCGCCGCAGCCTCGTCGACATGAAAGGGCTGGGGATCGTAGAGGGTCGCAAAGCGCTTGATATTCTCGGCCGAAAAGGTGAAAGCGCCGATCTCGTCGGTATCCCCGATGGCAAGATCCTCGAAATATTTCATGCCGCCTGCCTCCGGCCGAACATGATGGAACCGGTCTGGGTGGTCACCACCGTCTTGCCGTCCGCCACAAGTTCGAACAGAAACTTCACCAGGCCCATTTCGGGGCGGCTTCTGGAAGCCCGCGCCTCCAACGTCGTACGGCGAACGCTCAGCGTGACATCCGGGCGTAGCGGCGCCAGCCACTTAACCTCGTCGATGCCGGGGGCGCCCATCGAGGTGGAGTTGAGCATGAAGCCATCGCAATTGAGCCGCATCAAGATGCAGCAGGCATGCCAGCCGGAAGCCGCAAGCCCGCCCAGCATGGTGCTTTTTGCCGCCTCATCATCGAGATGAAACGGCTGGGGGTCATATTCCCTGGCGAAGGCGAGGATGGCCTCACGCGTCAGCCTGTACGAGCCATAAGTGGCGATCTCGCCGACCGGGAAATCTTCGAAATGGAGGGTATCAGCCATGCCCTCAGGATGGACCGATTAGGCCCTCAACGGCAAGAGCCTGATATTTGTCGAGGAAAGCCTCGACCGGGAGCTTGCGGAAGTCCGGCAGGGCGGCCCGCAGCGCTTCATGCGACCAGTCCCACCAGGCCAGGGCCTGCAGGCGATCGGCAATCGCGTCGTCGAAGCGCCGACGAATCGGCCGCGCCGGATTGCCGGCGACGATGGTATAGGCCTCGACGTCGCGGGTGACCACGGCGCCAGCACCCACCACGGCGCCGATGCCGATACGACGTCCTGGCAGCACGATCGCACCATGCCCGATCCAGACATCATGGCCGATATGGACATCATGTTCCCTACGCCAAGCGAAGAAGTCGCTCTCGTCGCTCTCGCCTTCGAAATAGGCCGAGGCGCGATAGCTGAAATGGCTTTGGCTTGCCCGGTCCATCGGGTGATTGCCCGGATTGATGCGCGTATGGGCCGCGATCGAGACGAAACGGCCGACATGGCTGTAGGCGATGTCCGCATCGTTGACGACATAGGAATAATCGCCGAGTTCGACTTCAATCAGGCTGGTCCGCGGTCCCACCTCGGTGTAGCGCCCGAGCCGGCTCGCTGAAACCGAAGCCGTCGGGTCGATGAGAGGCGTGGGGCTGAGCTTAGGCAAGGCAATTCACCGGTCGGAAAGGCTCGTACTTCCCATTCTCCTGCGACAACGCCATGACAAGAACCGGCCGGAGCGCCCGGCCTGTCGCAATTGCCGGCGACATCGGCGGTGGATCGTCACCGAAACATCATTGAACTGCCATCCCTCTGTAATGGCCCGGCGTTACCGACTCCGGAAACCTGCACGAGAAGGGATCTGTTCATGCTGGCGATCAAAGGAGTTTCCAGGCGCTTTGGCGGCAAGACGGCTGTCGCCGATGTGAATCTGGAAATTGCGCCCGGCGCCTTCATCGGTGTGATCGGGCGCTCAGGGGCCGGCAAGTCGACATTGCTGCGCATGCTGAACCGCCTTGTCGACCCGAGCGAGGGTACGATCTCCTTCGATGGCGTCGATGTCACGGCCCTGCGCGGACAGGCCCTGCGGGACTGGCGCGCGCGCTGCGCCATGATCTTCCAGCAGTTCAACCTCATCGGCCGCCTCGACGTGCTCACCAATGTGCTGATGGGCCGCCTTAACAAGGTCTCGACCGCCAGCGCCGTGCTGCAGCTGTGGGGCCTCGAGGACAAGGCCATGGCGCTCGCCGCGCTGGAGCAGTTCGACATCGCCAATCTTGCCGGCCAGCGTGCCGACAGCCTGTCCGGCGGTCAGCAGCAGCGCGTGGCGATCGCCCGCGCCCTGGTGCAGGAACCTTCGATCATCCTGGCGGACGAGCCGATCGCCTCGCTCGACCCGCGCAATACCAAGGTGGTGATGGATGCGCTCTTACGCATCAACAAGCATTTCGGCATCACCGTCATCTGCAATCTCCATTCGCTCGATCTCGCCCGCGGCTATTGCGACCGCCTGATCGGCATGTCCGCCGGTCGGGTGGTGTTCGACGGCGCCCCCGCGGCGCTGACGACAGATGCGGCCCGCGACCTCTACGGCCTGGAGGCCGGCGAAGTGATGGACGCCGATGCCGACACCAAATGGGCAGGCGGTACAAATTCGGCAGGCTTGGCTCGCCCTGCCAGCGTCGCGGCCTGACAGGCCGGCTGCGCATCTTCAAGAGCCACAAGAACACGATATTTCCGACAGGAGAGACCTATGCTTTCGCGCCGCACGCTGCTCGGCCTTGCCGCAGCAGCCATGAGCTTTGCCGCCGGTACTGCCCAGGCCGAGGACTGGAAGGCCCAGTATCCCGAATTGACGCTCGCCGTCATTCCGGCCGAGAACGCCTCCACCACCAATGACCGCTACCAGCCGCTGGCCGACTACATCGCCAAGCAGGTCGGCGTGCCGGTCAAGCTCAACATCGCCAACGACTACGCCGCCGTGATCGAAGCCCAGCGCGCCGGCTTTGCCCAGATCGCCTGGTACGGCCCGGCCTCCTATGCCCGCGCCATCATCACCGGCGTCGCCACCGAGCCGGTCGCCGTGCCGCGCCATAACAATGGCCTCACCGGCTACTACTCGGTGATCTATGTGAAGGCCGACAGCCCCTACAAGACCATCGAGGACCTCAAGGGCAAGAAGCTCGCCCTCGTCGACCCGAACTCGACCTCCGGCAACAATGCGCCGCGCTTCGGCCTGCACAGCCAGGGCATCGACGTGGACAAGTTCTTCTCCTCCGTCGTCTTCGCCGGTAGCCACGACAACGCCGTGCTGGCCCTCGCCCAGGGTACCGCCGACGCTGCTGCGAACAGCTGGAACTCGGAAGACGATTCCAACCTGACCCGCATGCTCAGCCGCGGCATCCTCAAGAAGGATGACGGCACCGCGATGACCAAGGCCGATTTCCGTGTCATCTACAAGACGCCCTTCCTGCCTGAAGGCCCCTATACGGTGCTCGCCTCGCTGCCCGACGATCTGAAGAAGAAGATCGGCGCCGCGCTGATCGACTACGCCAAGAACGACAAGGCCAATTTCGACAAGCTTTCCGATGGCAAGGATCTCGAACTCACGGCGATCAGCGCCAAGGAATATCAGCCGATCGTCGACATGGTGAAGTTCAACGACGCGCTCCGCAAGACCCAGTAAAGCCAGGCACGACCGAAAGAAAGGGCGCGTACCGCAAGGTGCGCGCCCTTTGCGCAGACGGATTTCGCCTTGGACCGCGCTCGCTCGACTTGGCAGGAGGATATAATATTGCCGGCTATCAATAGCCTGCCGGAAGCGCAGGCCCGGGCCTTGCTGAAGGCCTATCAGGCAACCATTGCCGCCAAGAAGCGGCGGATCTGGCTCGCCGTCGCTGTCGGCATCGCCCTCTACGCCCTGTCGGCGCATGTGGCCTCGGTCCGGCCGGGTTTCCTGTGGACGCATATCGGCAACTTCACCTCCTTCTTCAGCCGCATTGCCCCTCCCCTCAGTCTCGGCAACTTCCTCGGCGATGTCAGGGAGTGGTATTGGGGTTTCGGCAAATGGCTGGTGCTGCTCGGCGACACGCTGCTCGTCGCCTATCTCGGCACGCTGCTCGGCGTGCTCGGCGCCTTCGTCCTGTGTTTCATGGCGGCTGCAAACCTGACGCGTAGCCGGCTTCTGCGCGCCGTGGTGCGCCGTTGGCTCGAATTCTGCCGTACGGTTCCCACCATCGTCTTTGCCATGATCTTCCTGATCGCCTTCAAGTCCGGGCCGATGGCCGGCGCCCTGGCACTTGCCATCCACACCATGGGTGCGCTCGGCAAGCTGTTTGCCGAAGTGGTCGAGAATGTCGACATGAAGCCTGTCGAGGGCACAGTCGCCACCGGCGGTTCCTGGCTGGAAAGCATACGCTTTGCGGTGCTGCCCCAGACCCTGCCCAACTTCGCCTCCTATTCCCTGCTCCGCTTCGAAATCAATGTCAGAGAGGCCGGCGTCATGGGCTTCATCGGCGTCGGCGGCATCGGCCAGGAGCTCCTGGTGGCGATCCGCACCTTCGCCTATGCCGATGTCAGCGCCATTCTTTTGATGATCATCGTCACCGTCTTCATCATCGATTTCGCCACCGAGAAGCTGCGCCACCGCCTGATCGGCCAAGAGGCACTCCATTGAACAAGGCGATGCCATGAACAATCGCATCAACGGCCCGGCACCGCGTCCGGCGGGTCCGTTCGCCCCGCTCGGCCCTGAAAAACTCGCCTCCGTGGCGGCCCGCCATCGCGTCCATTTCGAAACCTCCTGGCGGACGCGTTTCCTGGCGGGCGGCGTGATCGCCGTCCTGCTCGCCCTTGCCGTCGTCGCCATGATCCGGCTCGAAGTCACGCCGGATCGGTTCTTCAGCGGCCTTTCGCGGCTCGGCACCTTCGTGGTGCAGATGTTCCCGCCCAATGACGAAGGCAAATTCTGGTTCTTCGTCGAAGCCCTCGCCGAAACGCTCGCCATCGCCTTCGCCGGCACGCTCACCGCGGCCGTGCTGGCCGCGCCTGTGGCCTTCCTGGCGGCCCGCAACGTCATTCCCAATGTCTTCGTCCGGTTCGCTGTGCGCCGCGGTCTCGATGTGATCCGTTCCGTCGACGCGCTGATCTGGGCGCTGGTCTGGGTCGGCGTCGTCGGCCTCGGTCCCTTCGCCGGCGTGCTCGCCATCATCTGCGTGGACTTCGGTGCCTTCGGCAAGCTGTTCTCCGAGGCAATCGAGACCACCGACAACAAGGCAAGCGAGGGCGTTCTCTCCACGGGCGGCAACCGGATCCACCGCATCCGCTTCGCCCTGATCCCGCAGGTCCTGCCGGTGATGGCGAGCCAGGTGCTCTATTTCTTCGAATCCAATGTGCGTTCGGCGACCATCATCGGCATCGTCGGGGCCGGCGGCGTCGGCCAGTATCTGGCCGAATTGCTGCGGGTACTCGACCTGCCACCGCTCGGCGTGCTGATCTTCATGATCCTGGTCACCGTCGCCGTCATCGACGTGATTTCGTCGCGCCTGCGGCTCGCGATCATCGGCCAGCCGCAGCGCCCCTGAGGCCTATTCCGCCAGGCCGAAGGTCGCGTCGAACGCCTTCGCGCCGGCGGGCGTGAAGGCGATCACGCGCCCCTGTTTGCGCCGGGCCCAGTCGCGCTCGATCACCCAGTCGAGCAGCCTCGCGCCCAGGGCTCCGCCGAGATGGCTGCGGCGTTCGCTCCAGTCGAGGCAGCGTCGGCAGACGGGTCTCCGGCTCCTGGCCATGGCCGGAACGTCGAGCCCCAACCCGACGAAGAAATCCCTGCCCGTGGCCGTCACCACGGGATTATCGTCACCGCTGATGAAGCCCTGGCAGACGAAGCCGTCCAGCAGGGCAACACCGCGTGCCCCGGCCAGGTGGTCGTAGCAGATCCTTGCCGCCCGCATGGCTTCGTCGCGCGGGCCGGTCCGCACTCTTATCGCACCGGTGCGCTGGGCCAGCCCCATCAGGGCTTCCAGGACCTGCGCGACATCGTGGCCCGACAGGCGAAAATAGCGGTGCCGTCCTTGTTTTTCCGCCGAAAGCAGGCCGGCGGCATCGAGCTTGGCGAGATGGCCGCTGGCTGTCTGCAGACTGATGCCTCCGGCCTCGGCCAGTTCACTCACGGTGAGGGCCCGCCCGTCCATCAGCGCCGTGAGCATGTTGGCACGGGCGGGGTCGCCGATCAGGGCGGCGACAGAGGCGATCATCGGTCCGTCTTTCATACTACGATCATAGCCGAAGCATCGAGGTCGCTCAATCGCCTAGCCTGTCCCGGTCGTTTTCAACCACGGGACATCCACGATGATCGCCTGCCATGACATCGCCCCCTGCAAGCCCGCGCCGCATGAGGGATCGGCGACGACGGCCCATTGGGCCGACAACACCGAGGACCTTGCCGATCTGGCGGTCGAACCATGACCATGGCGCAGATTGGCTACATTGAGCAGGCTTGTTTGCAGGAGAGCGCTGCGGAAAGGAACAAGTCACGGTCGACAAACCTGCGGACGGTGCCGAAGAAGAGGTTGCGCGGTCTCTCCGATCGTTTGTTGCGCGATATCGGCGTGATCGACGGTCATGAGAAGAATGATCCGCCCCAGCCCGCCGCCTGCGCCCGAGACTTGATCGATCGCTATCGCTAGAGCATCGCGCCGAAAAACGGATGCCGATTTCAGCAAAAAAGATGCGACAACAATGACCGGCGGCCTCGAATCCGCTTCCGAAATCGGGTTCGAGGCTGCAGAGCAAAACGCCTTTTAGCGGAAACGCGTGTTTGCTCCCGGGTTGGCATATCCAGCCATTGCCTGCTAAAGGGCTGCCTCGCCGTGGCGATCCAGCCGGCATCATGGCAAGAGCATCGAAATGAACAAGCATTCCAGCCTTCGGAGCGCTTCCGATCTGGAAGCCAGCGGGCTCATTTCTTCGGCCGAGCGTCTCGACATCGAAGAGGTGGCGCGGCGTTTTTCGGTGGCAATCACTCCAGCGATGACGGATCTCATCGCTGGCTCCCCCCAGGACGATCCCATTGCCGCCCAATTCGTGCCGACCGGCCACGAACTGATATCGAGCCCGGACGAACTCTCGGACCCGATCGGGGATGACGCCTTCTCGCCGGTGAAAGGCATCGTCCATCGCTACCCCGACCGCGTCCTGCTCAAGCCACTGCATGTCTGCCCGGTCTATTGCCGTTTCTGCTTCCGCCGGGAGATGGTAGGGCCGGAGGGCGAGATGCTCGCCGGCGGCGAACTCGATGCTGCCCTGGCCTATATCGCCGGCAACCCCGCCATCTTCGAGGTCATCATCACCGGCGGCGATCCCTTCGCGTTATCGCCGCGGCGCATCGGCCGGATCGTGAAGGCGCTGTCGGCCATCGATCATGTCGGCGTGATCCGCTTTCACACCCGCGTGCCGGTGGTGGCGCCCGAACGGATCACGGACGAACTCATCGAAAGTCTCGACAGCCCGAAGGGCGTGTTCGTCGCCCTGCACGCCAACCATGTGCGCGAACTCACGCCCGCCGCGCGGGAAGCCTGTACGCGGCTGGTCAAGGCGGGGATCGCCATGGTCAGCCAGACCGTCCTGCTCAAGGGCGTCAACGCCACGGCCGAGGCGCTGTCGGCCCTCTTCCGGGCGCTGCTCGGCCTGCGCATCAAGCCCTATTACCTGCATCATGGCGACCTCGCCAAGGGCACGAGCCATTTCCGCACCACCATCGCCGAGGGCCAGGCGGTGATGCGGCAATTGCGCGGAAGTCTCACCGGCCTCGGCCAGCCCACCTATGTGCTCGACATCCCCGGCGGACACGGCAAGGTGCCGATCGGACCTTGTTATCTCGATGATGGCGAGAACGGCCCTGTCGTGACGGATCCGCGTGGAAACAGGCACGATTATCGCGGCTAGGCACGCCGGGAAGCGAACGAAGGGTAGCCCCGTCATGCTTGGCCCCGCTACCACCAATGCCGACCTTTGATCGAAATACCCGTTTGAACGGCGGCGTTCACGAGGTCTCGGTGCACCAGCCATGGCAAGCACCGGGCCCATCGCTGGATTCGCATGGACACCGCCTTACTTTTGGATAATAGGCCTTATCCTCCTGGGCTTGAGCCGGCGTCTCGCCGTAACTCGCTGATTCGAGGTATAAATCATGTTTCTTCTCGACCATGTCTCGATCGGCGTTCCCGATCTTCAGCAGGCACGGGCGTTTTATGATGCAATCATGAGCGCCCTCGGGGCGCCCAAAGTCTATGACCGGAGCGAGGCCATCGGCTATGGCGAGCGCTGTCGATCAAACGACACGCAATCGACATTCCTGGCTATCTACCTCGACGCATCGAACATCGAAGAGAACAAGCGGCATTGGTGCTTCAAAGCCGCATCTCGCGCCCAAGTCGATGCGTTCTATGCCGCCGGCCTTGCGTCCGGGGGCCGCGCGAACGGTGCTCCGGGATTACGAACGCACTATCACGACCATTATTATGCAGCTTTTCTGATCGACCCTGCCGGAAATCGGGTCGAAGCGGTGTGCCACGAGGCGATTTGATCGATCATTCGCATTCTGGAAAAGCCTATCGGGTCATCAGCTCTGCACCACGATCTCGGTACGGTCCGCGGCGAACAGGCTGGAGATCGCTTGGATCGGCACGCCGTCGGCGTCGATATTGACGCCTTCCACCGTCAGGACGGGGCGGCCGGCCGCAATATCGAGCCTGGCTGCTTCGTCGGGTGAGGCAAAGCGCGCTCCGACACGGGTCGATATCCGCTTGTAATCATCGACGCCGCAGGCCGCCAAGGCCGGCGTCACGGCCCCGAAGCGCCGATAGGCATCGGCAAAACCGGCAAAGCGCGGCAGCGGCAGGAAGGAGTTGCCGAAGGCGATCGGTACGCCGTCGGCCGAACGCATGGTCAGCAGTTTCAGCACCGGACTGCCCGGCGTTATGGCCAGCAGCCCGGCAAGACGCGGATCGGCCTCGATTTCGACGGCCTCCAGCACGATGCCCCCGGGCTCGCGCCCTTCCTGCGCCATGTTCTGGCTGAAACGCGTTCGTTCACCGATCGGATAGGCGAGCCGGGAAAGCTCGACGAAGGTCCCCCTGCCCTGCGCAGTACGCACCAGGCCCTTGCCGGCCAGTTCGCCAAGCGCCCGCCGTACCGTATGCCGGTTGACGCCGAAGCGGGCGGCCAACGCAGCCTCCGTCGGCAATTGCGTCCCGGGAGCCAGCATGCCGCCAATGATCTCGGCCTCGACGAGATCCGCGATCTTGCGCCAGGCGGCGATACCATCGCCGCGAAAGACGGCACCATCCACAGCGTTGCCATCCCCGCGGGAAAGGCTGCCTTCCGCAGCGGCGAAATCGCCTGTTGCGGCCTGCGGCGAAAAATTTTGGGTCGGGACTGGTTTTGTCATGGAAGCGTTGCAGGGTTCCTCATATAGTTGTCTATATCACTAGACAACATGCTGCGCCAGCCTGTTGTGATCCAAGGCAGAGCAATGGTTCCGACATGAATGAGTCCTCCCCAGATCGTCATCGCCAGATGGCGGCCGAGCCCGCTGCCGGACTGAAGGCACGCCAGGCCGTCATGCGTCTTTGTGCCCACGCGACCGGTGCCGAACTCGACCAGGCCCTCTCGACCCTGGCCCCGTTGCCGGCCCATGCGGCACTGCGGCCCGCCTTAACCGGCCTCGTCATGCTGCAGGGCCGGGTCGGCGGCGACGGCGCCGCCTTCAACCTGGGCGAGGCGAGCACATCGCGCGCCACCGTCCGGCTCGAAAACGGGCCTGTCGGCTTTGCCTATCATCTCGGCCGTAACAGCGCCAAGGCCAGCGCCGCCGCCCTGCTCGACGCGCTCTGGCAGGACGAGGCCCGTCGTGAGGCGGTCGAACGGGCACTGCGGCCGGTGGCCACCCGGCTGAATGCGGAAGCCGGCGTTTCAGCCCGGCAGACCGCAGCGACCCGGGTCAATTTCTTCACCATGGTACGGGGAGAGGACTGATGATCGGCCTTGCACAGGACCAATTTGCACAGGATCTGGCGCCCGGCTTTGCCGATGCGGCAATCGAATCCCAGGCCGTCTTCCGAGCCTGCATGGACGCGCTGGCCCGGCCGGCCCGTCTCCGGCCCCTTGAAACGGGTCTCGTGCCGCCAGCGCCGCTGACGCCGGAGCTGGCGGCCCTTGCCCTCGCTCTGGCCGATCACGAGGCCCCGCTCTGGCTCGATGCCAGGCTGCGGACACCGCAGGTGCGGGCCTATCTCACCTTCCATACCGGCGCCCGCCTGACGGACGCCCCCCAAGAGGCGGCCTTTGCCCTCATCGCAGACGCAGCCGCCTGTCCCGATCTCGCCAGTTTCGCCCAGGGCAATGATGAATATCCCGACCGCTCGACCACGCTGCTGATCGCTCTCGAGCGGCTCGAACCCGGCCATGATCTCGTCTTCACCGGGCCTGGCATCAAGACCGATGCGGGTCTGGCACTCGCGCCGCTTCCCGACGACTTCCGCCGGCAGCTTGGCGCCAACCATGCCGCCTTTCCGCGCGGCGTCGATATCGTCTTCACGGCGCCGGGCAGGATCGCAGCCCTGCCGCGCTCGTCCCAAATTCTTGGAGTCGCCTGATGTATGTCGCCGTCAAGGGTGGCGAGGAAGCCATCGACAACGCCCATCGCCTGCTCGCCCATGTGAGGCGCGGCGACAAAGCGGTCCCCGATCTCTCGATTGAGCAGATCCGCGAACAGCTCACCCTCGGCGTCGACCGCGTGATGGCAGAGGGCTCGCTTTACGACCGCGATCTGGCCGCCCTCGCCATCAAACAGGCCCGGGGCGACCTGATCGAAGCGATCTTCCTGGTACGTGCCTATCGCACCACCTTGCCGCGTTTCGGCACCAGCACGCCTGTCGATACCGACGACATGGCCATTCGTCGTCGCATCTCGGCGACCTTCAAGGACCTGCCGGGCGGCCAGGTGCTCGGCCCGACCTTCGACTACACCCATCGCCTGCTCGACTTCATGCTGGCCGCCGGCGCCGAGGTCGAGCCCCCCAAGGAAAAGCCCGCCACCGGGGAGAAGACGCCGCGCGTCAGCGACCTGCTCGGCGGCGAGGACCTGATTGAGCGCAACGCTGCGCCGGACCCCGAACGCCCGGTGGGCGATCTCACCCGCGAACCCCTGGCCTTCCCGGCCGACCGCGACCTCAGGCTGCAGGCGCTCGCCCGCGGCGATGAAGGCTTCCTCCTGGCGCTTGCCTATTCCAGCCAGCGCGGCTTCGGCCGCACCCACCCCTTCGTCGGCGAGATCCGGCTCGGGGAAGTGGAGGTGGAATTCGTGCCGGAGGAGCTCGGCTTTGCCGTGCCGATGGGTTCGATCACCGTCACCGAATGCCAGATGGTTAACCAGTTCGCAGGCTCTGCCGAAGCCGCGCCGCAATTCACCCGCGGCTACGGCCTGGTCTTCGGGCAGGCCGAGCGCAAGGCGATGTCCATGGCGATGGTCGATCGCTCACTCCGGACGCGCGAATTCGGCGAGGAACGGACCGCCCCTGCCCAGGACGAGGAATTCGTGATGTCCCATTGCGACAACGTGCAGGCAACCGGCTTCGTCGAGCATCTGAAACTGCCCCATTACGTCGACTTCCAGGCCGAGCTCGACCTCGTCAGACGCCTGAGGGCCGAGCATGCCGAACGCCGCGAGGCGGCACAGGCCGAGGTCCGGCAGGAGGACGCAGCATGAGCCAGACTGAGATCCAATCCCGGACGCCGCTCGCCGGCAGCGACCGCATTCCAGCGGAGGCCGGCTACAATTTCGCCTATCTGGACGAACAGACCAAGCGCATGATCCGCCGGGCGATCCTCAAGGCCATCGCCATTCCCGGCTATCAGGTGCCTTTCGCCTCGCGCGAGATGCCGATGCCCTATGGCTGGGGCACCGGCGGCGTGCAGGTGACCGCAGCCGTCATCGGGCCGGACGACGTGTTGAAGGTGATCGACCAGGGCGCCGACGACACCACTAACGCCGTCTCGATCCGGCGCTTCTTCGCCAAGACGGCCGGCGTCGCCACCACCACCGCCACGCAGGATGCCACCATCATCCAGACACGCCATCGCGTGCCGGAAGCGCCCCTCAAGCCCGACCAGATCCTGGTCTATCAGGTGCCGATCCCCGAGCCGCTGCGCTTCCTGGAGCCGCGCGAGACCGAGACGCGCAAGCTGCATGCCCTTGCCGATTACGGCCTGATGCATGTGAAGCTCTACGAGGATATCGCCCGCCATGGCCATATCGCCACCACCTATGCCTATCCGGTGGAGGTGGCTGGACGCTATGTCATGGATCCCTCGCCCACGCCGAAATTCGACAATCCCAAGATCGACGGTTGCGAGGCGTTGCAGCTCTTCGGAGCCGGGCGCGAGAAGCGCATCTATGCCGTGCCGCCGCATACGCGGGTGAAGAGCCTCGACTTCGAGGATCATCCCTTCAGCGTGCAGCGTTTCAGTCAGCCCTGCGCTCTCTGCGCCGCGCAGGGCGTCTATCTCGACGAGGTCGTCCTCGACGATCGCGGCGGCCGAATGTTCGTCTGCTCGGACACCGACCATTGCGAGACCAGGCGGGCCGCGGGGCACAAGGGCGAGATGCTGGGCTCATCGCCCCTGGAAGCGCAAACGTCCTCATCCACCCTTGGAAACGGTACGTCCGGTGAGGAGGAAAGGGCGGATGAGGACATCCGCGCGCCCGAGGAGACCAGGCCATGAGCATCGCACCTGCCCTGTCCGTGCGCATCGGCGGCAAGGCGGACCTGCCGGCCGTGCTCGCCCTCTACGGACAGCCCGATTTCAACGGCGACAATGTCCTGACGCTCGCCGAAGCCGAGGACAAGCTCGAACATCTCGGCCTTTATCCCGATTACGGGCTCTATGTCGCCGAACAGAGAGGCACGGTCGTCGGCAGCTTCTGCCTGATGGCGGTCGACAACCTCGCCCGGCGCGGCACTCCCTTCGCCGTGATCGAGAACGTCGTGATCGCTTCCGATCGACAGGGCGAAGGCATCGGCCGGCTCATGCTGCAGGCCGCCTTCCGCCTGGCGCAGGAGAAGGGCTGCTACAAGGCCATTCTCGCCTCCAGCCTGCACAACAGCCGCGCCCATGCCTTCTACGATTCGCTCGGCTTCGAGCGCCATGGCGTGTCCTTCCGCCTGTCCTTGCCAGAGAAAGCCGCATGACCTTCAACGATTCCCCCCTGCTCCAGGCACGCGGGCTCACCAAGCATTACGGCACGCGCCTGGGCTGCGCCGACGTTTCCTTCGATCTCTATGAAGGCGAGGTCCTTGCCGTGGTCGGCGAATCAGGATCGGGCAAGTCGACCCTGCTCGGGCTCCTCTCCAGCGAAGTCGAGCCCACCGCCGGATCCGTGCGCTATCGCATGCGTGATGGGGCTGTCCGGGACCTTTTCGCGCTGAGCGAGGCCGAACGCCGCTTCCTTCTGCGCACCGACTGGGGCTTCGTGCGCCAGGATGCACGCGACGGGCTGCGCATGGGCGTCTCGGCCGGCGCCAATGTCGGCGAGCGCCTGATGGCGGTCGGCGCGCGGCACTATGGACGCATTCGAGAATCGGCGCTGGACTGGCTCGGCCGGGTGGAGATCGAGGCCGACCGCATCGACGATACTCCCGCCAGCTTCTCCGGCGGCATGCGCCAGCGCCTGCAGATCGCCCGCAACCTGGTGACCCGCCCCCGCCTCGTCTTCATGGACGAGCCGACCTCCGGCCTCGATGTCTCGGTACAGGCCCGCCTGCTCGACCTCCTGCGCGGCCTCGTCGCCGATCTCGGCATCGCGGTCGTCATCGTCACGCACGACCTCGCTGTCGCACGGCTGTTATCGCACCGCATCATGGTGATGCGGCAGGGCCGGGTGATCGAAACCGGGCTGACCGACCAGGTGCTCGACGATCCGCACGAGGCTTACACCCAACTTCTGGTTTCTTCGGTACTGGCAGCATGACCTCCCCCATCCTCACCCTCGAAGGCGTTTCCAAGAGCTTCACCCTGCACCTCCAGGGTGGCCAGAGCATCGGCGTGATGCAGGATGTTCGCTTCACCGTCACCCCGGGGGAATGCGTCGTGCTGGGCGGCCCGTCCGGGGCCGGCAAATCCTCGATCCTCAAGATGATCTACGGCAATTATCGCTGCGATGGCGGCGCGATCCTGCTGCGCGAAGGCGATGAGACCGTGGATATCGCGACGGCCGAGCCAAGGCGTATCCTGGCGCTGCGCCGCCGCACCATGGCCTATGTCAGCCAGTTCCTGCGTGTGATCCCGCGCGTCTGCGCCCTCGCCATCGTGGCGGAAGCGGCCCGCGAGACCGGCCTGGCCGAGGATGCGGCCGAAAGGCGAGCCCAGGACCTGCTTCACCGGCTCAACGTGCCGGAGAGGCTCTGGCGTCTGCCGCCCGCGACCTTTTCCGGTGGCGAGCAGCAGCGCGTCAACATCGCACGCGGCCTGGCCGCCGACCGTCCTCTCCTGCTCCTCGACGAACCGACCGCTTCGCTCGATGCCGCCAACCGGGCCGTCGTCGTCGAGCTCGTCACCGCCAAGAAACAAAATGGCGTCGCAATTGTCGGCATCTTTCATGATGAGGATGTGCGCGAGCGAGTCGCCGACCGCGTGGTCGACGTCACCCAGTTTTCCGTCCCCTCTCTTGCCGCCTGAACGGACATTTCAACCATGCCTGATCTTGAGCAATTTGTTCTTTGCAATGCCCGCCTCGTCCTGGCCGATCATGTGATCGACAAGGGCTGGATCGCCGTCGACAAGGGTCGCATTGCCGACATGGGCGAGGGCGAGGCGCCGGAAAAGGGACTCGACATGGCTGGGGACCATATCCTGCCCGGCCTGGTGGAACTCCATACCGACCATCTGGAAGCCCATTACTCGCCGCGCCCCTCGGTGCGCTGGCATGCCCTCAGTGCGGTGATGGCCTATGACGCCCAGATCGCGGCAGCCGGCATCACCACCGTCTTCGACTCCATCCGCCTCGGATCCGAGACGGAGGAAGGCACGATCTCCAAGGAAGGCACGGCCCTGGCCGGAGCCCTGGAAGAGGCGCGCCAGCACGGCCATCTGCGCGTGGAGCACCGCACCCATATTCGCTGCGAACTCGCCACGCCGGACGTCCTCACAGCCTTCCAGGCCTTCCGGGAGCTCTACCCCGTCCATCTGGCCTCGCTGATGGATCATACGCCCGGCCAGCGCCAGTTCCGCGATCTCAACACCTGGATGAATTTCTATTTCCCACGCCGGGTGCGCGGCGAGACCGATGTCGAGACCTACATCAAGGATAAGCTCGACAGGCATGCCCGCTTCGCCATGCACAGCCGTACGAACCTGGTGGCGCTGGCGCGCGAACACGGCATCGTGCTCGCCAGCCATGACGATGCCACCGCCGGGCATGTTGAAGAAGCTGTGGCGGACGGGGTCGCCATCGCCGAATTCCCCACCACGCTCGAAGCAGCACTCGCTTCGCACGCTGCCGGCATCAGCGTGATGATGGGCGCACCGAACGTCGTGCGCGGCGGCTCCCATTCCGGCAATATCGCGGCGTCGGACCTCGCCGGCGAAGGGGTGCTCGACATCCTCTCCTCCGACTATGTGCCTGCCAGCCTGCTGCTCGCCGCCTTCCAGCTGCCCGAGCGCGTGCCCTCGATCGACCTGGCGGCGGCGGTGCGCATGGTCAGCGATACGCCGGCCCGTGCCACCGGCCTTGATGATCGTGGCCGGTTGGAACAGGGACGCCGCGCGGATCTGGTGCGGGTGACCCAGGTCGCCTCGGGCGCCGGCACCACGCCGATCATCCGCCGTGTCTGGAGCGAGGGCAAGATCGCGGCATGACCGACGAACCCGCCTTGATCCAGCCCAAGCCGCGGCTCGGCAAGCTGATCGCCATCGTCGGGCCGAGCGGTGCCGGCAAGGACACGCTGATCGATGCCGCCCGCCTGCGTTTCGCGGATCATCCCGGCCTGATCTTCCCGCGTCGCATCATCACGCGTGAAAGCAATGCTTCGGAAGATCACGACACGCTGTCCGAGGAGCGCTTTGCCGAGCTGGAAGCGCAAGGAGGCTTCTCGCTGTCCTGGCGCGCGCATGGCCTGAGCTATGCCCTGCCTCTCGAGGTGCGGCTTGCGACCGAGGAAGGGCGCCATGCCGTCTGCAACCTCTCGCGCTCCAGCCTGCCGGAGGCACGCCAGCGCTTTGCCGGCCTCAGCGTCGTGCTGGTCACCGCGCCTGCCGAGATCATCGCCCAACGCTTGGCGGCCCGCGGTCGCGAAAGCGAAGAGATGATCCGAGCGCGCCTGGCCCGCAAGATCGACCGCGAGGATAGTCTCGCCCCCGACCTCATCATCAGCAATGACGGCCCGGTGGAAGCGGCAACCGACAGGCTGATCGCCCATCTGCAGGCCGAACTCTCCGGGCAGGCACAGGCGATGGAATAGGTCGGCACGGCGGATCGTTCGATCAGGCGGGCGGACCGGCGACCGATCCCCGCAAATCGAGCTCGCAGGCCACCTCGACGGTCCGGGGCGACTCGCCGGGTTCGGCCAGGCGTTGCATGAGCTGGGCCCAAGCGACTTCGGCAATCGCCTGCACCGGCTGTATCACCGCGGCAATCGGCGGGTGCGTCACCTGCATCCATTCGATGTCGTCGAACCCGACGACCGACAGATCCCGAGGCATGACGAGGCCGCGTCTTTCCACCTCACGCAACGCCGCAAGCGTGGCGGGGCTGTACAGCGTGAAGATGGCCGTCGGCAGCCTTCCCTCGTCGAAGCGCGAAGCCATCGCATGCATGGCCGACGCGACATCGGGGCCGCACAGCAGGACCTCGATATCCTCGACGATATCAGCCTGCCGCGCCGCAGCCATCGCGCCATCGACGCGATCGCGCATATTGGTGAGGTCGAGCGAGGACGGGCCGAGCAGGATACGCCGATGTCCCCGAGCCACGAGTTCACGGATGACGGCGGCGCTGGCCTCGACATTGTTGACACTGACGCGATCGAAGCCGGTCTCGTCGGGAACGCGGTCGAGCAGGACCGTGGCGACCTTCTGATCGAGGAGGGAGGCTTCGGCGGCTGGCCGCCCATCCGTCGGCACCACGATCATGCCGGCCACGCGCCAGTCGAGCAGTGCCTCGGTCTGGGCAGCCTCCCGCTCGGTCTTCTCGGCGCTGGAAACGGTCACCAGGCGATAGCCGCTCCCCTCCGCCAGACGCTCGAAATGGGCGACCATCGACCCGAAGAAAGGATTGCGGAAGTCAGGAACGATGAGCCCGACGATAGAGCGGCGCGAGCGGCGCAGATTGGCTGCCAGCGGGTCGACCCGGAAACCGAGCTCCCGCACGGCGGCATGGATACGCGCCACGCTTTCGGCCTTCACGGCGCCGAGGCCGCGAAGCACTTTGGAAACGGTGGCGGGCGAAACATTGGCAAGCCGGGCGACGTCATGGATGGTCGCCCGCTCGCCCGGCGTCTTGCGTGGCGGCTCGTTGGATTGCATGGCCCCCGCCCCTGTCACGAACGAACACTCACGCCATCATAGCACAGATAAATCGATTTTCTTCCACCAATCGGCAGCATTCCATCAAGAGCTGCCAATTGGCCTATCACAATGCTAAATTACGCCGGTTCAGCGGACAAACAAAGACCTTTCAAGATCTTCAGATCGAGTGCGATTTATTTGCACTCAAGTCGCAAAGCGGAAATGCAGAACATCGCCGTCTGCGACCACATAATCCTTGCCTTCCAGGCGGAACTTGCCGGCTTCCTTGGCGCCCGCCTCGCCGTTGAGGGCGACATAGTCGCCATAGGCGATGGTCTCGGAGCGGATGAAGCCCTTCTCGAAATCGGAATGGATCACGCCTGCAGCCTGCGGGGCGCGCATGCCCTTGGTGATGGTCCAGGCCCGAGCCTCCTTGGGGCCCACCGTGAAATAGGTGACGAGATCGAGCAGTTCATAGCCGGTGCGGATGACGCGGTTGAGGCCGGGCTCGTTCAGGCCGATGGCGTCGAGATAGTCCTTCTGCTCCTCGGGCGGCAGGATGGCGATCTCGCTCTCGATCTTGGCGGAGACCACCACCGCCTTGGCGCCTTCCTCGGCGGCGCGGGCCTTCACCCTGTCGGACAGGCCATTGCCCTTGTCGGCCGAGGCTTCCTCGACATTGCAGACATAGAGCACCGGCTTGGCGGTGAGGAGCTGCAGCATGTCGAAGGCACGACGCTCCTCAGGCTTGACCTCGACCAGACGGGCGGGCTTGCCTTCGCGCAGCAGCACCAGGGCCCGATTGATCAAATCGAGGCTTTCCTTGGCCTCCTTGTCGCCCCCCCGCGCCTTCTTCTCCAGCGCCACCACGCGGCGCTCCAGGCTGTCGAGATCGGCGATCATCAGTTCGGTCTCGATGGTCTCGATGTCGGCCACCGGGTCGATCTTGCCCTCGACATGGGTGACGTCGCCATCCTCGAAGCAGCGCACCACATGGGCGATCGCGTCACATTCGCGGATGTTGCCGAGGAACTGATTGCCGAGGCCTTCGCCCTTGGAGGCCCCCCGCACCAGACCGGCAATGTCGACGAAGGTCAGGCGGGTGGGAATGATGGTTCCAGACTTGGCAATGGAGGCGAGCTTCTCCAGGCGCTCGTCGGGCACCGCGACGTCGCCGACATTGGGCTCGATGGTGCAGAAGGGATAGTTGGCCGCCTGCGCCGCCGCGGTCTGCGTCAGCGCATTGAACAGGGTCGACTTGCCGACATTGGGCAGGCCGACGATTCCGCATTTGAAACCCATGGTGATCGCTCGTCCATCTTGTAGCCGGCGCGCTCCTGCCGCCGACGAAATCCGTTAAGGCGCTGGGTAGATAGGAAGCAGCGCAACGTCAATGGGAAGGCAAGCTCGGCGTGCCGTCTCCTAGGCTCCCGCCAGCTTGGCAGCGCCGTGCCCCCTCGCCTCCATGAACAAATGCACCTTGTTCTGGAAGCTCGCATCCTCTCCATCAGCCAGCAGTGGCGCCGCATCGGCACAGGCGGTGCACAGATCCTCGACCCAGGGCCATTCGGCCTTGGCAAAATCGCTGAGCACGAAATGATGCACCAGCGCCTTGTCGCCGGGATGACCGATACCGAGCCGGGCGCGGCGATAGTCGTTGCCGCAATGGGCGGTAATCGATCGCAGTCCGTTATGGCCGGCATTGCCGCCGCCGACCTTCACGCGCAGCTTGGCGGGCGCCAGGTCGAGTTCGTCGTGGAAGACCGTGAGATCAGGCAGGCCGATCTTGTAGAAGCGCATGGCCTCGCCGACCGACTGCCCGCTTTCGTTCATATAGGTCTGCGGCTTGAGCAGCATGACGCGCTCACCGCCGACGCTGCCCTCGCTGACCTGCCCCTGGAAGCGCGAGCGCCAGGGCGCGAAGCGATGGCGCCGCGCGATCTCGTCGATGGCGAGGAAACCGATATTGTGCCGGTTGGCGGCATATTTGGCACCCGGATTACCGAGACCGACGAACAGACGCATGATGGCCCCTGAAGCAAAGCGCGTCTAAGCGAAAACGCTGTTTTGCTTCAGCTCCTCTTTCGAACGCGTCTTTGCGATTCTTGGTGCTTCCACCAACTCGCCAAACGCTGTGAAAGCACGAATGGCCGGGACGAGCCCGGCCATCGCAGCAATGGATATGCAGCCGGATTACTTCTTGGCAGCTTCAGCGGGCTCGGCAGCCACTTCAGCGGCGGGAGCAGCTTCTTCACCGACCGGCGGCACGATCGAGACCAGGGTCGCGTCGTCCTGCCCGGCGTAGGAAACGCCTTCCGGCAGCTTGATCTGCGAGACGTGGACCGAATCGTTGATATCGAGAGCGGCGACGTCGACATCGATCGAATCGGGAATCTTGTCGGCGGGAGCCAGAACCGAGAGGGAGTGCGTCACGATGTTGACGGCACCGCCGCGCTTCACGCCCACGGAAGTCGCGGCGTTGACGGCATGCACGGGAACATCGACGCGCAGACGCGAGCCGGCATCGACGCGCAGGAAATCGACATGCTCGACGGTGTCCTTGACCGGGTCGAGAGCATAGTCGCGCGGAATGGCGCGGGTCTTGCTGCCATCAACTTCGATCTCGAACACGGTGGTGAGGAAGTGGCCAGCGTAAACCAGCTTGTTGGCTTCCTTGGCGTCGAGTGCGATAGAAAGGGGGGGCTTGCCGGCACCGTAGATCACGGCCGGTACCTTGCCTTCACGACGAACGGCACGCGCGGCCCCCTTGCCCACTTGCGTGCGAGCCGTGGCGGAAATCTGCTTCACGGACATTGTATGTTCCTAGGGTTGTTCAAAGAAAAAGGCCGCTGGCGCGGCCGGTTCGGTCGTTCCGCATTGCCTCCAGGGGTGTCTGGTCGCGGAACGGCGTTCTCATAGACGCATCCCGGGCGAAAAGCAAGAAGCCAGGTGTGCCGGTCTTCAGACCGGTATGAATGCGCCATGGCCGGTCTGAAGACCGACCCACCATGCCTCCCCTCCCGTTCAATGGCCTTCGAAGGACACCAGCGTATGCACGGGCACGCCCAGCGCCCGGATCTTGTCGGCCCCTTTCAGCTCGGGCAGATCGATGATGAAGACCGCGGCCAGCACATCGGCACCGATCTCGCGCAGCAGCTTGACCGCGGCCTCCGCCGTACCCCCGGTGGCGATGAGGTCGTCGACCAGGATGACCCGCTCGCCCGGTTTCACCGCATCCTTGTGGACTTCCATTTCGTCGAGGCCATATTCCAGCGAATAGGCGATGCGCACGGTCTCGTGCGGCAGCTTGCCCTTCTTGCGCACCGGCACGAAACCGGAAGAGAGCTGGTGGGCGAGTGCGCCCCCCAGGATGAAGCCGCGCGCCTCGATCCCAGCCACCTTGTCGATCTTGGCACCCGCCCAGGGCTGCACCAATTCGTCGATAGCCCGTCGGAAGGCCCAGGCATCGCCCAACAAGGTGGTGATGTCGCGGAACGCCACTCCGGGCTTGGGATAGTCTGGAATAGTGCGGATCGCGTCCTTGAGGAAGCGAGCTGTGGAGCCCGAGATTTCTGTCTTGGCGGTCATGATCTGCCTTCCGGGGATTCGTTGCCGAAAAAGACCACGCTCGCACGCAAGAGTCGAGGCCGGACCAGCCAGCCGGCTTCCCACCGGTCGAGCCAATAAATCGATCGAGAGGAAACTGCAGGGCCTGAAACAGCAAAGCCGGGGATCGGCAATCCCCGGCTTTGCTCAAACAAGCGTTGGTCGAAGCCCTCAATGGGCGTCGGCCCAGATCTTCTTCTTGGTGTAATAGAGCAGCCCGGACAGCACGATCAGGAAGATGATGACCACGAAGCCGGTCTGCTTGCGCTTCTCCAGCGAGGGATCGGCAGCCCATGCCAGGAAGGCAGCGACGTCACGTGTGTACTGGTCAACCGTCTGCGGCGCACCGTCAGTATATTCCACCTGCCCATCGGCCAGCGGCTTGGCCATGCCGATCGAAGCGCCGAAGATCTTGTTGTAGTGGCCGTTCGGCGGAACGGTGACGCCCTCCGGCGGCTTCTCGTCATCCTTCAGATAGCCATCGGTGATCAGGGCATGGATGTAGTCCGGCCCCTGCTCCTGGTACTGGGTGAAGATGTCGAAGACAAAGCCGGGGAAGCCGGACTTCACGCCGCGCGCCTTGGCGAGCAGGGACATGTCCGGCGGAATGGCACCATTGTTGGCGACGGCGGCAGCCTGATCGTTGGGATAGACCAGCGGGAAATAATCCGCGGGGCGACCCTTGCGCTCCAGCACCTCGCCCTTGTCGTTGGGCACGTCCATCACGGTGTATTCGGCCGCGAGGGCCTTGACCTGGCCTTCGGTGAAACCGGGACCGCCTGGGTCGGCCAAGGTCCGGAACGCGACGCGATGCAGGCTGTGGCAGGCCGAGCAGACCTCGCGATAGACCTTGAAGCCGCGCTGCAGCTGGCCCTGATCATAGCGCCCGAACGGGCCCGCAAAACTCCATTGCTGGCGGGTCGGTTGCTCGCCCCCCTCCGCCCAGGCGGGCTGGGAAAGGCCGGCAACGCCGAACAGGGTGGCAAGGGCGACAGCCAGACCGGCTACGCGTGAGGGTTTGAACATCTCAATCATCTCGTTCGCCCCTCAGCCCTTGCTTTGCGATTCGGCGGTGTTTGCGGCCGGCAGGGGGATGCCGCTCGACTTCGCCAGAATGGCATCGGCGATCGAAGCGGGCACCGGCTTGGTCTGCTCAAACAACCCCAGCAGCGGCAGGGCGATGAGGAAGTAGGCGAAGTACAGCGCAGTCAGGATCTGGCCGATCAGCACCTTCGAGCCTTCCGGCGGCTGCGAGCCGATCCAGCCGAGGCCGATGCAGATCGCCACGAAGATGAAGAACACCCAGCGGAACACCGGACGATAGACCGCCGAACGCACCTTCGAGGTGTCGAGCCAGGGCAGCAGCGCCAGCATGACGATGGCGGCGAACATCATGATGACGCCCAGCAGCTTGTCCGGGATCGAGCGCAGGATCGCGTAGAACGGCAGGAAGTACCATTCGGGCACGATATGGGCAGGCGTCTTGCCGGGATCGAAGGTGATGTAGTTCTCCGGATCGCCCAGATAATCCGGCATGTAGAACACGAAATACATGAAGAAGACGAGGAAGCAGGCGATGCCGAAAGCATCCTTCAGCGTCGCATACGGCGTGAAGGGCACCGAATCCTTGTCCGACTTGATGTCGACGCCGGTCGGATTGTTCTGGCCGACCACGTGCAGCGCCCAGATATGCAGCACCACGACGCCGGCGATCATGAAGGGCAGCAGATAATGCAGCGAGAAGAAGCGGTTCAGGGTCGGGTTGCCCACCGCATAGCCGCCCCACAGCCAGGTCACGATCGACTTGCCGAATACGGGAATGGCGGAGAACAGGTTGGTGATGACGGTTGCGCCCCAGCCCGACATCTGCCCCCAGGGCAGCACATAGCCCATGAAGCCGGTTGCCATCATCAAGAGGAAGATGACGACGCCAAGCAGCCACAGCACTTCGCGGGGGCCCTTATAGGAGCCGTAATACATGCCGCGGGCGATGTGGAGATAGACCGCGATGAAGAACATCGAGGCGCCGTTGGCGTGCAGCTTCTGAATCAGCCAGCCCCAGTTCACGTCGCGGCGGATCAGATCCACCGAGGTGAAGGCCAGGCTCGAATCGGAGACGTAATGCATCGCCAGCACCACGCCCGTGAGGATCTGCGCCCCCAGCATGAAGGAGAGGATGGCGCCGAAGGTCCACATATAATTGAGGTTGCGCGGCGTGGGATAGGCGATGAACGAGGAGTGGACGAGCCCACCGATCGGCAGGCGGCTCTCGAACCACCGTCCAAGGCTGGATTTCGGGGTCCAGGTCGAGGTTCCGCTCATGAATTGTGACCTTAAGCTTGTGCGTTCGATTCGGCGCCGATCATGATCTTGGTCGGGCTCTCGAAATTATAGGGCGGAACTTCCAGGTTGAGCGGAGCCGGACCCTGACGGATGCGTCCCGAGGTATCGTAGACCGAACCATGGCAGGGGCAGAACCAGCCGTGATAGGAGCCTTCGTTGACCAGCGGGATGCAGCCCAGATGCGTGCAGATGCCGACCACGACCAGCCATTGTGCCTGATCTTTCTTGACCCGGTCCGCATCGGCCTGGGGGTCCTTCAGGTCGGTCAGCTTGACATCCTCGGCCGCTGCGATTTCGGCCTTGGTGCGGTGACGAATGAAGATCGGCTTGCCGCGCCAGAAGATCTTCACCGACTGTCCCTCGGGAATCGGCGTCAGGTCGACCTCGACCGGCACGCCCGCCGCGATGGTCGCCTTGTCCGGATTCATCTGGCTGATGAAAGGCCAAGCTGCGCCAGCGACACCCACAGCACCGACCGCGCCGGTGGCAATGTAAATGAAATCGCGACGAGTGGGCTCTGCGGCGTGTTCGTTCGTGACTGCCACGGATCGATCCTTCTCATACGTCGCATCCCGGCCGTCGCCGGGATGATGGAGGAACCGGACCCTATCAGCCCCGTACCGTCCATACTCTGCCAAATCTCGGCCACCCCAGCCGCGCCAAACCGGATCGCGGCGAAACTGGGGCAAACCTTATCAAGGGGCTCATGCCACTCTGTTGCGAAGTTGTCTAGATCGTGCAGCCCGCAAATGGCGCTATGTCGCATGACATCAACGCCATAAATGCAAATTCTCTATCCCCGATGCCGGAAGCGTCCCCTATGAAGAACGTCTCCGCCCTCGCCCTGCCGATGCCCCAATGCCGCTCACTCTCGCCCTGTTTCAACCCGACATCCCTCAGAACGCCGGCACGATGCTGCGCCTGTGCGCCTGCCTCGGCGTAAAGGCGGCCATCGTCGAGCCCGCGGCCTTTCCCGTGTCGGACCGGGCATTCCGCCGCGCCGGGATGGACTATCTCGACCGCCTTGCCATCGACCGCCATGTTTCCTTCCCGGCCTTCGAGGCCTGGCGGGCCGCGAGCGGACAGAGGCTGGTGCTGCTGACCACCAAGGGCGCGGTGCCCCATACCGGCCATGTATTCCGGCCGGACGACATCCTCATGGTCGGCAGGGAATCAGCCGGCGTGCCCGATGCGGTCCATGCCGCGGCCGACGCGCGGGTGTTCGTACCGATGCGCCCGGGACTGCGCTCGCTCAACGTGGCCGTCGCCGCCGCCATGGTGCTGGGCGAGGCCCTGCGCCAGACCGACGGCTTCCCTTCCCCGGCGGAATCGTCCTGATCGAGCACGTCCGCCTTTCGGCCGTCATTGATCCTGCGCAATTGCCTGCTAGCGGAAACGGACTATAGAGGCAGCATGACAAAGCCCGGTTCCGCCCCTCTTTCCTCCGAGATCGCCCCCCGCCAGGCCGAGGCCCGTGCCTGGTTCGAGGCTCTGCGCGATCAGATCTGCGCCGCCTTCGAGACCCTCGAGGACGCGCTGCCCCAGGCCCGAGCCCCGGCCGGTACGGCCGCAGGACGCTTCAGGCGCACGCCCTGGCAGCGCACCGACCACACCGGCCACCCGGGCGGTGGCGGCGTGATGGCGATGATGCATGGCAGGGTTTTCGAAAAGGTGGGCGTGCATTGTTCGACCGTCCACGGGGAATTTTCACCCGAATTTCGCACCGACATTCCCGGCGCCGCCGAGGATCCACGCTTCTGGGCCTCCGGCATCTCCCTGATCGCCCATCCCTGGAACCCTCATGTGCCCACCGTGCACATGAACACCCGATTCGTGGTGACAACCAAGGCCTGGTTCGGCGGCGGCGCGGACCTGACGCCGATGCTCGACGGACGCCGCACGCAGGAAGACCCGGACAGCCTCGATTTTCACGCCGCCATGCGCCGGGCCTGCGAGGCTCACGCCGTGGCCGACTATGCCCGCTACAAGAAATGGTGCGACGACTATTTCTTCCTCAAGCATCGCAACGAGTCGCGCGGCATCGGCGGCATTTTCTATGACGGGCTCACCAGCGGCGACTGGCAGGCCGATTTCGCCTTCACCCGGACGGTCGGTACGGCCTTCGCTGCCATCTATCCCGAGCTCGTGACGCGCAATTTCGAAAAACCCTGGACGGAGGCCGAGCGCGACGAGCAGCTGGTGCGCCGCGGACGTTACGTCGAGTTCAACCTGCTCTATGACCGTGGCACGCTGTTCGGCCTCAAGACCGGCGGCAATGTGTCTTCGATCCTGTCGTCGATGCCGCCCACGGTGAAATGGCCCTGACCCGCCGATTCCTGCCTTCCGCCCGCCGTCAGGCTGCAGGCGGATAGGTCCGCGGCCCGCTTTCGGGTCGAAGCGTTTTGCGATTTGACGGAATCACTCAAATCGCACTTTGTCCCCAGGGGCAGCGCGGCCTGTTGCTGCCATCGACAAGATCGGGCCACAATGTCTCTGACAGATGCGCGTCGACTCCGGAGACCCTGCTGCATGCACCGTCCGACGACCGCCCTGGTGGCTCTTGTCACCGCCGTCTTCTCGACGATGCCGGCCGGTGGAGGCAGCGCCCTGGCCCAGCCATCGGAGGCCGCCGTCGCAAGCGCCTGCACGCTGCTGGCCGACGTGGCGACCGGCAAGCTGCTCAAGCAGGAAGGGAGCTGCGACAAACCGATCACGCCGGCCTCGACCTTCAAGATCGCCATCAGCCTGATGGGCTATGATTCGGGCCTGCTGAAGAACGAGCATGTGCCCGCCTTGCCCTTTCGCGAAGGCTATGCCGACTGGGTGCCGGAATGGCGCACCAGCACCGACCCCGCCAGCTGGATGAAGAATTCGGTGGTCTGGTACTCGCAACAGATCACGCGCAGTCTCGGCAAGCAGCGCTTCAAGCGCTATGTCGCCGAATTCGACTACGGCAATCAGGACGTCTCCGGGGATCCAGGCAAGCAGAACGGCCTCACCCAGGCCTGGCTGAGCTCATCCCTCAAGATCACACCGCTCCAGCAGCTCGACTTCCTGGAGCGGATGGTGCGTCACCAATTGCCGGTCTCGAACCGGGCCTACGACATGACAGCCCGTATCCTGGTGCTTGCTCCCCTGCCCAATGGCTGGGAAATTCACGGCAAGACCGGCTCCGGCGCGCCCCGGCGCTCCGACGGCAGGCTCGATTTCGATCATGCCTATGGCTGGTTCGTCGGCTGGGCCAACAGGGACGGCCGCAATGTGGCCTTCGTGCGCCAGGTGCAGATGGGCTCCAAGGGCAATCTCAGGGCCGGGCTGCAGGCGCGCGACGCCTTCCTGGCGGAGTTGCCCGACTTGCTGGACCGGCTGTAATCCGGTCCGTGCCGGTCGGGCTGGCGCTCGTCACAGCAATTCCTCCCCATCGAGATAGTTGCGCAGGAAGGTGGGCACTCGGACCTGCCCCTGCGGCGTCTGGTGATTCTCGATCAAGGGCACCAGGATGCGCGGCGTCGCGATCGCGGTGTTGTTCAGCGTGTGGCAGAACCGGACCTGCCCCCGCCGATCGCGCCAGCGGATATTGGCTCGCCGGGCTTGCCAATCATGCAAGGTGGAACAGCTATGGGTTTCCCGATAGCATCCGAGGCTCGGCACCCAGGTCTCGATGTCGTTCATTCTCACCTTGCCCGGCCCCATGTCGCCGGTGGAGCATTCGACGACCTGATAGGGCAGCTCCAGGGCCCGCAGGATGGTCTCGGCATTGGCGAGCAGCCGGGCATGCCAATGGGCGGATTCTTCGGGATCATCGCGACAGATCACATATTGCTCCACCTTGTAGAACTGGTGAACCCTGAGCAGGCCACGCACGTCGCGTCCCCCGCTGCCGGCCTCGCGGCGGAAGCAGGGAGAGAAGCCGGTATAGAGCAGCGGCAGGTCGCGCTCATCGATGATCTCGCCGCCATGCAGGCCGGTCAGCGCGATCTCGGCGGTGCCGGCAAGATATGCGCCGTCCCGCGGGAGTTCGAAGGTGTCCTCCCTGGCGAAGGGAAAATGGCCGGTATTGACGAAGGCATTCCCACGAACCAGGGCGGGAACGGCGATGGGCTGGAACCCCTCGCGGGCGAGCCGACGGGACGTGTCGAACAAGAGCGCCTGTTCCAGCAAGGCCAGGCGCCCCTTCAGCACATAGCTGCGAGCCCCGGCAACCTTGGCAATCCGGGATTGGTCGATCCAGCCATGCCTGTCGGCAATGGCGAGGTGATCGAGCGGCGGAAAGGCGAAGTCGGGCCGATCGCCGACGGCGCGCACCACCTGATTGCTCTTTTCATCCGGCCCAACTGGCGCCCCTGGCCAGGGCAGGTTGGGAACCGTCAGCAAGAGGTCGCGCAAGGTCTGTTCCGTTTCTCCGGCATTTCCCTGGAGGGCGGTAAGCGCGCTTGCGATCGCCCTGGAACGTTCGGCGCCGGCCACGCGCAGCGGCGCAGAGGCCTCGGCGAACTGTGCCGTGATGCGATTTCGTTCCGCCCTCAAGGTTTCGATCCGTGTCTTGCCCCGACGCAAGGCAGTATCGAGGGCCAGGATCCGATCAAGATCGACGGTCATGCCCTTGGCCCGGGCCGCCTCGGCGACCGCGGCGGTGTTGTTACGAATGAAAGCGATGTCCAGCAATGTTGCCTCCTGATGCTGGCGACGCACAGCGGCAGGAGCAAACGAAAAGGCCCTGCCGGATGGCGGGGCCCTGGTTGAAACGCGATGGCGGAGAGAGTTCAGCGCATGCGACTGCAACCCGGCCCCGAGGGGTCGGACGAGATCAGCCGCGAGTTCGATCGATTGAACCTGAACATAGGACCACCCTGCCAGCGACGTCGGCGGAGGTCAACTGGCCCTGGCCGCGAAAACCGCCCTTCTCAGTCGGCCGTCGGCAAATGGCGCATGGTGACGAAGATCTGCCCGTCCGGCAGTTCTTCCCAGTATTCGATCTCGGTCATATAGGCCGCCTTGGGGTAGCGGGTAAACAGATCGCGCGCCTTGGCACGTGCTTCCTCACGCGGCAAAGTAAAACTCTCGCGCCGGAAGCCCAGCGTCGTCTGGGATCGTCGGTCTGCATGGCGCTTGGCCAACGTTCCTGGCCGGATCTCGTCGCTACGCATTCTCGTATCCTTGGCCCATTCCGTTGAGGCAGGCACGGTTGGAAACCTGCATCTCCAATTTAGGGCCTCCCGGCTCAAGAGTCGAATCGTCAGGCCAGGCATGGCGGAACGGAGGCATCGACGCCATCCTGCCTGTCAGCCGCCATCCGTGGGAGCGCAGGGAGGATATAGCTGCAATTTTCATCCGAGAGGCATCCGGCGTATCAGCCGGGAGGCCGACACTCCGCATATCCCGCGCTCTGCCATGCAAAAGCGTGTGTTGGGCTACCGGCCTTCCCGGGCCCAGAGCAGGGTGACGCCGCCCAGCAGCAAGGCAAGGCCGAGCAGGCCCGCGAAGAGCGGGATAGTGTCGATGCCCTGTACCACCGACGCCTCGCTGCGCTTGAGGCCGATCCAGCCGCTGCCGCCATAGGCGGAGCCGGCGCCGACCGCGCGAACCGCCGGTATCGACAGGCCGGACGCGGTGGCGAGGCGCTCCACGCTGCCGCCGGTCTCGCCGGCTATGCCCTTCAGCCTGTCGGGCGTGGAGAGCAGGTCCTGGAATTCGCGTGGATTGGCGGGACCGACATTGGTGATCGCCTGCAAGGCGCCGTCCTGGGCCCGCCACAACCCCATCACGTCGGTGGAATAGACTGCGCTCCACAGGCCCGGTTTCTCCGGTTTGAGGGCAAGCCTGACCTTCTCGCCATTCGGGCCGGTCAGTTCGACCGGTGCCGCCGTCTCCGCCATGGTCTGGCGCTCGACCGTGATGTCGCGGCCGACAGCCCGTGCACGCAGAGCCTCCTCGTCGAGATCCGGCTCCTTCAAAAGCCAGTGCGACAGGCGCCGCAGCAGATCGACATGGGGCCCGCCCCCCTCATAGCCACGTGCCCACAGCCAGGCATGGTCGGATAGCAGCAGGGCCACCCGGCCCTTGCCCTGGTGGGCGAGCACGAGCAGCGGATCGCCTCGGGCGCCGGTCATCACGGCGCTGCCCTCGCGCAGCTTGGTCTCTACCGTGGTGAACCATTGGCCCCAGGCCGGCGGATTGGCATTGCCGCCCGGCAGGTCCCGCGTCACCGGATGGCGTTTGCCGAGCGCGCTGATCTCCGGCCGGTAGGGCTGATAGAGCACGTTGCCAGATGGCGAGGCCGGCAGGATCTCGGCCAGGCCGGTACCCCACAGACTGTTCTCGGAGGCGTAATCGGCGCCCGATGCCAGCAGGATCGCCCCGCCATTGCGCACGAACTCCGTCATATTGTCGAAATAGGCGGCCGGCAGCAGGCCTTCCTGCGCGTAGCGGTCGAAGATGATCAGGTCGAAGCGGTTGATCTCCTCGTCGAACAGGCGGTGCGTCGGGAACTGGATCAGGGAGAGTTCGTTGATCGGGGTGCCGTCCCCCTTCTGCGGCGGCCTGAGAATGGTGAAATGCACGAGCTCGACATTGGCGTCGGCCTTGAGCAGGTTGCGCCAGGTGCGCTCGCCGGCATTGGGTTCGCCCGAGACCAGCAGGACGCGCATCTTCTCGCGGATGCCCTCGATCTGCAGCACGGCCCGGTTGTTCACCGGCGAGAGTTCGCCCGGCACGGTTTCGGCTTCGAGCTCGACCACATTCACGCCGGCATGCTCGATCGGCACCTGCAGCGACGACAATTCGCCGACCGGCACGGTGGTGCGCGCAATCTCTTCGCCATCGCGGCGCAGGATCACCGCGGCGGTCGACGGCATGTTCGGACCGCGATCGACGACGCGGAAGCGAATGGTGGTGGCCTGCTTCACCAGTCCGAAGCGCGGCGCCTCGACCAGGTTGATCTGGCGGTCGCGTTCATCCTCCCGGCCGGTGATCAGGGCATGGAGCGGCGCCTTGAAACCGAGGGCGGCCGCTCGAGCCGGCACGTCGTGGACCACGCCGTCCGTCAGCAGGATGGCGCCGCCGACGCGGTCCGGCGGCACGTCGGACAGGGCAGTCGCCAAGGGAGTGAAGAGCTGGGTGCCGTCAGCACCGGATTTGACCCCACCTCCCGCCTCGACCACCCGCAGCTCGGTATTGCCCAGCGCCTTGATCTGCCGGCTGAGCTCGTCGCGGGCCGCGTCCGTCTGCCGCGTCCTTTCGTCCAGCGACTGGGAGGCGGAACGGTCGACCACCAGGGCCACGACATTGGGCAGCACCGCGCGCTGCTCGCGCGTCAGGATGGGCCCGGTGAGAGCGAGGACGAACAGGCCCAGCACCAGCGCGCGCAGCCAGGCCCCGCGCAGCCGCGCCAGCAGGCACAGCGCCGCGACCGCAGCCGCCAGCACGGCCAGGCCGATGACGACAGGCCAGGACAGCAAGGGCAGGAATTGCAGGGAGAAATCGCTCATCAGCGGCCGAGCCTCTCCAGGAGATCCTGTACATGCACCTGATCCGCCTTGTAGTTGCCGGTCAGCGCATACATCACCATGTTGACGCCGGCGCGATAGGCCAGCTCACGCTGGCGCTCCAGCCCGGTGGAAACGGGAAAGAGCGGATTCATCTGGGCATCGACGGCCCAGGCTGCGGCCAGATCGTTGGAGGTGATGATCAAGGGCGAAACACCGTCTCCCCCCAGCACGGGCTTGTCGCTGTCCTCGGATGTCGGGGCGGTGGCCTGCACCCAGGTTTCGCCATTGTCGTAACGCCCGACGAATTTGTCGAGCAGGTAGAAGGTCTTGGTCAGCACGTGCTTGGCCGGTATGGGCTCGAGCTCGGGAATGTCGAGCCCCGAGAGCAGGCGCTTGAGCGTTTCGCCGGCCGGCGTGGCCGCTCCCCCCGCATCCTGCTGCACCGCATCGCGCGTATCGAAAATGATGGTGCCACCCGATTTCATGAACGCGTCGATGCGCGCCATCACTGCCGGCGGCGGCGGTTCCTTGCCCGGCACGATCGGCCAGTAGATCAGCGGATAGAAGGCCAGTTCGTCCTTGGCCGGATCGATGCCATCGGGCGGCCCCGGCTCCAGCGCCGTGCGTTCGGCGATATAGGCGGTCAGGCCCTTGAGACCGGCGAGGCTGGTATCGTCCGTCTCCTTGTCGCCGGTGACGACATAGGCAAGGCGGGTCTTCAGCGCAGCGTCGAAGGGGCGGCTCTGCGCCTGGGCATCCGGCGATGCCAACAGGGTGAGGGACAGCGCCAGCACGACGAGGGCCGCCGACCCCACACCGGGACGGGCAAGACGCGTCCAGCCGCCCGCCATGAAGAAGACAATCAGAGCATCGGCCAGCAGCAGGGCCAGCGCGACCAGCAGCAGAACGGGCCCGAGGGCGATCGGCTTGGCAACCGTATAGTCGGCCAGGGACGCATTCACGGTGGTATAGTCCAGGGGTTTCAACACGGCATTGGCAGCCAGCGCATTGACGGCCACCAGGCCATCGGGCGGCCCGTAGAAGCCGGGCGGATGATCGGGACGGCCGATGCCGGGCTGATCCGCCCGCACGAGCTGGGCGGTGGCCGGCGGCACCTGGAAAGCACCCTGCCCATCGAGCGTCCGGCTCGGCGCCGCATAGACCGGCGCTGCGGCGCTCGCCTGCGCTGCGGCAGCCCCCGCAACCGGCGCGGATTTGGCCAGCCCCACCACCTTGCGCAGCATCTCCACAAAGGTTCCCGACAGGACGAGGTTGGACCAGGTGGTGTCGGCCGTCACGTGAAAGAGCACGATGACGCCATTGCCCCGTTTCTCGGCCGTGACCAGCGGCGTGCCGTCGGCCAGGGCAGCCCAGGTCCGGCCGGGCAGATCGATATCGGGCTCGGCCAGCAATTGGCGCTTGACGCTGACGTCATCCGGCAAGGCGAGGCCTGCGAAGGGGCTATTGGCATCGAAGCTGCCGAGCTTTTGCGGCTTCTCCCAGGAGAGCGTCCCGCCCAGTGTGCGCCCGCCCTGGCGCAGCTTCACCGGCAGCAGCGTATTCTCGGCGGCAGCGAGACGCGAGCCGGCAAAGCGCACCAGAACGCCGCCATTCTCGATCCAGGTCGAGAGCTTGGCTTCGGCATCGCCGAGATTGCCGACATCGGCCAGCATCAAGACCGGCAGTTTGTCATCGAGAAAGCGGCCGATCGCCTCGGCCGGCGAGGTTCCCTCGGCAGTCCTCACATCGGCATAGGGTTCGAGCGCTCGCGTGAGGTAATAGTTCGCCGACAGCAGGGGCTGGCTGACATCCTTGTCCTGCCCCGAGACGATGCCGACCATGCGGCGGCGCCAGGTGCGGTCGAGCAACTGCACCGCTCCGGCCGACGCGTCGCCGACGATTTCCAGCCGCGCCACATCATTGCGAATGTCGACGGGCAGGTCGAGCTGCGCCGTGGTCTCGCCGGCGCCTGCCGGGAAACTGAAATCGGCCTGGCCAACCGGCAGGTTCTTGAGGTCGAGCGCCCTCACCGTGCCTGACAAGACGCGATCGAGCTTGCCCGTGCGCAAAACGCGCACCGAGATGCCGCTCGGCGCATTGGCCGCGCCCGCAAGGGCCAGCGAACTGCGGCCATCGTCACGATAGACCGTCACCCGCCCCTGCTTGCCGGCTTCCGACAAAGCGGCGAGAAAGCCATTGTCGCCATCCCCTGCCAGGCCGTCCGAGAACCAGAGGATCTCGGCCTCCGGCGCCGCACGCAGGAAGGAGGCGATGGCGGGCGCATAGGCGCCACGATTGGCCTGCCAGGGCTGCGGAGCAAGCGCTGTGAGGCGCGGACCGAGGCTCGCAGCAGGACTGAGCGAAAGATCGGTGAGCGGCTCGGCCAGGGCCGCCATTGCCACCGGGCGGCGATCCTGCTCGGCCGCGGCGAGTGCGGCCTGGATCACTTCCTGGCGCTTCGCCCAGGTCGCGGCGGAACCCCAGCCATTGTCGACGAGGAACAACAGCGGCGCCGTACGCGTCGGTCCGGCCTGACTGAAAGGCCGCAGCGTCGGCACGGCCAGCATGGCGATCACCAAGGCAGCCAGGATGAGGCGCAAGGCCGTCAGCCACCAGGGCGAGCGCGCTGCCACCCGCCCGCGCGGCAACAGGCCGTAGAGCAGGCGCAAGGGTGGAAAGTCGACGCGTTGCGGCCGTGGCGGCACCAGGCGCAGCAGCAGCCAGATGGCCGGCAGCAGGGCCAGAGCCGCCAGCATCCAGGGCGAGGCGAGAGCCAGCGAACCTAGCATCGACCAAGCCTCCGTCCGCCAGGCTTGCGTTCGGCAACAGGTGTTCCGTCATCCCCGGCTGCGCCACTCGCGAGCGAAGCGAGAGAGGGCGAAGGGAAGGGGATCCAGGGACCAAAGGCATCGGTTGCAGCCCTGGATCCCCTTCCCTCGGCCTCCGGCCTCGCCGGGGATGACAGAGCACTTATCCCCAAACGTCTCCCCAACCTCCGTGGGCCAGGCCTTTCGATCACCGCCATCAGGCCCCCTCCCCCTGCTGCAGCAACGGATGCAGGGCCAGCACGGCCTGGGAGGCCGGCTTGTCGGTGCGATGCAGCGTCATGCTCCAGCCATAGCGGTGCGTGATCGCCCGCAAGGCGTCACGATGGGCGGCAAGCCTAGCCTCATAGGCCTGGCGGATGTCCTGGGCCCGCGGAGCCTGGAACTTCGCTCCCGTTTCAGGATCGATCAGTTCGGTACGGCCGGCAAACGGAAAGGTCTCTTCGATCGGATCGGCGACGACCAGGAGATGACCGCGCGCGCCGCGAGCCGCCAGGGCCGCAATGGTGCCCCCCGTTACTTCCGGCTCGTCGAGAAAATCACCGATCAGAATGGCTTCGCTGCGAGGGCCGAGCGCAATCCGCTCGGGCAGTCCGCTGCGCTCCGCCGTGGCGGGCGGAGCCACCGCCATCAAGGCGAGAGCGAATTTTTCGATAATCGCCCTCTGCGAGGTCGGCCGGGCCAGGCCGATCAGGCCGACGCGTTCACCGCCCTGCACCAGGAGGTCGGCAAAAGCCAGGCACAGCACCAGTGCCCGTTCGAGCTTGGAGGTCTGCGCCAGGCTCGACGCCAGATTCATCGAGATCGAACGATCGACCCATAGCCACAGGGTCTGGGCCGCGTCCCATTCGTGCTCGCGCACATAAAGTTCGTCGCCACGCGCCGACCGGCGCCAGTCGACATTGGCAGCCGCCTCTCCGGGGGCAAAATGGCGGAACTGCCAGAAATTCTCGCCCTGTCCGGCCCGGCGGCGGCCATGCAGGCCATGCAATGCCGTCGCCGCCACGCGGCGCGCCTCCAGGGCAAGCCTGGGCATGGCTTCGGCCAGATCGAGCGCCGCCTGCTGCAGGCCTGATGACCTGACCGCCTTATGCTCGTCGATCAGCCGCGTGGAAACCGCCATTCGGCTCAGCCCAATTTGCGCGCAAGGCGTCCGATCACGCCCTCGATGCTCTCGCCATCGGCCCGGGCGGCAAAGCTGAGGGCCATGCGGTGCTTGAGCACGGGTTCGGCGAGGGCGATGACATCGTCGATCGAAGGAGAGAACCGGCCCTGCACCAGGGCACGTGCCCGCACAGCGAGCATCAGGGCCTGGCTGGCGCGCGGGCCCGGGCCCCAGGCGATTTTGCCGGCAAGGTCGGGCGTCTCGCCGGGGCGGGCCGAGCGCACCAGCGTGAGGATGGCCTCGACCACCGATTCGCCGACCGGCAACCGCCGGACCAGGCGTTGTGCGCTCAGGAGATCCTCCACGCTCATGGCGGGCCGCGCGGGAGCCTCCTCGGCGCCTGTGGTGAAGAGCAAAATGCGCTTCTCGTCCTCGCGATCGGGATAGGGCACGTCGATCTGCATCAGGAAACGGTCGAGCTGGGCTTCCGGCAAGGGGTAGGTGCCCTCCTGCTCGAGGGGGTTCTGCGTCGCCAGGACATGGAAGGGCTTGGGCAGGTCATGGCGCTCGCCCGCCACGGTGATGTGATATTCCTGCATCGCTTGCAGCAGGGCCGACTGGGTGCGCGGCGAGGCGCGGTTGATCTCGTCGGCCATCAGCAATTGGGCAAAAACCGGACCGCGCACGAAACGGAAGCTGCGCTTGCCGGTCTCGCTGGCGTCGAGCACTTCGGTGCCGAGGATGTCCGAGGGCATCAGGTCCGGCGTGAACTGCACGCGCTTGGCATCGAGCCCCAATACCACGCCGAGCGTTTCGACCAGCTTGGTCTTGGCAAGGCCCGGCACGCCGACGAGCAGGCCGTGCCCGCCGGAAAGCAGGGTGATCAGGGCGCCATCGACCACGGCCTCCTGGCCGAAGATCACGCCATGCACCGCTTCGCGGGCCCGCTTGATCAGATCTGCCGTGTTTTCAGCCGAGCGGATGATGGCTTCATCGAGATTGGTGGCGGTATCGGCCGTCATCATGCCTCGCAGGAAACGCGCCGGACAGGCGCTGGATAATGGGAAAGCTTGCGCGATTCCCTTGTATCGCAGGATACTAGAGAGCAACTAAGGCAGGAGCGAGAGCTTGTCTGTCGTTTTCACGTCCGTTTTATCACCGAGTGTTTTCGACTATGGCCCAGACCGATCTGGCCGGATTGACCAAGGCCGTCAAGGAAACCGGCAAACATGCCGGCGCCCGTCCGGTGCATCTGTGGAATCCCCCGTTCTGCGGCGATATCGACATGCGCATCGCGGCCGATGGCAGCTGGCATTACATGAAGAGCCCGATCGGGCGGATCGAACTCGTCAAGCTGTTTGCCTCGATCCTGCGCCGTGACGAGGATCGCTATGTGCTGGTGACGCCGGTGGAGCGCGTCGGCATCGCAGTGGATGACGTGCCCTTCGTCGCCGTGGAAATGCGCGTGGAAACAGGCGCAGGCGGGCAGATCCTGTCCTTCCGCACCAATGTCGACGACTGGACCGAGGCCGGCCCGGACCATCCCATGCGGTTCGAGATCGGGGCTTCCGAGGGGCTGAAGCCCTATGTGCATGTGCGCGCCGGCCTTTGGGCTCGGGTCAATCGCGCTCTCTATTACGATCTTGCCGACCTCGGCGAGATCCGGGAAGTCGACGGGGTCGCCCTGTTCGGCGTCGCCTCTGGCGGCAGCTTCTTTGCCATGGCCCCTGCCGATGAAATCGGTGCCGAGCCTCGAAACACTAATCCCTGACATGCTGACCGCCCTGCCCCCTGAGACCCACCATCCCGAGCTCGAGGCCTTCCTCGAACGAGCCCGACACCGGCTTGCCGTCGAGGCGCCGGCAGGGCTCCATCTCGACAGCGTGCCTGATCATGGCGATCACCGCTTCTCCCCCGGCCTGCTTGCCGAATTGCCCGCGGCGCCCTCCAAGCCAGCGGCCGTGCTGATCGCCCTCATCGACCGGCCCGACGGACCCACGGTGCTGCTCACCCATCGTTCGAGCGCACTGCGCAACCATTCGGGCCAGATCGCTTTTCCCGGCGGTCGCATCGATCCCGACGACGGCAGCGCCCTGGCAGCTGCGATGCGCGAGGCCGAGGAGGAGGTCGGGCTGTCGGCCAGCCTGATCAGCCCGATCGGCTATCTCGATCTCTATCTTACGGGCTCGGGCTACCGTATCGCGCCGGTGGTGGCCCTGGCCGATCCGGGCATGGTGCTGCATCTCAATCCCGCCGAGGTCGACAGCGTGTTCGAATGCCCGCTCGCCTTCCTGATGGATCCGGCCAACCACATTGCCGAAAGCCGGGAATGGCGCGGTGCCATGCGCCAATATTATGCAATTCCCTGGCAGGGCCACTATATCTGGGGCGTGACGGCGGGGATCATCCATACCCTCTATGAGCGGATCTATGGCTGAGACGATGAAGGTCGCAAGCTGATGTTCCGGCCTTTCCTGTTCGAGGCAGTGCTGTTCATCCTGCCTTTCCTGGTCTATGGGATCTGGGTGCTGCTGCGCGGCGGCCAGCCTGGCACCCCCGAGCGGACAGGGGTCCCGCTGCTGCGACTGATCGCGCTGGGTGTGGTGAGCATGGCGGTTGGCCTGGCGCTCTTTGCCCATTATGGCGGAGCCCCTGCCGGCAGTGCCTATGTCCCCGCGCATATGGAGGACGGCAAGCTGGTCGAGCCTCAGACACGATAGGGAAAAGTGCGCATTCTCCGAATCGGATTTTCTCTCTAACTTATTGTTTTGACGCATTTTCTCAGCTGAGCAGCCCGACGACTTTTCTTGAAGATGCCATTGGATGCATGACCGGATGGATGAGCGTTTCCCCTGGCTCGACAAGCCCCCCTTGTCGACGCTGCTCGCGGCCCTGAACCAAGACGGGGAAGAAGCGCGGGTGGTGGGAGGCGCCGTGCGCAATGCCCTGCTCGGCGAGGCCGTCGCCGACTGGGACATCGCCACCACGGCCCTGCCCGTCGAGACCCAGGCCCGGGCTCGGGCGCGCGGCTGGAAGGTCGTGCCCACCGGCATCGAGCACGGCACCGTGACCGTGGTCATCGATGGCCACCCGCTCGAAGTGACGACGCTGCGCGAGGACATCGAGACCGACGGCCGCCGCGCCGTGGTGCATTTCGGCCGCGACTTCCGGGCCGACGCATTCCGGCGCGACTTCACCATCAATGCCCTCTCGCTCACCCCCGACGGCCGGCTGCACGACTATGCCAGCGGCCTTGCCGACATCGCCGAGCGGCGGGTGCGCTTCCTCGGCGAGGCCGATCAGCGTATCGCCGAGGATTATCTGCGCATTCTGCGTCTTTTTCGCTTTCATGCCCGTTTCGGGCAGGGACCGCTTGATAAAGCGAGCTTCACAGCGGCGATACGCGGACGCGAGGGCCTGCGCCGGCTCTCGGCCGAACGCATCAGGGCCGAGCTCCTCAAACTGCTCACGGCGCCGCACGCCAGCGAGGTCCTCGCCGAGATCGAGGCTGCCGGTTTTCTCGGCATTCTGCTGGGGGCTATCTCACGCGTCGAGGCGTTTCGTCGCCTCGCGGACCTCGAAGCCCGGGGCCAGACGAAACCCGACGCCATCCGGCGGCTGGCGGCCCTCAGCCTGTTCACGCGGCAGGATGCCGAGCGGCTGGCGGCACGGCTGCGGCTATCGAACGCCGAGGCCAAACGCCTGGCCACGATTGCCCTGTTGCTGGAGCGCGTCAGACACGCCCCCACCCTTCCCAAGGCCCGGGAATGGCTTTATCGCCTGGGCCCGGAGCTTTATCGCGATGGCATGCTCGTCGCGGCCGCGCACCACCCCGACGCCGATTTTGCCGAGGCCCTGGCTTTACCGGAGCATTGGAGCATTCCCGAGCCCCCCTTCAGCGGCAGGGATCTCGCGCAATTCGGCATCAAGCCTGGCCCGCGCATCGGCCGCATCCTCGCGCGCGCCGAGCAGGCCTGGATCGACGGCGGCTTCACGGAGGATGGCGCACAGCGTCAGGCCCTCCTGGACGAAGCAGTGCGCATGACCACCTGACCAGCCCGATATCTGGAATGCCCGGCCGGTTCAGCCGCCGCGCGCAGCGCCCGCAACCCCTTCGAAGGCCCCCTCCACCAGTTCCTTCACCAGGAGGCGCAGGGGATCGACCGGCCCGGGCAGCATGACCCGTCCTGGCGCGATGCGCGTGAAGCCGACCCGGCTGTAATAGGGCTCGTCGCCCACCAGGATGACGAGCCGATGGCCAATCTCGGCGGCCTCGGTCAGGCTGGCCTGCATCAGCGTCAGGCCGATGCCGCGCGAGCGGAAGGCGGGCTCCACCGTCAGGGGGCCGAGCAGCAGGGCCGGGGCCTCGCCGACATGGATCGATGTCAGTCGGATCGAGCCCACGATCATCGAACCGATGCGCGCCACATAGGACAGTTTGGGATGCGGCGGCACGCCTTCGCGCAGGCGGAAGGCCGTGCGGGCGAAGCGGCCGGGCCCAAAGGCCCGTTCGTGCAGCTTGTCGATGACGGCACCGTCGTCGGGCGTCTCGGGGGTGAGGTCGATGGCGATTTCAGGCATTGCGATGGTTCCGGCAGGCAGGGAGCGCCCGCCGGCTTGACCGTTCAGGCGCGCGAAAGGGAGTGGGGCGAAACCACGGTTCGTCGTCGCAGCTGAAGGCTCTTCGTCATCATGGCCGGCGCGTACAGCAAAAGAGGCCGCCTTACAACCGGATTTATCGATCGGACGATATTTTGCTGCGCGGATCGTGCCATTTCGGGGAACCCGCGCGTCGCAGATGCCGTCGGCACGGACCGCCGCATCACCACAGGCCATCCGGCTGTCGCCGGCCCGCCACTTCATCGAGCCGACGGCGGGTCGCCTTGGTGGTTTCCTCCGGCAGGGCATCGAGGGGAAAGAAGCCGGCCTCGGCGATCTCGTGATCCGGCAGGCGGGGTTGTGCCTGGGTGTAGTTCCGCACCAAGAAGAAGGCAATGTGGTCGCGGCGGCTGATCTCCCGGTTCCAATAGAGCCCCTGCAGCTCTGGCGATGCTTCGAGATGGATATGCCCCTCCTCATCCAGCTCACGGGCCAGGGCCTCCAGTGCGGTTTCCCCGGTCTCGACACCCCCGCCCGGAAGATACCAGCCCGGGACATAGGTATGCCGTACCAGAAAGACCCTGCCCTGCCCGTCGAGCACGGCGGCGCGCACGCCCAAAGTCATACCGCGCTGCATGCGGGAATAGACCATGAAAAGCGGAGTCACCAGACGTCCGATCTTCTGTCGCAATGTAATTGAAGAAGAATTCATTCATCGACGCTCAGTGATTGTAAGGAAGTGGCCAAGCCCTGTCTGGGATCATATCGCAAAAAAACTTCCCACACCCTGCCATCCCTCCCATGCATGGCTGTCCAGCGTGCCAAGCAGCCTTTACCGGCTGGTAAAATACCTGTTCCTGCGGTATAGAAGCGCCACCCCAATAGAGGAGACCCAGGGGCCTTCGCCCCGGTATAGTTCGATGTTTACCTATTTCCGGCTGCTTGCCAGCGCCGTTCGTATCCGTGCCAAGACCCAGGCTACCCGCGACACTGTCGCATTGTTGACCTTCAGCAAAGCTTAACGATCGTCCCGCTGCGTAGCGGCGGTTGATGGTCCCCGGCCAAAACGACGCCTGCCGTTCGCGAGAACGTGCAGGCGTTTTGCGTTGACAGAGGCAGGCCATATGGCCACGCTAGCGTCACTGCCTGTCGCTTCGTGATTACCCCGCCTCCCCGATTGCCTCCTCATGTTCAAGCTCGCGCATCTTTCAGACCCCCATATCGGGCCTTTGCCGCGAGCCAGGGCCAAGGAACTGGCGGGAAAGCGGGTTCTGGGCTGGATCAACTGGAATCGAGGGCGCCGGGACGTCCACCGCATGGATGTGCTGCAGCAACTCCTGGTGGATTTGCATGCGCAGGCGCCCGACCATATCGCCTTGACCGGCGACGTGGTCAATCTCGCTCTGCCTGGCGAGTATCCGGCGGCGCGCGCTTTTCTCGAAACCGTCGGCGCGCCCGACTTCGTCTCGCTGGTGCCCGGCAATCACGATGCCTACACCAAGGGCGGCGCCCTCCATTTGCTTTCGGCCTTCGATCCCTGGATGCGCGGCGACAACGCCGGCGCCCATCCCCTCGACGAGGACGAGCGCTTTCCCTATGTGCGCATCCGCGGAAAAGTGGCGCTTGTCGGCCTGTCCAGTGCGATTCCGACCGCGCCTTTCATGGCCACCGGCAAGCTCGGTCCGCGCCAGATCGCCAAGCTCGGCCCCATCCTCGAACATCTGGAGCATGAAGGCTATTGCCGCGTGGTCATGCTGCATCATCCCGTGCGACGTCAGGATGCCGGACCGACCGCGATGCTGATCGATTGCGACCGGCTGAACGCCGTGCTGCGCCGTACCGGGGCAGAGCTCGTCCTGCACGGGCATATCCACACCGGGCTGGTGCATCGCATCAAGGGCCCCAAGGGGCCGATACCGGTGGTCTGCACCCCCTCGGCCTCGGCCGCCCCGGAGCGTGCCCGCTGGCCGGCCTCCTACAATCTCTTCTCGATCACCGGCAAACAGAAGAACTGGAAAATCGGGCTGACGGTCCGGGGCTTCGTAGCCGCCGGCCACCCGCCAGAGCAGCTGCGTTCGCAAGAACTGGCCTGAAGGCGGCAGCATCGCTCGAGGGAGTGGATGCGCCGGGCTTGACCCGGCTATCCAGAAGCCACCCGCCGAAGAGAACGGTATTGCCTGCGAGAGCGCCCTGAATGGGAGCGCCTTCGGAGTTTCATCCGGATCCGCCGTTACGCGGCAGCCCGCCTGTAGGCGATCACAGCAAGCCGCGCCTGGCCAGGTTGCGCAGGAGGTGGCTGGCACCGAAGGTCCAGGGCGGTGCGTCGGAACTGCGCACCATGCGATTGGTGAGCGAGCCGAGCTCGGGGGCAGCAATGGTGACGATATCACCGATCTTGTGGGTGAAGCCCTTGCCCTTCTCGTCGCGATCATCGATGGGCGCGAACATGGTGCCCAGGAAGAGGACCGCGCCGTCGGGATACTGATGGTTGACGCCGATCATCTGCGAGACGAGATCGCCAGGATCGCGGCTGATCTTGGAGATCGAACTCATGCCGGTGAGCCGGTAGCCTTCGGGCCCGCGTACCTCCAGCGTCACGTCGGCGCGCCTGACATGATCGAGCGAGAAGGTGGAGTCGAACAGGCGCACGAAGGGGCCGACCGCCGCCGATGCGTTGTTGTCCTTGGCCTTGGAGAGCAGCAGGGCCGACCGGCCCTCGAAATCGCGTAGGTTGACGTCGTTGCCCAGCGTCGCGCCGACGATCTTGCCGGCAGAAGAAACCACCAGCACCACTTCCGGCTCGGGATTGTTCCAGGTCGAATTGGGATGAAGGCCGGCATCGGCGCCGGTACCGACGGCCGCCATGGGCTGGGCCTTGCTGAAAATCTCGGCATCCGGTCCGATACCGACTTCCAGATATTGCGACCATGCGCCCTGGGCGATCAGCACCTCCTTCAGCTTTGCAGCCTCGGCCGAGCCGGGACGCAGGCGCGCTAGGTCGTCACCGACCAGCTTGACGATCTCAGCCCTGAGGGAAGCGGCTGCGGCCGAGTTTCCCCGTGCCTTCTCCTCGATCACCCGCTCGAGCATCGACACCACGAAGGTGACACCGGCCGCCTTGATGGCCTGGAGATCGATCGGCGCCAGCAGCCAGGGCTTGCGCAGGTCGCGGTTGGCCGGCGGCGTGTTGGCCAGGATTTCCGCAAGGGCCCCGATTTCGGTGGAGGGTGCCGCCTTGGCAGCCTGGGCTGGATTTCGCGCTTCGCAGAGATCCCTGACCGTCGGGAAGCTGGAGGTAATGTCGTGCAGGCCATCCTCTTTGGCAACCACGACGGCCGGTCCCTCGACATCCGGCAGCCAGACACGCCCGATCAATGTCCCGGCGACACCGTCGACCGGGAGGGTATTTTCGGGGGTGAGCGTGAACGACATTGCGGACCTCGCGGCTGGTAAGAGCTCTATCAACCTGCCCTTAGCGTCAACCGCGCGAATGGGCAAGACTTGCATAAGCGGTATACAAAGATATGCGCCGTACGAATGTGGATTAACCTCACGGGTATAGGCCTGTAAGCAAAATTGACTAGCGAGGTATTCTCATGGATTTAAGATTTAACTCAATATATAAAGAGACAAATACAAAATATTTCAAAAATTGAAACGCCAATATTTTGGTATTAGGTTTTGTTTTAAAAGTTTAACACACAAAACCTAACGTCTACGGCCACATTCGGGCATCCCACGCATGCAACTAGTCCGACGAATTCCACGCGATACGGAGCGCTCTAGGTATTAAAGTACGTGCTAGAGACGTTCCGAGATTGCAAAAAAGCTCCGAAAATCTTCCGGCGTGTCCAAGCTGGAATCATAGACAGGATTGCGTGTAGGAAAAGCCGCGATTTGGTCGGGATAATCGGCAATCAGACTTTCGCTCAAAAGATCAACGCCCTCCACGTCAAAATCCGGCGGTATCATCACGGGGTAGCCTCTTCGCTCGCCGCGCACCGGAACCAGTGCCTTGCACCGGTCACTGGCGTTGTATTGCTTGATCAAACCGGCGATTTCACGCTCCGTCAGTCGCGGCTGATCGCCGACACATAACATGATACCGTCGTACCGCCTCTGGGCCGCGAGCAGGCGCGCGCGCTCAAAAGCCCGCCGGATTGCGGTCGCCGCGCCATCGGACGGAGGCGAAGCCACGAATTCGACCGGTGTACGGACGAGCGCCTCCTCGATGCGTTCCTGCTGGTGGCCGGTCACCACAATGACGTCGGCGATGACGCCGCGGATAGTCTCGACGACATGGCGGATCATCGGGCGGGCAGAAATATCGAGCAACAGCTTGTTGCAGCCCATGCGCCGCCCTTCGCCGCCGGCGAGGACGATCGCGATGTAATTCGCCAAAGGCCGATCATCGTCCGTGGGCATGGATGACACTTTTCTCTTTGGAAAAGGCAAAGCGGCATACACGCTTTTGGCCTGATTGGCCATCGTGGAAGCGACCCTCGTGGATGAAATTGATCACGTCCGCGCGGTTAACGCTTCTTTTTGAAAATGGCCGGTAAACTCCGGGTATGTTGCGTCGCGTTGCGTGTTCTCTCGTGCTGGGTACGGTTCTGGGTAGCCTGGCTGGTTGCGGGTCGTTCTTCAATCTCGAAGAGCGAGAACCCTGGCGTGCCCAAGCCGAATCCCAGTGCCTTGCTTCCGGCGAGGTCCGGGAAACCGCCGGCATTCGCATCGCCCAGGCGATCGAAGGACCTGGCGTCTGCGGTGTCGACCACCCCTTCCGCGTCACCGCCCTCAATACCACCGGAGCACCTGCCGCGCCCGTCTATGCGGCGCTGCGGCCCCGCGCACCGGCAACCGTGGCCCCTCAGCCGAATGAGGCACCTCAGCCGCAATATGCTCCGCAACCATCGGGCGCACCGGATGGCTTGCTGCCGCCTGCAGCGGTCGGCGACCAGACCGGAGCGATCGGTGATGGCGACGCTTCGGCTCCGATGTCCTACCGGGCTGCTCCATCCCCCGGTCCGGTTCGTATCGCCGACGGTGGCCCCTTCTCGGTCTCGATGGATCGCAGCCTGGTGCTGTCCTGCTCGATGATCCCCGCCATCACACGCTGGCTGGTTCAGGACGTGCAGCCGGCGGCGATGGCCAATTTCGGATCCCCGATCGTGGAGATGACGACGTTCGGCAGCTATTCCTGCCGCCGGCGCAACAATGGCCATTTCGGCCGCATGTCCGAACACGCTTTCGCCAATGCCGTCGACGTCAAGGGCTTCAAGCTGGCCGACGGCCGCGAGACGCGCATCCTGACCGGCTGGCGTGGTTCGGCCCAGGAGCGCGGCTTCTGGCGCGATATCGCCTTTGGCGCCTGCGCCAAGTTCACCACCGTGCTCGGCCCCGGCGCGCCGCTGCACGACAACCATCTGCATCTCGATCTCGCCCGCCACGGCGTACGCAGCAAGAGCATCTGCCGCCCGCGCCCTCCCGCCGGCTGGGTCGCCGCCGCGCAGCGTGGTGCCGGCGGGGCACCGCCGCCGTCCGAGGACTATACGGGCTCGATCCAGGACGTTCCGGCCGGCGGCTATGACGAATGACGGCGCCCTAAGCCAGGAGCGCCGCCTCTTCCTGCCCGATCACTCCCAGCCGCGTCGCCGCCCGCAAAAGATGGCGGCGCATGGCGCTGCGCGCATTCGCAGCCGAACGCGCCTCGATGGCACGGCAGATGTCGCCATGTTCCTCGATGACGCTGTCGACATGAGCCGGCCCCTTCTGCGTCAGGGTGTTGCTGCGGGCAACCGTCACGCTCTGATGCAGCAGCAGGGATAGATAGCGCTGGAAATCGGCGACCTTGCCATTGCCGCTTGCCGCCGCGACTGCGCGATGAAACTCGATATCGGCACCGACGCCGAGATCCTCGCCAAGCTTGGTGCGATCCATTTCCTGCAGCCAGTGCCGGAGCGTGGCGAGATCGTCTTGCGAACGGCGGACTGCGGCGAGACCGGCACCTTCCACTTCGAGGCACAGGCGCAATTCGAAGATCTCGCGCAGGGCAATGCCGCTGCCGACTTCGGCATCGCGGATACGGAAGGAGCGCTGCAGCGGGGCGGCGCTGACAAAAACCCCGGCGCCCTGGCGGCTGACCACGATGCCATCGGCCTTCAACCGGGATACCGCCTCGCGGATCACCGTGCGGCTGACGCCGAAGCTGGCGGCCAGTTCGGGCTCGGTCGGCAGGCGGGCACCCGCTTCATAGTGCCCCTTCTCGATATCCTCCTGCAGCGCGGCAACCACCCGATCGGCCAGAGGCAAGGGCCTGCCGATCCGCCTGTCCTCATCGCCGATAGGCCCCGCAGCTTCCGGGACCGGGCGCATTCGCTCTTTGAGGGCCAAATACGCCTCCTCCTGGATTCTCGAGCGGACCATTGCCGAGATTGGAAATGTTACGCGGACCGACAATCCGTTTCAAAACATCGCGAGACTAAATTCATCATATGACCATGTCACTATGTGATATTGACATGTTTCTACCATTGTGGAAGCCTCCCATCAACTTCGCAAGTCAGGACATACGACCCGATCACGGACTGGCCGCGCGGCTCCCTCGCCCGGCTCGGCAGAATGGTCGCCGGCGCAGGAGGACATGACGATGGCACCCATCGATCGGGGCGCGAACGAGACCATCTTCACCCTGGAGGCAACGCAGCTCAAATTCGGCAATGGGGCGGTCGAGGAACTCGACTGGGAGCTCAAGCGCCTTGGGCTGCACAAGATATTGCTGGTCGCCGATCCTCGGCTGCGCCGGCTCGGGATTACCGAACGCGTCACCGGCATTATCGCGCGCGCCGGCGTCGGCATCAGCGTCTTCGAGAGCATTCTCGTCGAGCCGACCATCGAATCGCTGGGGGAAGCTGCGGCCTTCGCCGCATCCCAGGATGTCGACGGCTTCGTTGCCCTGGGCGGGGGCTCGACCATCGACACCGCCAAGGTGGCCAACCTGATCCGCAGTCATGGCGGCGCCATCATCGACTATGTCAACGCGCCTGTCGGCGGCGGCCGCAAGCCTCCCTCGCCCCTGCGCCCCCTGATCGCCATCCCGACCACGTCCGGCTCGGGCTCGGAAGCGACCACGGTGGCGGTCCTCGACATTCCCGAACTCAAGATGAAGACCGGCATCTCGCATCGCTACATGCGGCCGACGCTGGCCATCGTCGATCCCGAACTGGCGCGCACCACGCCGGGAGCGGTCACGGCCTCCTGCGGCCTCGACGTCGTCTGCCACGCGGTGGAATCCTTCATCTCCCGCCCCTTCGACGCCAGGCCGCGCCCGGCCACGCCGGATGATCGGCCGCCCTATCAGGGCAGCAATCCGGTGGCCGACATCTGGTCCCTCAAGGCGATCGAGTTCGGCGGGCGCTTCCTCGAGCGCGCCGTCCGCGACGGCAATGACCTGGAAGCGCGCGGAACCATGATGCTCGGCGCCACCATGGCCGGCATCGGCTTCGGCACGGCGGGGGTGCACATCCCGCATGCCTGCGCCTATCCCCTCGCCGGCCTCAAGCACAGCTACAGCGCCCCCGGCTATGAAACGAGCCACAATTTCGTGCCGCATGGCTTTTCGGTGATCGTCACCTCCCCCGCCGTGTTCCGCTTCACCTATGACGCGGCGCCCGACAAGCACATCCAGGCGGCAGAGCTCCTCAATGCCGGGCCGATCGCCAATCCGGGCCCGGACTCGCTGCCGGACACCCTGATCAGGCTGATGAAGGCTGTGGGTGCACCATCGGGCATCGCCGAACTCGGCTATGGCGAGGAAGACATTCCCGCTCTGGTGCAAGGGGCGCTCAAGCAGCAACGCCTCCTGGTCGGCGCACCCAAGGCCATCGATGCCGCCGGGATCGAGGCCGTCATGCGCCAGTCCCTGCGCAACTGGTAGGCATGCCGGACGGAAAAAATACCAGGAGGAAAGCATGGGTGAGATCGAACTGCACATGTTCCAGTGCGGCACGCTGAAGTGCAAGCTGCACAACATCAAGATGAATCAGGGTGCCAACACGGACTACGAGATCCCCGTGCCCTGGTACCTGCTCAAGCACCCCAAGGGGCTGGTGGTGATCGATGGTGGTAATGCCGTCGAGTGCGCCAGCGATCCGCGAGGCTATTGGGGCGGCATCTCGAAGACCTATTGGCCGGTGATGCAGGAGAGCGATGGCTGCGTGCAGAAGCTTGCCGCCATGGGTATTTCGCCTGACGGCGTCACCCATGTCGTGCAGTCGCATCTGCATCTCGACCACACCGGCGCGATCGGCCGCTTCCCCAATGCCGTGCATGTCGTGCAACGCCGCGAATATGAATATGCCTATGCGCCGGACTGGTTCGCCGCCGGCGGCTATATCCGCGCGGATTTCGACCGGCCCGGCCTGAAATGGCAATTCCTGGAGGCCGAGGCCACCGATGGCTACGATCTGTTCGGCGACGGCACGCTCAAGATGATCTTCACGCCCGGCCATGCACCGGGTCACCAGTCCTTCCTGGTCACCCTGCCCAAGAGCGGCGCCATCCTGCTGGCTGTCGATGCCGCCTACACGCTCGACCATTGGAACGAGAGGGCCCTGCCCGGCTTCCTTGCCTCGACGGTCGATACGGTGCGCTCCGTGCAGAAGCTGCGGTCCCTGGCGGCGAAGACGGATGCCAAGGTGGTCACCGGCCACGACCCCGACGCCTGGCCGAGCTTCAAGCAGTCTCCGGGCTTCTACGACTGAGGCTCTCTCCGGTGCAGCTTACGGCGCGACGGCCTCTCCCATCCGTCGCGACCGCCTTGCCAGCAGATTGGCGACCACCAGCAGGATGATCGAGAGCCCCATCATCAGGGTCGCCGCAGCGGTGATAGCGGGGCTCAATTGTTCGCGCAGGCCCGTGAACATTTCGAGCGGCAGCGTGCGCTGGCTGGCGCTGGCGAGGAACTGCACCACCACCACCTCGTCGAAGGAGGTCACGAAGGCGAAGGCCGCACCGGACAGCACGCCGGGCAGGATCAGCGGCAGCATCACGCGGAAGAAGCCGGTCAGAGGCCTGGCACCAAGGATGGCGGTCGCCCGCATGAGGTTGCGGTCGAAGCCGGACAGGCTCGCCCCCACCGTGACCACGACGAAGGGGCTCGCCAGCACCGTGTGGGCCAGGATGATGCCGACATAGCTGTTGGCGAGGCCCATCCGCGCATAGAAGAGATAGGTGCCGACCGCGGTCACCACCACCGGCACGATCAGGGGCGAGATGAGCAGCGGTACGATCAGGCGCCGGGCCGGAAAACGTGGATCGGAGAGGCCGATCGCCGTCAATGTCCCCAGCACGGTGGCCAGGATGGTGGCCCCGATGCCGATGAGCAGGCTGTTGCCGATAGCCGCGAGCCAGCGCGGCGTGCCCAGCACCACCTCGTACCAGCGCGTGGACACGCCCTGGAGTGGGAAGGTGAAGAAGGACCCCGAGTTGAAGGACAGCGGCACCGGCACGAAGATGGGCACCACCAGGAAGATCAGCACCAGGACGCACCAGGTCCAGAGCAGGCCGACGCGGATCCGTTCACCGAGCGTTGGGTAAGGCGACAGCATGATGGCTCACCCCATTTTGAAGATGTCGAGGCCGAGATAGCGCGTCATGCCGATATAGAGGCCCAGGGTGGAAGCCAGCAGCACGAAGCTCAATGCGGCCGCCATCTCCCAGTTGAGCTCGACATTGACGTAGTTGGCGATGAAGTTGGAAACGAGCTGGTCACTGGCCCCGCCAACCAGCACGGGCGTGATGTAGTAACCCAGGCAGAGGATGAAGGTGAGCAGGCAGCCCGCCAGCACGCCGGGCATCACCTGCGGCAGATAGATCCGGCGAAAGACCGTGAAGGGCCTGGCGCCGAGCGACTGGGCCGCCCTGAGCTGCGAAGTCTGGACCGATCGCATCACGCTGTAGATCGGCAGCAGGGTGAAGGGCAGCTGGATATGGATCATGGCCAGAACCAGCCCCGTGCGGCTGTACATCAGCTCCAGCCGCTCCGAAGCCAGGCCGAGCCAGAGCAAGAGATCGTTGAGCAGGCCGAATTTCTGCAGGATCACGGTCCAGGCGGCCGTGCGCACCAGGATCGAGGTCCAGAAGGGCAGCAACACCAGCACCAGGACGATCCCGGCCAGGGCCGGCCGCAGATTGGTCATCCAATAGCCCAGGGGAAAACCGAGAACCAGCGTTCCCAGCGTCACCAATGTCGCGATCAGGAAGGTTCGCCCGATCACGCGCAGGAAGACGGCCTGGTCAGGAGGCACCATGCCGATGCTGCCCTGGTCGGTCCAACGCAGGTCGAAGGCGGACAGCAGATAAAAGGTGGTGAAACCGCTGAGGCCGCCCCTGATAGCAGCCCAGCCGCGCTCCTGGCCGAGAAGCGGCGCCGCCTTGATCATGGCGGCCTTGTCCAGCGTCTGGCCGGAAGCCGTACTGCGCCCCAGCCTCAGGATCTGGCTGCGCGCACCCGGCAGGCGCGTGTTCAAGCTCTTGGCGAATTCGTTGATGGAGCCGGCCCCGGCCGCATCCTTCAGGTCGGCGCCCAGGGCCTGAAAGGTCTCCTCGCCCGGCACGCCCGCATCATCCTTTGCCAAGGCGGCAGCCGCCCGCGGCAGGGTTTTGGCGATCGTCGGCTCATAGATAGCCCGCGACAACAGGGACAGGATCGGTGCGCCGAAACTGAAGATGAGCAGCAGAAGCAGCGGCGCCGCGAGCGCGAGCGGCCGCAGGCCTTCGCGATCAACCTTTCGCCGGGCCTTCGGCACAATGCCGCTCGTCGGTATTGCGGTGGATGACATAGCGGTCCCCGTCTCATACCAAGGCGCCGCCCTTGTCATGCCCGAGGCTTGACCCGGGGCATCCAGAATCCCGTACACATCGACGGGAGGCGAGCTGGATTGCCGGGCCGAGCCCGGCAATGACAAAGGTTGCACCGATTATGGTGTCGTCGCGCGAAACGTCTCCTACTGCGCCAGCCAGGCGTTGAAGCGCTTCACCAGGTCTTCGCCGTGATCGCCCCAGAACTCGACATTGGCTACCAGATGCCGCTGCATGTTCTCGGGCGCGGTGGGAAGCTTGGGCAGGACTTCCTTGGGAATGAAGGGTGTCGCATCCTTGATCACCGGGCCGTAGGGAATGAAGCGGCCGAGCTGCGCACTGACCTCGGGCTGGGCCACATAGTTGAGATATTGATAGGCCAGGTCGAGATTCTTGGCGCCCTTGGGAATGGCTACCATATCGAATTCGACGATCTGGTCGTTCCAGACCAAAGCGAAGGGGCGCTTGTCCTGGTCGATCGCGCTCTGGATGCGGCCGTTCCAGGCCGTGGTCATCACCACTTCCTTGGAGGCGAGCAACTGCGCCGGCTGGGCGCCGGCATCCCACCAGACGATGTCCTTCTTGATGGTATCCAGCTTCTTGAAAGCGCGATCGACGCCTTCCGGAGTGGCAAGCACCTCATAGACCTGGTCGATCGGTACTCCGTCGGCCATCAGCGCCCATTCGAGGTTCTGGGCCGGTGCCTTGCGCATGGCCCGCTTGCCGGGGAATTTCTGGGTATCGAAGATGTCGAGCACCGAAGCGGGAGCCTGCTTGAGCACGCTGGAGTCATAGGCGAGCACATCGCCGTAGACATCGATGCCGACGCCGCAATCCAAGGCCGTCCCGGGCAGGAAACGCGAACGATCGGCGATCCTGGCGTAATCCAGCCGGATCAGGACGCCGGTATCGCACCCTTGCAGCACGGTCGAGGTCTCGACCGTAACCAGGTCGATCGGGACGTCGCCCGTCTCCACCATGGCTTTGATCTTGCCGAGCTCGCCCGTATATTCCTGCTCGTTGAAGGTGATGCCGGCCTTCTTGGCAAAAGGCTCGAACCAGGCCTGGCGCAGAGCGGCTTGCCAGGCGCCGCCCGTCGCCATGATGGTCAGCTCTCCCGCAGTGGCGGCCTGCACCTGGTGACAGAGCGCTGCTCCAGCCAGCGCGAGTGCGAGCGACAATCTCAGGCGTCTCATGGTTCTCTCCCGGTTATCCAGAGCAAGGCGCTTTCATGGTTGGATATTCTCTCGCCCTAACTCTGCGTTTCGACGTGTCCTTGCGCCTCTTGGCAGGCTCGTTCGGTCGTAAGGTGCGCTAATGCCCACCACTTATCGCGGTACCCATCGGAAAGGCGCGGCAGTCGCCGGTCGACCAGGCAAGATCGACAGGCTCGCCCATGGCCATGCTGGCTTCGGGCCGAATCTTGACCGTCAGGATCTGCCCATTGGCGAGCCGGGCGAGCAGGCGCTGATGGTCGCCGTGATAGATGCAGCCATCGACCGTGGCGCCGATGCGGTTGTCGTGGCCGTTCACCTCGGCCGCCAGCTTGATCTGCTCGGGCCTGATGGCGAGCTGGACCGGCGCGCCCTGGGGCAGCGGCCCGACCGCCTTGGCGATGACCTTCAGCCCGTCGGGCAACATGACGGCGCATTCGTCGCCATTCACCCGTTCCACCGTGCCGTCGAGAGCGTTGTTCTCGCCGATGAAGCTCGCGACGAAGGCCGTTGCCGGGTCGTTGTAGAGCTGGTCGGGCGAGCCGATCTGAGCGATCTCGCCGCTCTCGAAGATGGCGACGCGATCCGACATGGTCAGGGCCTCGCTCTGATCATGCGTCACATAGACGACGGTCACGCCCAGCATCTCGTGAAGCTGCTTGAGCTCGATCTGCATATGCTCGCGTAGTTTCTTGTCGAGGGCGCCGAGCGGTTCGTCCATCAGCACCAAGGTAGGCTCGTAGACAAGCGCACGCGCCAGGGCGACACGCTGCTGCTGGCCGCCCGAAAGCTGCGTCGGCTTGCGGTCCTTGAACTGGGCAAGCTTGACCATTTCGAGGGCACGGACCACGCGAGGCCCGATCTCGCTCTTGGGGATCTTGCGCACCGACAGCGGGAAGGCGACGTTGTCGGCCACGCTCATATGCGGAAAGAGCGCATAATTCTGGAAGACCATGCCGATATTGCGCTCATAGGGCGGCATCCGCTCGACCGGCTGCCCGTCCAGGCGGATCATGCCCTCACTGGGCCGCTCAAATCCGGCAAGCATGTTGAGGGTGGTGGTCTTGCCGGATCCGGAGGGCCCGAGGAAGGTCAGGAACTCGCCGCGGCGAATATCGAGATTGAGCCGCCGCACGGCATGGAAGCTGCCATACATCTTCTCGACGTCGATGAATTCGACGAATTTTGCGCCATCCTTTTTGCCATCGCCTGACTGGGCTGCCATCGCTGTCCCAACCTCCCCTTCGCTGCGCCCGTTAGGGTTGCCCTGTGCCGCCGCCACGGTTCTGCCTGGAGCTTGAGGCGCGTGACCTTGGGTTAGAATTGTGTGACCATACAACTTTTATTTGAGTGACCATATTTGCGAAGCTTGGCTGCGTCAAGGCCCTACAATGGCACAAAATCACCCAATTGTATGGGATACAATTGGCGAAGTCTCTATGATAAACCGCATACAACTCGCATTGTCTGAGCTCATCCGCCATGCTAAGAGGGGCCAAAGGGTGGCCTTTGGGAACGCCGAACGCAGATGCTGGATAATCTGGAGCTGCCGGAAAACGACCGGCCGATCTATCAACGCCTGGCGGATGCCATCGGCGAACGCATCGCCCGTGGCGATCTGACGGAAGGCGAGAAACTGCCGCCCCAGCGCGAAATCGCCAAGGCCCTCGGCCTCAACGTCACCACGGTCACCCGTGCCTTCTCGACCCTGCAGCAGCGCGGCCTGGTAGAAGCCCGCCCGGGTCGCGGCACCCTGGTGGCCCCCCGCGAAACCGACGACCCCGGCTTCAAATCCGCCCCCAGCGACGAGGCCGGCCTGATCGACCTGTCGGTAAACCGGCCGGCCACCTCCGCCTATCTCGAAGCCCTGTCGGCGCTGCTGCCTCGCTTGTCCAGGGATCGTCGCTTCCCGGCCCTGCAGGACTATCATCCCCCAGAAGGGCCGCTATGGGCCCGGACCGCCGTGGCAGGCTGGCTACAGGACGTTGCGGGCGATGGCGACGCCAGCCGCGTGGTGCTGACCGACGGGGCTCAGCACGGCCTGGCCTGCGTGTTGCGGGCCCTGACCCAGCCAGGCGACGTCATCCTGGTCGACCAGATCACCTATCAGGGCATCAGCGCCCTGTGCCGCTCGCACGGTCTCGACCTGCGCGGCCTTCCTTCCGATCGCGACGGCATGCGCCCGGATGCCTTCGAGGACGCCTGCCAGACCTGGCGCCCCCGCGCGGTCTTCCTGGTACCGAGCCTGCATAATCCGACGACGGTGACCCTCAGCGAGGGCCGCCGCCGAGCATTGGCCACGATCGCCAGACGACACAATGTGTTGATCATCGAGGACGATGTCTATCGCCCGCTGCTCGAAACGTCCCTCCCCTCCTTCGCCACGCTGGAACCTGAACTCACGGTCTATGTCGGTGGCCTCTCGAAATGCGTCGCACCGGGCCTTCGTTTCGGCTTCGTGGTGGCCCCGCGCGCCGTGCTCGGCAATGTCGCGGCAGCGTTGAGGATCGACTGCTGGAGCGTCAGTCCGCTGATTCCGCTGATCGCGACCAGCCTTCTGGAGGAAGGAACGGCGGCTCGCATCATCGAGCGGCAGCGCGAGGAACTTCGCGAGCGCCAGGCAATCCTCGCTGAAGCGCTCGCCGCTTTCGACATCCAGACCCACGAAGCCTCGCCCCACGCCTGGCTGCACCTGCCCGAGCCCTGGCGCGGCGCCAGTTTCGCCAGGGCCTGCCGCCAGCGCGGCGTCGGCGTGCTGCCCGCCGATGCCTTCGCAATCGGGCGGGAAACCCTGGCCCACGCCGTCCGCATCAATGTGGGGGCCGCACCCTCGCGCGGCGAATTGCGACAGGCGCTCGGCATCATCGCCAACCTTCTCAATGCCGGCAATTTCGAGCTTTCGGGTGCGATTTGAGGCATAAGTTCCGGGCATATGGACGTCCGAGTCCAGCGGAGAGTCCAGCTTGACCACCACCCGGCAGCGTCTCGTCGACCATCTCCATGGCATCGCCGGCTATAACGACAAGGGTTATCTGTGGAGCCGGCATACGCCCGCCGAGGTGCAGGCCAGTCAGGACGAGGCGCAGGCCGTCATTCTCAGGCTGATCGACGAGATCGGCGCGACAGCCTTCAGCCGGGACCTGCTCGCCGAGCTTCAATCTGGTGCCGGAGCCCGTGACGATTCTGGCAATCTGGCCGAATGGACGCGCCGGGAGTTGCTGCGATGAACCCTGGTGATAATCCCGCCAGACCGGCGGCCATCCCCGAGCCGGCTTTCGCCGATTTGCTCACGGCCTATCGGGATCCGCACCGGCATTATCACGATATCGGCCATATCGAGGCCATGCTGGCGGAGCTGCAGGACTGTCGCCCCCTCCTCCATGATGCCGAAGCCGTCGAACTCGCGATCTGGTTCCACGATGCCATCTACGATGCCGCGGCGCCCGACAATGAGGAGCGCAGCGCCGATCTTGCCCGGCAGGTTCTCGGCAGGCGGCTCGGGCAGGGCAGACTGGAACGGGTGGCGACGCTGATCCTGGCCACCCGAAAACATGAGCTTGCAGGCGATGTCGGCCCGCAGGAACGGGCGGACATGGCCTATTTCCTCGATCTCGACCTGCAGATCCTCGGCGCTGAGGCGGCGCGCTTCGATGCCTATGAAGCGGCGGTGCGCCGCGAATATGCGCATGTGCCCGAGACGGCCTGGCGCATCGGGCGGGCTGCCGTGCTGCAGCGCTTCATGGCCCGCCCAAGGCTCTATTTCAGCGACCTTTTCGCCGAACGGCTGGAGGAAAGAGCGCGCGCCAATCTCGCGCGCTCCCTCGCAAAGTTGACGGAAGGCGAGCCGCCTCAGGCCAGCGTGTAGCTGGTCTTCACCGTGGTGTAGAACTCGGCGGCGTAGCGGCCCTGCTCGCGCGGGCCGTAGCTCGAGCCCTTCCGCCCGCCGAACGGCACGTGATAGTCGACGCCCGCCGTCGGCAGATTGACCATCACCATGCCGGCCTGGACATTGCGCTTGAAATGCGTGGCGTATTTCAGGCTGGTGGTGGCGATGCCGGCGGAGAGGCCGAATTCGGTGTCGTTGGCGGCGGCCAGCGCCTCGTCATAATCCTTGACGCGTACCACGGCGGCGACCGGCCCGAAGATTTCCTCGCGGGCGATGCGCATGTCGTTGCTGGCGCCGGTGAACAAGGCCGGCGTCAGATAGAAGCCGGGCGCCTCGCGCTTCACCAGATCGCCGCCAAAGGCGAGCTTGGCGCCCTCGTCCTTGCCGATCTTGATGTAGTTCAGGTCCTGGTCGAGCTGGCTCTGATCGACCACCGGGCCGATATGGGTGCCGGCCTTCATGGCATCGTCGACGGTAACCCCCTTGAGACGCTCGACGAGCGCGGCAACGAAGGCATCATGGATGCCATCGGTGACGATCAGGCGCGAGGAGGCCGTGCAACGCTGGCCGGTGGAGAAGAAGGCGCCGTTGACGGCGGCTTCCACCGCCACCTTGACGTCGGCATCGTCGAGCACGACGAAGGGGTTCTTGCCGCCCATTTCGAGCTGTACCTTCTTCATCGGCGAAGAGGCGACGCAGGTCGCGGCGATCTTGCGGCCGGTACCGACCGAGCCGGTGAAGGAGATGGCATCGACGTCGGGCGAGGACAGCAGTGCCTCGCCGACCACCGAGCCGCGGCCCATCACCAGGTTGAACACGCCAGCCGGCAGGCCGGAGCGGGCGATGATCTCGCCAAGGGCATGCGCAGTGGCCGGCACGAGGTCGGCCGGCTTCAGCACCACGGTGTTGCCGTAGCAGAGCGCGGGGGCAATCTTCCAGGCCGGAATGGCCGCAGGGAAGTTCCAGGGCGTGATCAGGCCGACCACGCCGATGCCTTCGCGCGTCACCTCGACGCCGACGCCGGGACGGACCGAGCCGATGATCTCGCCGGCCAGGCGCAAGGCTTCACCGGCAAAGAAGCCGAAGATCTGGCCGGCCCGCGCCACCTCGCCGATACCTTCGGGCAGGGTCTTGCCTTCCTCGCGCGACAGGATGGCGCCGAGCTCCTCCTTGCGTGCCAGGATCTCGTCGCTGATGCGCTTGAGCACGTCGTGGCGTTCCTGCAGGGTCGAGCGGCTCCAGCCGGGGAACGCAGCCTTGGCGGCAGCAATGGCCTTTTCGGCTTCGGCCTTGGTCGCCCGGGGGAAGTGCCCGACGATCTCGGCGGTGTTAGAGGGATTCACGTCCGGCGCGAGATCGGACGAGGCGACCCATTCGCCGGCGATGAAGTTACGGGCATGCAGTGTCATCGGGAAGATCCTAGAGGTAACAAAACTGGCCGGACATTAGTCTAACAAATGCCCGGCGCAAACCGGCAGCTTGACGCGGCCGGCAATTTTCTGGTGGCGCCCATCAGGCAGTTGCAACCGCCGTCACGCGCTGGCGCACGATCAGGAGGGCGATCAGCGCGGCGATGATACCGGTGAGGCCCGAGAAGAGAAAGGCCTCGACATAGCTTCCCTGCAGCACCCGCATATAGCCGGCCAGGGCCGCAGCGCTGGCGGCGCCGATCTGGTGGCCCGCCGCGATCCAGCCGAACACCACGGGAGCGTCGCGATCGCCGAAGGCCTCGTTGGTCAGGCGCACGGTCGGCGGCACGGTGGCAATCCAGTCGAGGCCGTAGAACACGCCGAAAATGGTGAGCGTATAGATGTTGAAGCCGCTGAAGGGCAGATAGATCAGGGCGATGCCGCGCAGGCCGTAATAGATGAAGAGCAGCTTGCGCGGATCGTATCGATCGGTCAGCCAGCCCGAGAAAGTGGTGCCGAAGAGGTCGAAGATGCCCATCATCGCCATCAGGCCGGCGGCCTGCACTTCCGGGATGCCCATGTCGCCGCAGAAGGAAATCAGGTGCATGCCCACCAGGCCGTTGGTGGTGAAGCCGCAGATGAAGAAGGTGGCGAACAGGTACCAGAAGGTGCGCGTGCGGGCTGCCCGCACCAGCGCGCCGAGCGAGGCATCGATGAGGCCGGTCTGGGCCTGTGGCGGCTCGATCGGCGCGGAGGGATCGGCGCCATAGGGGCGCTGGCCGATGTCACTGGGATGGTTGGGCACCAGGAAGAAGGCAAGCGGAATCAGGACAGCACAGGCAATCGCCACGGCCGCGACCACCAATTGCCAGCCGCCGATCTCGGAAAGCTTGGCAAGACCAGGCTGGAAGATCAGCGTGCCCGTTGCCGCGCTGGCCGCCATCAGCCCCATGATCAGGCCGCGATTGGTCTTGAACCAGCGATTGGCGACGGTGGCACCCAGCACCATGGCGACGCAGCCCGACCCGAGCCCGGAGAGCACGCCCCAGGTCGCGATCAACTGCCAGGACTGCGTCATCAGCAGGCTAAGGCCGATCGAGGCGGCCATCAGCGTCAGAGCGATGACCAGCACCCGGCGGATGCCGAACTTGTTCATCAGGGCCGCGGCGAAGGGGCCGACCAGGCCATAGAGCAGGATGCCGATCGACCCCGAAAGCGAGATCGTGTCGATACCCCAGCCGAATGCCTTGTGCAGGGGCTGGAGCAGCAGCCCGGGCGCGGCACGCACACCGGCCGCCACCAGCAGGGAAAGGAAGATGACGGCGACGACGACGAATGCATAATTCTGGCCGAAGGGCCGGCGGCTGACGCGCTGCATCGGAAGACCTGTAGGATGTCGAGATTGACTTGATACGTACCGGTCTGTAACATCGTTGTCGAAAATTGGAAAGAGGCAAATGACCGGATCCGCAAACGCCGCTTCGCCACCGCAGCCACGCGCGGCGGAACGCATCCTCAAGACTGCGCGCGAACTCTTCTACAAGGAGGGAATCCGGGCTGTCGGCGTCGATACCATCGCCTCGGAAGCCGGCGTGACCAAGCCGACGCTCTATCGCTGCTTCAATTCGAAGGATGAACTGGCGGCCGCCTATGTCCGGGTCTACGACGCCGAGTTCTGGGCCCGCTTCGAGGGTGCGGGCGTCGGCTTCGAGAACGACCCGCGCACCCATCTGCGCAACTACCTGGCAGGCCTCGGCGAAAGGGCAACCCTGGCCGGCTACCGCGGTTGTGGGCTGAGCAACGCCGCCGTGGAATATCCGGAGGAGGACAATCCCGCCCGCATGGTCGCCGAGGGCGGCAAGGTGTTGCTGCGCGAACGCCTGGAAGGCATGGCCGAGCGCATGGGCGCCAGGAATCCGGGCTTGCTCGCCGACGGGCTGCTGCTGTTGATCGAAGGCGCTTTCGTCAGCGGCCAGATCTTCCACGAGGGCGGGCCGGCCGGTTCGGTCGCGGTAATCGCCGACATGCTGATCGAGGCAAGCCTGAAGGATTGAGCCGGAGCGCGCGGGACGAAAGGCGCCCAATCGATCGCCGACCTTCCTTGCCGATGCTTCAGAGCTTTCACTGCGCCGGTATTGCTGCCTGCAGTTCAGCCTTGGCCTTGGCATGTCCCTGGTCCGCAGCCTTGCCAAACCAGAACAAAGCCTGCTGCTTGTCGCGGGCAACGCCCAGCCCCCGCGCATATAGGGTGCCGAGCGCATATTGCGCGCTGGCACGCCCCTGATCGGCCGCCTTGCGCAAGAGGTCCGCAGCCATGACGTAATCCTGCGGCACGCCCCAACCATTGGCATAAAGGGTGCCAAGGCCATCCAACCCGGCGGCGTCACCCTGCTCGGCCGCCTTGCCGAGCCAGAAGGCAGCCTGGAAATAGTCCTGCGGCATGCCCTGACCGTTGGCATAGAGGGCGGCGAGATTGACCTGCGCGGTGACATGGCCCTGGACGGCCGCCTTACGGTAGAACGCTGCAGCCGTGGCTTGGTCCTGCACTACGCCCTGACCCTTGGCATAGAGCGCGCCGAGGTCGTTCTGTGCATTGGCGTCGCCCTGATCGGCAGCCTTGCGATAGAGCGCCACGGCCTCGACATAGTCCTGCCTCACCCCCTGCCCGTTGGCACAAAGGCGACCGAGATTGAATTGTGCCTGGGCATTGCCTCGGTCAGCGGCCTTACGGAAGAGAGCCGCGGCCTTGATATAATCTTGCGCCACGCCCCAGCCATTGGCGTAAAGCACGCCTTGGGCGTTCAGAGCGTGGAGATCGCCTTGGTCGGCGGCCTTGCGGAACCAGAGGGCGGCCTCATCCTGGCGTTGTGCGACGCCCTTGCCCTGCAGATAAGCCGTGCCGAGATTGAACTGCGCCTTGGCATTGCCCTGTTCGGCGGCTTTGCGGTAAAGCGCGGTCGCCTGTCCCAGGTCCAGTGTGACACCCCAGCCATTCGCATGGAGCATGCCCAGGCTGTTCTGCGCGTCGGCATCGCCCTGCTCGGCCGCCTTGCCATAAAGGCCACCGGCCAAGACATAATCGCGCGGCACGCCGCGACCGTTCTCATAGAGATCGCCGAGATAGTATTGTGCCCTGGCCAGGCCCTGCGCGGCGGCTTTACGATAGAGCTCCCCGGCTCGGGCATAATCTTGCTTTACCCCCCAGCCATTGGCATGAAGCACGCCCAGGTCCACCAGAGCGTTGAGATCATTCTGATCCGCAGCCTTGCTCAGCCAAAAGGCTGCCTGGGCATAGTCTCGTGCCGTCCCCTGGTCATTGGCGTAGAGAATGCCGAGGTTGTACTGCGCCCTGGCAAAGCCTCGATCAGCGGCCTTGCGATAGAGTTCGGCAGCCTTGGCATGGTCCTGTGACACACCGTACCCGAGGGCATGGAGAGAACCCAGTTCGTTCAACGCCCCCGCATCCCCTTGATCCGCGGCCTTGCGAAACCAGAACGCGGCCTGCCCATAATCCTGGGTGAGACCTAGCCCCTTTTCATAGAGGAAGCCGAGATTGTATTGCGCTCCGGCGTGTCCCCGTTCGGCGATCTTACGGAGAATGTCGGCCGCCCGACCATAGTCCCGCTTGACGCCCTGGCCCTCGACATAGAGGGCAGCGAGGCTGTTCTGGCCATCGGCATCCCCCTGGGCCGCCGCCTTGCCGAGCCAGGCTACCGCCTGCTCGTAATCCCGGGCCACGCCCTGGCCGTTTCGATAGAGCAGACCGAGATTGGTTTGGGCACCAGCATGGCCTTGATCCGCGGCCTTGCGATACCACAAGGCCGCTTGGCCGTAGTCCAGGGGCATGCCCAGTCCCCTGGCATATTGGAGCCCGAGATTGAACTGCGCCTCGACATGGCCCTGCTCGGCCGCCTTGCGGAATAGGGCGGCCGATTGGGTATAATCGCGCGGCCCGCCCAGCCCCTCGGCAAAGAGAACGGCGAGATTGTTCTGCGCCAAGGCATCTCCCTGAACGGCTGCTTTGCGATACAGCTCGATAGCTTGGCCGTAATCCTGGGCGACACCCCGGCCGTCGGCGTAGAGCAGGCCAAGATTGTACTGTCCGCCGGCATGGCCTTGAGCAGCCGCTTTGCGATAAAGGGCGGCAGCTTGCGCAATTTCCTGCAACACGCCCCGACCACTGGCGTAGAGGGAACCTAGGCTGTTCTGCGCAGCGGCATTGCCCTGGTCTGCCGCCTTGCGGAACCAATCGGCGGCTTGGCTGGCACTTTGCGTGACGCCTTTGCCTTGAAGATACATCTGGCCGAGACCGTATTGCGCCTCGGCGTTGCCCCGGTTGGCAGCTCGGCGGAACCAGAAGGCGGCCTGGCCATAATCTTGAGCCAAATCCTGCCGTCCCTCAGCGTAAATGGTGCCGAGGGCAATCTGCGCCTTGACATGCTCCCGCTCGGCCGCGCTGCGGAAAAGGGCTACTGCCTGGGCATTGTTTTGTACCACGCCCTGGCCGCGTTCATAGAGGATGCCGAGATTATACTGAGCCTCGCTATCCCCCCGCGCCAGTGCCTTGCGAAACAATATGACGGCCTGACCGAAATCCTGCGGCATGCCCCAGCCTTTGGCATGGAGAAAGCCGAGAGCATTCTGCGCTCCGGCATGTCCCAGGTCAGCAGCCTTGCGATACCAAAAAGCCGCCTGCCCATAATCCTGGGGCACCCCTTCTCCCTTGAGGTAGAGGGAAGCAAGATTGTATTGCGCGTTGGCATTGCCTTGATCGGCCGCCTTGCGCATCCAGGCGGCGGCCTGAACATCGTCTCGCGCAACGCCCCGACCTTCATGCAGCATCACGGCGATCTTGAGCTGGGCACTCGCATCGCCTGTTTCGGCTTGCGCCTTATAAAGCCTGAAAGCCTCGGCATGATTGCCTTGGGCATAGATATCGTCTGCGATACCAGCTTGGGCCGGATCAAGCAGAGTCCAGAAAAGCAATCCGCAGATCAGAACGCCGATCCTGCGCATGGCCAATCCCCCGAGCAAAATCCCAACGACTTTCGCAGCAATCTTGATAGTTGAAAAATACCCTGCAAGTGTGCCTTGAATTACACTTGTCGGACACGACGGCCCCCGTGGCTCACGCCGCGCCGAAGCGGCGGCGATAATCGCCCGGGGTCAATCCCATCGTCCGCACGAAGATCTTGCGGAAGGAAACCGGATCGCCATAGCCGACATTCCAGGCGATGCGGTCGAAGGAAAGCCGCGTCGTCTCCAGCATGTCGCGGGCCTTGGCAACACGCAATTGCTGGCAATATTCGATGGGCCTCAGGCCCGTGGCCTTGCCGAAACGGCGCAGGAAGGTGCGCCTTTCCAACCCGGCCCTGGCCGCCATGGCGTTGACGTCGACGTCGCCGGCATAGGCCTGCTGGAGCCAGTGCTGAACCGCGAGGATCGCTCCGTCGCCGTGGTTGAGCCGCGGCGAGAACACGCTGTAATGGCGCTGCTCGCGCCCCTGCGGATCCACCAGCATGGCGCGTCCCGTCGCCACCATCACGCTGGTTCCGAGCAATTTCTCCACCAGTTTCAGGCCGAGATCGGTCCAGGACATCAATCCGGCGGCAGTGATGATGTCGCCGTCGTCGATCACGATCTTGGCCGAATCCACCCTGACCTTGCCAAAGCGCTCGGCGAGATCATCGGCGTAGCTCCAGTGGGTGGTCGCCTCGCGCCCGTCGAGCAATCCGGTTTCCGCGAGCAGGAAAGCGCCGATGCAGACCGAGGCAAGCACGCTGCCGCGACCATGACAGTTGCGCAGGAATTCGGCGAGGTTGGAGGTCCAGGCGTCGCTCGGCGGCTTTGCCAGGCTCGGCGGTAGGATGATCATGCTTGGGATCGCGTCGTCCGCGCCGTCACGATTGCGGATCTGGCCGCCGGCATCACACTCCCAATGGCTCACTCGCAGCAGCGGGCCACTGCCTTCCCTGCGCTCCCGCGCGATTCTGTCGGCGATGGCGAAGAGGTCGGTCAGACCATAGAGCGCGGCCAGTTGAACGTCGGGATAGGCCAGCAGGCCGATCTCGGAGGGAGCCGAGGTCATTTGTCACTTTCGCCCTGATTTTTGTCACATGTGCCAATCGGCATTCTGCCCTGCGCGTCCTATTTCAGCAATCACGACATCCTTTGAAACTGGAGAAACACCCCATGTCCAAGCGTGCCTTGATCCTCGTCGATATCCAGAACGACTATTTCCCGGGAGGCAAATGGACCCTGTCCGGCATCGAGGCGGCCACCGCCAATGCCGCGCGCCTGCTGGAGGCGGCCCGGACGAAGAACGACCTCGTAGTGCATGTGCGCCATGAAGCGGCCAAGGCGGATGCCCCCTTCTTCGTGGCCGGCACGCCGGGCGCCGAGATCAACCCGGGTGTCGCCAACCGCGCCGGCGAAGAGGTCGTCGTCAAGAACTTCCCCAACTCCTTCAGGGACACCAACCTCAAGAAGCTGCTCGACGATGCCGGCGTCACCGACCTCCTGGTCGCCGGCGCGATGAGCCATATGTGCATCGAGGCGACGACCCGGGCGGCAGCCGATTTCGGCTATGCGGTCACCGTTGCCCATGATGCCGCGGCCACACGGGACCTGGAATTCGGCGGAGTCACCGTACCGGCGGCGCAGGTCCATGCCGCCGCCATGGCATCGCTCGCCTTCGGCTACGCCAAGCTTGCTTCGACGGATGAACTGCTGGCGGGTTGAGGCAGCAAGAAAAGGCGCAATGACGGATGAGGGATGTTGGCGCATATCTCGGGGAAGGTTTTGCGTCACCCCTCATCCGCCCCTTTGGGGCACCTTCTCCCGCAAGGGGAGAAGGAAGATTGCGTCTTATTCGTCTGGACCAAAAGCTGCTGGCCCCGCGGCACCCGACAAGCCCACGCCCCTCACATACCCCAGCGCAGGGCCGGGGTATGCACTGGCGCATCCCACAGCGCCTTGGCCTGGTCGTCCAGCACCGAGAGCGTCAGCGAGCAGCCGGCCATGTCGAGCGAAGTGACATAGGAGCCCGTCAGCGAGCGGGCGACCTTGATGCCCTTGCCGTCGAGCCATTTGCGGGCCCTATCCTGCATCAGATAAAGCTCCATCAACGGCGTACCGCCGAAGCCGTTGACGAAGAGCAGGACCTCGGTGGCCGAGGTCAGCGAGAGGTCGCCGACGATGGCGCCCAGCATCTCGTCGACGATGGCATCGGCGGAAGCCAGCTTGACGCGGCGACGGCCCGGTTCGCCATGGATGCCGACGCCCATCTCCATCTCGTCCTCGCCGAGGCTGAAAGTCGGCTTGCCGGCGGCCGGCACCGTGCAGGAGGTCAGCGCTACGCCCATCGAGCGCGTATGGCTGTTGACGCGCGCGCCCAATGCCTTGAGGCTCGCGAGGTCGTCGCCACGCTCGGCCGCGGCGCCCAGGATCTTCTCGACGATCAGCGTACCGGCAACGCCGCGCCGGCCGGTGGTCCAGGTCGAATTCTCAACGGCGACGTCGTCGTCGAGGATCAGGCTTTCGACGGGGCCGGAGGCCATCTCCGCCGCCATGGCGAAGTTCATCACGTCGCCCTCGTAGTTCTTGACAATATAGAGCGTGCCCGCACCGCCATCGACGGCCTCGGCCGCCGCCATCATCTGGTCGGGCGTGGGCGAGGTGAAGACCTGGCCCGGACAGGCGGCATCGAGCATGCCGAAGCCGACGAAGCCGGCATGCAGCGGCTCATGACCGGACCCACCGCCGGAGATGAGGGCCACCTTGCCGGGCTTGACCTGGCGGCGGCGCACGAATTTGCGCTCCTCGCCCAGGGTGACGATGTCGGCGTGCGCGGCCGCGAATCCGTCCAGGCTCTGCGCCAGCACGTCGTCGACAGCATTGATGAGCTTCTTCATTCCATGGGCCTCCATATTGTTCGTGGTTAGATCGGGCCGCTGCAGGAACCGATATTCGGACTCAACTCCGAACCTGGCTTTCTCCAGGCTCATCCGGAACCGGTTCCTCCTCCCCCTTGGTCTTGCGATCGAGTGCGCGCGTGTAGTGGACGAGGCTGGCGACGAAATCGAGAATGGCCTTGTCCATCGCCTGGTTGCGCCGGACATCGCCAAGATCCGGCAAGGTGAGTGTCAGGCTGCGCCCTTGGGCCAGCTTGCCCTGGGCCTGTGTCCGCCCCGGATGGGCGGTCTGATAGGCCTTGAGGAACTCCGCCCTCTCTGCCGGTGCGAGGTGGCAGACCTCGAAAATGACGTCGAGGTGCTGGGCCGGAATCGGAATGGGATAGCCGGGATTGGTGATCTGCGAAATGAAGGACCTATTGGTGCCGAGGGCCGCCGCCAATTTCAGCCTCGTGCCCGAGGGACGATTGTCCAGCGCGCGCCGCAGCAGCGCCTTGTAGGCCGCTATCGAACGCGTGCTGGCATCGCGGGCATCAGACATGTTTGAAATCTGCAATTGCGGCCTTGACGGCCCCTACCAGGGCGGGCGGCACGGACAGGCAGGTCAGGCCGACGCCGATGAGCTTGGGCACCAGGCGCACCTCGCCCGCGGCATCGCCGCAGATCGAGACCGGAACCTTGCGCGCCTTGCCGGCACCCACGGCGCGGGCCATCAATTCGAGCACGGCCGGATCGCCAGCGTCGTTGAGGCCGGCGACGTCGGCGATGTCGCGCGCCGCTGCCATGGTGTATTGCGTGAGATCGTTGGAGCCGATCGAATAGAAATCCGCCGGGAAGCGCAGGGCGCCGAGGGCTGCCGCGGGAACCTCGACCATGATTCCAAGCGGCGGCCGGCGGCAGGGCGTGCCTTCGGCGATGAGGGACGCCACCACCTCGTCGAGCAGGGCGGACGCCTCGGCCAGTTCTCCCGGCACCGTCACCATCGGCAGCATGATGCGGATCTCGTGATGCAGGCTGGCCCGTGCCAGGGCCCTGAGTTGGACGCGGAAGGTTTCCGGGCGAGCCAGGGACAGCCGCAATCCGCGCAGCCCAAGGAAAGGATTGGATTCGCCGTCGCTGGTGACGCCAGCGATCGGCTTGTCGCCGCCGGCATCGAGGGTCCGGATCGTCACCGGCCGCCCATCGGCCCAGGCGGCGATGGCGACATAGGCGGCATATTGCGCTTCCTCGTCCGGCAGGGGCCGGCCAGGCTCGAATAGGAACTCGGTGCGCACCAGGCCGATACCGTCGCAGATCTCCGGCGAGATGCCCTTGAGATCGTCCGGCGAGGCGACGTTGATCATGATGTCGACCCGCGTGCCGTTGGGCAGGAACACCGGCTCGGCCTTCATGGTCTCCGCGCGGGCATCGGCTTCGTGCCGGCGTGCGAGGGCAGGGCCGAAATCGGCGAGCGAGGCACTGTCGGGATCGAAGGTCACAGTTCCAGCCGCCCCGTCGACAATGGCCTGGCTCGCTTCCTCGAGCGCTCCGAGCCCGGTCACCATCGGTACGCGGCGACTGCGGGCGAGCATGGCGACATGGGAGGATGGCGAACCGGCGCCCAGGGCAATCGCGCCGCCCTTGCTCCAGTCGACCGACAGGAACAAAGACGGCGGCAGGTCTTCGCCCACCAGCACGGAACCGGGCGGCACCTTCTCGCTTTCGGCCGCACCGGTGAGATGGGCGAGCACGCGGTCGCGGATATCGGCAAGGTCGGTGCCACGGGCACGGAAATAGGCATCCTCGCTGCGTTCGTAATCGGCGATCTCCGCTTCGAGGGCCGAGCGCCACGCGTGGACGGGGGGAACGCCGGCGGCGATCGCGTCGAAGGCCCCCTCCGACAGGGCCTCGTCCTCGAGCATGGCGATCTGGAAGCCGATAATGTCGGCTCCCTCTTCATCGACGGCCTCGACCAGGGACACCAGATCGACCAAGGCTGAATCGATGGCGGTGCGCAAGGCGGCGTCGCCATCTTCCTGCGCCGGTGCCTTCCTTTCGGTCCGCGGCTTCGGCTTGCCGATCGTGAAGACGGGGCCGGAGGCCAGCCCGGGCGATGCAGGGCGTCCCGTCATCCGCCGTTCAGTCATGACAACCTCCTTGGCAGCCCCTAGAGCAACGCGCGTTCATGACTGAACGCTTGTTTGCTCTAGCTCTTTGGTTAGGCGCGTCTTTGCGATTCGAGGTGACTCCGTCAAATCGCAAAACGCTGTGGAATGCCGCATCGTCACTCTTCTCCGAACTTGTCCTCGATCAGGCCCAGAATCGCCGATAGCGCCGCCTCGGCATCCGGTCCGTCCGCCATGAAATGCAACACGGTGCCCTTGGGCGCCTTCACCCGCATGACCTTGACCGGGCTCTTGGCGTCGAACCACGGCCCCGCCGCATCGGTGGCCAGCTCGATGCTCGATTGGAAGCTCTTGGCGAGCTGGGTGAGCTTCACGCTCGGCCTGGCATGCAGCCCGATAGCGTTGGTCAGCTCGGCCTTGCCCGTCAGTGCTCCATTCATATCCGGCATATCAATCCTATCCATAGAGATCTTCGGCGGCGGAGCGGACCGCGGCCAGGGAGGAATTGCCGGAGGCCTCGGTCGCGGCGATCACCGCTCCCTCGACCACCGGCGCATTGCAGATGACCACAAGGTCGCGCTTATGCTCGTCGAGCATCTCGACGGCCATTTCGGCATTGGTCTCGGCACCGCCGAGGTCGACGAGGACCGCGACGCCCTCTTCGGACCAGACGCTATCGATGGCGGTGATGATCTTGGCGACATCGGTGCCGAGCCCGCCCCCGGGATCGCCCCCCGTCCAGGCGACGCGCACGCTCTCGCCCACCATCTGCCTGACCATGTCGGCCGCGCCTTCGGCGACCTTGGGCGAATGCGATACGATCACCAGACTCACGGTCATGACATCAGGCCCTGTTTGTTGAGTTCGTCTGCCACCGTGGCGATGATCAGCGAGGAGGAGCGAGCGCCCGGATCCATGTGGCCGACGGAGCGTTCGCCCAGGAAGGAAGCGCGCCCGCGGATCGCCTGCATCGGCACCGTCCTGTCGGCGGCGGCGATGGCTTCCGCCTTGAGCGTGGCGGCATCGGCACCGGCTGCCAGGGCGGCCTGGACGGGGACGAGGACGTCGAGCAGCGTCTTCTGCCCGGCCTCCGAACGGCCGCGCGCCTTGACGGCCTCGACGGCCTTGGCGAAGGCGGCGATCACCGCTGTCCGATCGGGTTCGCCACCCACCGTCTTACCCAGTTCCATGAAGAAGGTGCCGAAAAGCGGGCCGGACGCGCCGCCGACCTTCATCACCATCGCCATACCGGCCGCCTTGAGCAGGTCCGGCCAGGGTTTTTCGGCAAGACCGGGCAATTCGGCAGTGACCGCCTCGAAGCCCCGCTTGAGATTCAGCCCATGGTCGCCGTCACCGATCGCCTGATCGAGCGCGGTGAGCTCTTCGGAATGTTGGATTATGGTTGCCGCAACCGCGCGAATGAGCTGCTCTCTTGCTTGGCTGTCCATCGCCCCGCCTCCGCCCCGCACTCTTGTGACGGCCGGCACTGCCGGCTCGCAGTTTGCTTATTTGTTTAGTTGATCACCTAATCCTAAACATTGCAAGCCAAATTGTCGCTTGTTCTACGGGGTGCAGGCATTGGCAATGCTGCACCGCACTGAACATCGATCGGAGGGTTGCCTGACGGGGCTCCAACCCCCGCAACAGGCATGCCCGGCCCGGCATTCCGTCATATTGCTGTGTCCGCCGCCGCCTAATGAGATGCCTATCTTAAGGTCAGTATTGGTGCCATATCGCCATTGACGAAGCTTGCCCGGACGGCCAAGACTAGAACCAAGCAAGATTTAGAAGCGCCAGGGGAAACGCTCCGCTTGATGGCAAAAGATACAGTCCTGAAAGCCGAAGGCCTGACCAAGGATTTCAGGGGATTCCGGGCCGTCGACGGCGTCGATCTCTCGGTCATGCGCGGAACGGTCCATGCTTTGATCGGTCCGAACGGCGCCGGCAAGACCACTTGTTTCAATCTCTTGACCAAGTTCCTGTCTCCGTCGGCCGGACGCATCACCTATAAGGGGCATGACATTACCGGCATGAAGCCCGCCGCCGTGGCCAGGCTCGGCCTCGTCCGGTCCTTTCAGATCTCGGCCGTGTTCGGCGAAATGAGCGTGAACGACAATATCCGCATCGCCCTGCAGCGCCGCCGAGGCCACTCCTATGATTTCTGGCGCTCGCAGCGTGTTCTCGACGGCCTGAACCCCGAAGCCGCCGAACTCGCCGACAGCGTCGGCCTGTCATCCTTTCTCGCAACGCCGGCCAAGGAACTCTCCTACGGCCGCAAACGCGCTTTGGAGCTCGCGACGACCCTGGCGCTCGATCCCGAAATGCTGCTGCTGGACGAACCGATGGCCGGCATGGGTCACGAGGATGTCGAGCGCACCACCGAGCTGATCCGCAAGATCGCGGCGAGCCGCACCATCCTGATGGTCGAGCACAATCTTTCCGTGGTCGCCACCCTCTCCAACACCATCACCGTGCTGGCGCGCGGCAAGGTGCTGGCGCAGGGCGACTACAAAACCGTTTCCGGCGACCCGCGCGTGGTCGAGGCCTATATCGGGAGTGGCCATGCCTGACCCCGTGAAAAAGCCTGATCCCCTGCTGCGGGTACGAGGCCTCGAGGCCTGGTATGGCGAGTCCCATGTGCTGCATGGCATCGATTTCGACGTCAATCCCGGCGAGGTCGTGACCCTGCTCGGCCGCAACGGCGCCGGCAAGACCACCACGATGAAATCCATCATCGGCGTGATGGCCAAGCGCAAGGGCTCGATCCGTTTCGGCGGCCGGGAGACCATCGGTCTCGGCTCCCGCCACGTCGCCCGCCTGGGTATCGGCTATTGCCCGGAGGAGCGCGGCATCTTCGCCAGCCTGTCGGTGAAGGAAAATCTCGAACTGCCGCCGGTGGTGAAGCCCGGCGGCCTCAGCGTGGACGAGATCTTCACCCTGTTTCCCAATCTCAAGCAGCGCCTCACCAGCCAGGGTACCAAGCTCTCGGGTGGCGAGCAGCAGATGCTGGCCATCGGCCGCATTCTGCGCACCGGCGCCAATCTCCTGCTGCTCGACGAACCGACCGAAGGCCTCGCACCGGTGATCGTCGAGCAGATCGGGCACACCATCGCCAGCCTCAAGCAGCGCGGCTTCACCATCATCCTGGTCGAACAGAATTTCCGCTTCGCCTCGACCGTGGCGGACCGCCACTATGTCGTCGAGCAGGGCAAGGTGATCGACATGATCCCCAATGCAGAGCTGGAAGCCAACAGCGACAAGTTGCACGCCTATCTGGGCGTGTGACGCCAATGATGCCAAATCTCCGATTTGGCGAAAATCGTTAGAGAGAACCGAGAGGTATTGAAAATTCCTCTCGGTGTAAAAAGCTGAACGGGAGACGCTTATGATTTCAAAACGGACCCTGCTCGCAGCAGCAGCCCTCGCCGCGGTATTCGCAGGCTCGGCGCTGGGGCCGGCAAGCGCCGAGGACATCGCAGTCAAGCTCGGCATCCTCAACGACCGTTCCGGCGTCTATGCCGACCTGTCCGGCGAAGGCTCGGTGATCGCCGCCAAAATGGCGGTCGAAGACTTCAAGGCCGCCGAAAAGGGCCTGAAAGTCGAGATCGTCTCGGCCGACCATCAGAACAAGCCCGACATCGGGGCCGGCATCGCCCGGCAATGGTACGACCAGGACGGCGTCGATGCCATCTTCGACGTGCCGACCTCCTCGGTGGCGCTCGCCGTCAGCCAGGTCACCAAGGAAAAGAACAAGATCTTCATCGATTCCGGCGCCGGTTCCACCGAGATCGCCGGCAAGCAATGCACGCCCAACACGCTGATGTGGACCTATGACACCTATGCCCTGGCCAAGGGCACGGGCGGCGCCATGGTCAAGCAGGGCGGCGACAGCTGGTTCTTCATCACCGCCGACTATGCCTTCGGCAAGTCGCTGGAGGAGAATGCCACCGCTATCGTCACGGCTGCGGGCGGCAAGGTGCTCGGCTCGATCAAGGCGCCCTTCCCGACCTCCGACTTCTCCTCCTTCCTGCTGCAGGCCCAGTCCTCCGGCGCCAAGGTGATCGGTCTTGCCAACGCCGGCGGCGACACCGTCAACGCCATCAAGCAGGCCGCCGAGTTCGGCATCACCCAGGGCGGCCAGAGCCTGGCAGGCCTGCTGATCTTCATCTCCGACGTGCATGCGCTCGGCCTGCAGGCGGCCCAGGGCCTGGTGCTGACGGAAGCCTTCTACTGGGACCTCAACGACGGCACCCGCGCCTGGTCCAAGCGCTTCGCCGAACAGAGCGGCGGCAAGATGCCGACCATGGTGCATGCCGGCGTCTATGCCGGTGTCCTGCACTATCTCAAGGCCATCGAAGCCGCCAAGTCCAAGGACGCTACGGCAGTGATGGCCAAGATGAAGGCGACGCCGACCGACGACCCCCTGTTCGGCAAGGGCGAGGTCCGCAAGGACGGCCGCGTGACCCACGACATGTACCTGTTCCAGGTCAAGAAGCCCGACGAATCCAAGGGGCCGTGGGACTATTACAAGCTGCTCGCCACCATTCCGGCGGCTGAGGCCTTCCAGCCCATGGCCGAGGCCGGCTGCCCGCTGGCGAAGTAACTAGTAACTAAAGAGCCGCTCGGCGCGTGGCGAAGCGTGCCACGCGCCTTTCGCCCTTTTCGCCGATGACGAAGCAGACGATGGTGAAGGACCCATAAGGTGACCACGATTTTCGGCATTCCCCTGCAGGGCATCATGGCCCAGCTCGCGCTGGGCCTGATCAATGGCTCCTTCTACGCCTTGCTCAGCCTCGGCCTTGCCATCATCTTCGGCCTGCTCAACGTCATCAATTTCGCCCATGGCGCCCTCTACATGATGGGTGCCTTCGCGGCATGGATGCTGCTCAACTATGCCGGCATCGGCTTCTGGCCGGCCCTCATCCTGGCACCACTGGGCGTCGGCCTGGTCGGCATCGCCATCGAGCGGCTCTTCATCTCCAGGCTCTACCAGCTCGACCATCTCTACGGCCTGCTGCTCACCTTCGGCCTGGCGCTGATCATCCAGGGCCTGTTCCGCAATTATTACGGCGTCTCCGGCGTGCCCTATACCCTGCCATCAGCGCTGACGGGGCCTGTGAATCTCGGCTTCATGGTGCTGCCCAAGAGCCGTGTCTTCGTGATCGTCTTCTCGCTCGCCATCTGCCTCGCCACCTGGCTGGTGATCGAGAAGACGCGCCTGGGAGCCTATCTGCGCGCCGCGACCGAAAACCCCAGGCTGGTCGAGGCCTTCGGCATCAACGTGCCGATGCTGCGCATGCTGACCTATGGCTTCGGTGTCGGTCTCGCCGGGCTGGCCGGCGTGCTGGCGGCGACCACGTCCAACGTCAATCCCAATATGGGCTCCGACCTCATCATCGTTGTCTTCGCGGTGGTGGTGATCGGCGGCATGGGCTCGATCCTCGGCTCGGTGGTGACGGGCTTCGGCCTTGGCCTGATCGAGGGCATCGTCAAGAATTTCTACCAGCAGGGCTCGGCCACCGTGGTCTTCGTGGTGATGGTCATCGTGCTGCTCGTCCGGCCTGCCGGCCTGTTCGGGAGGGCTTCCTGATGGCAGCCTCGATCCAACCGGCCGCCGCAATCCGCGGTGCGCCGCTGCTGGGTGACCGCGGCGTGATGCTGCTGATCGTCGTGCTGATCGCCGTCGCCCCCTTCGTCGCCTATCCCGTCTTCGTGATGAAGGTGCTGTGCTTCGGCCTGTTCGCCTGCGCCTTCAACCTCCTGCTCGGCTATGGCGGCCTGCTCTCCTTCGGCCATGCCGCCTTCTTCGGCATGGCGAGCTATGCCAGTGCCCACGCGGCCAAGGTCTGGGGCCTGACGCCCGAGCTGGCGATCCTGTGCGGGGGCGCCGTCGCCGCCGTTCTCGGCCTCGTGGTCGGCTCGCTCGCCATCCGGCGCCAAGGCATCTATTTCGCCATGATCACCCTGGCGCTGGCCCAGATGGTGTATTTCTTCGCCCTGCAGGCGCCCTTCACCGGCGGCGAGGACGGCATTCAGGCGGTGCCGCGCGGCAAGCTGTTCGGCCTCATCGACCTTTCCGACGACAAGGCGCTCTATGTCCTGGTTGCCGTGATCGTGCTGCTGGGCCTGTTCGTCATCCACCGTATCGTGCATTCACCCTTCGGCCAGGTGATGAAGGCGATCCGCGACAACGAGCCTCGCGCTTTGTCGCTGGGTTATGATGCCGAACGCTTCAAGCTGCTGATGTTCACCCTGTCGGCCACGCTGGCTGGCATCGCCGGCGCCACCAAGGCGCTGGTGTTCCAGCTTGCCTCGCTCACAGATGTACACTGGTCGATGTCGGGCGAGGTCGTGCTGATGGCCCTTGTCGGCGGCACCGGCACGCTGTTCGGGCCGATGCTCGGCGCCCTGCTCGTGGTGGCGATGGAGACCTATCTCGCACCGCTCGGCTCCTGGGTGACGGTAGCCCAGGGCGCCGTGTTCGTCATCTGCGTGCTCGCCTTCCGCGATGGCATTGCGGGCACTTTGGGCAAGCTCTTGCGCAAGAGCGGCTAGAGCAAAGTGCGATTTCCTTGAATCGCACTTTCTCTCTATCTCTTTGTTTTGACGCGTTTTCTTAATCGAAAAGTCTAGCAACTTTTCTGGAAAACGCTCTAAGCGCTATCGCCGCCCTCCTCAGTCAGGAGAGCGGTGTTCGAGCCGTTCCGTGGCGAAGGCGACCAGCCCGGCGATGCCGAGCGCGGCGCCGGTCGCGGCCGTGACTATCCAGCCACCGGCATGGTAGGTCAGCGTACCCAGCACCGACCCGAGGGCCCCGCCGACGAACACCGTCGTCATGTAGAGGGCATTGATACGGCCGCGGACCGCCGGAGCCGTCGAGAAGATGGTGCGCTGGCTGACGATCTGGTTGGTCTGGACCGCCGCATCGATCACCAGCGTCGCCACGATCAGCACCAGAAGAGACAGGATGTGCTCGCCGAGAACCGTTGCGAGAAAGGCGAGCGCCAAAGAGGCCATCGCACCATAGGTCGCCATGCGGCCATGCCCGTGATCGGCAAGGCGACCCGCCAGCGGTGCTGCCAGCGCCCCGCCCGCCCCGGCGAGGGCGAAGAGCCCGATCGCATAGTCGGACATGCCGAAACGTTCCGTCAGCATCAAGGGCGCAGCGGTCCAGAACAGGTTGAAGGCGCAGAACAGCAGCATCTGATAGACGGCGCGGCGACGCAGGATCGGCGTATTCCGCACGAGGCCGGGCAGCGAGGCCAGCACCGCCCCGTAATGGCTCGTGCCAGACGGCTGGTAGCGCGGCATCATGCGCCACAGGACGGCGCCGATCGCGATCATCAGCACGGCGGATGCCAGGAAGACTGCCCGCCAATTCAGATAGGCCGCCACGAAAAGGGCGGCCGGCCTTGCCAGCATGATGCCGGTGATCAGGCCCGCCATCACCAGGCCGACCGCGCGTCCGCGCCGCTCGGGCGGAACGAAATGGGTGATGAAGGGCACCAGGATCTGGGCACCGGCCGAGAATATGCCGATGGCGAGCGAGGCGAACAGGAAAGCCACGACACCTTGCGCGCCAGCCGCCAGGAGCAGGCTGGCGGCCGCACAAACGAGCGTCGCCAGGGCCAGGACCTTGTTCTCGATGAGATCGGCCAAGGGCACCAGCAGGATGAGCCCGAGGCCGTAGCCGATCTGGGTGAGGCTGACGATGGCGCCAGCCAGGTCCGGGCCGATGCCGATCTCGGGCGCGATCTTGGCCACCAGCGGCTGGGCATAATAGAGATTGCCGACGATGGCCCCGGTTGCGACTGCCAGGGTCAGGACCAAAGCGGGAGCGGCCTGCCGAATAGCGGCGGAGGCGGTGTTTTCCATCTGATGCATGTGATTCACGGCAGGCGGTTTGACGGCGCGTATTTGCCAACTAATGAAACGATACGTATCGTTATGATTGAATAAAACGATACGTTTCGTTATGTCAAGATGGGGAGGCACCGCATGGAGACGAAAGCCACGCAGCCAAGGCGCCGCTCGATCGGTGCCCGCCGCAATCCGCAGACCGAGACCGCCATCATCGAGGCCGCACGACAGCTTCTGGCGGATCGAGGCTATGCCGGTTTTTCCATCGAGGAGGCTGCACGGCGTGCCGGCGCCGGCAAGGCCACCGTCTATCGCTGGTGGCCGACCAAGGCCGATCTGTTCATGGCAGCCTATGGAGCCGAAAAGGCTCGGGCGATCAGCCTGCCTGACACCGGCAGTCTGATCGAGGATCTGGTGCAGCACACCGCCGATCTCTGGCGTTTCTGGCGGACACCGCCCGGCGGTGCCTTCAGGGCGCTGCTCGCCGAGGCGCAAGCGAGCGAGGCAGCGGGCTCGCGACTGCGCAACGAGTTCCTGCCCGTGCTGTTCCGGCCGGTGCGCCATCTCTTCGAGCGGGCAGCAGCGCGCGGCGAATTTCCTGCCCAGCTGATCGATGAACGCATCGCATTGTGGGCAGGGTTCAACTGGTATCACCTGCTGACCTGGCAGATCGACGCCGATGAGGCACTCCTGCGCCGGGTCGAGACGCTCGTTGTCTCTACCGAGATCCGAGCCGGATAGGCGGTCCGCTTTCCTACAGCTTCACCCAGACGCCGCCCTTCTTGGAGGATTTCACGGCCGCCTCGATGAAGGCCATGCCGGCAATGCCGTCGTCGATACCGGGGAAGAGCACGACCGGATCGAGCGCCTCGCCACTGCGGGCGGCCCGGATGGCGCGGGCGATCTCGGTATAGATATTGGCGAAGCCTTCGAGATAGCCTTCGGGGTGGCCGGGCGGCACGCGCGTCACCCGCGCCGCATCCTCGCCGGCCGCGGCCGAGCCGCGGGTGATGATGCGGGTCGGTTCGCCATGCGGGGTGAAATAGAGATAATTCGGGTTGTCCTGGCGCCAGTGGAATCCGGCCTTCTCGCCATAGACGCGCAGCATCAGGCCATTCTCGTTGCCGGGCGCCACCTGGCTCGCCCACAGCGCCCCGCGCGCGCCATTGGCATAGCGCAGCAGGATCTGGACGTTGTCGTCGAGAGCCCTTCCCGGCACGAAGGATGTGAGTTCGGCCAGCAATTCCGAAACCTCCAGACCGCCGACGAACTGGGCCAGGTTGAAGGCATGGGTGCCGATGTCGCCGATGGCGCCGCCGGCGCCGGACCGCTTCGGATCGGTGCGCCAATCGGCCTGTTTCTGGCCGGTGTGCTCGATCGGCGTGGTGAGCCAGTCCTGCGGATATTCGACCTGGATCAGGCGGATGGCACCGAGCTCACCCGACTTCACCATCTCGCGCGCAGCGCGGATGAGAGGGTAGCCGGTGTAATTGTGGGTCACCGCGAAGATCACGCCCTTGTCGGCGGCGAGCTTCTTCAGGCGCAGGGCGTCCTTCAGCGTCGTCGTCACCGGCTTGTCGCAGATGACATGGATGCCGGCCTTGATGAAGGCCTCGGCCGCCGGTGCATGCATGTGGTTGGGCGTGACGATGGAAACGGCTTCGATGCCGTCCTTGCGCCGCTTTTCCTTGCGCGCCATCGTCTCGAAATCAGGATAGATCCGGCCCGGATCGAGGCCGAGCGCCTCGCCCGAACGCTGGGCCTTCTCGGGCGTGGACGACAGGGCGCCCGCCACCAGCACATAATCATCGTCCATGCGGGCGGCGAGGCGATGCACGGCGCCGATGAAAGCGCCCTCTCCGCCGCCGACCATGCCATAGCGCACGCGCCCGCCTGCCTTGCTGTCCGAACGGCCCTCGATCGCCATCTGTTGTCTCCCTGATTGCAACACCCTCCCCTGGATGTCCGCAACTCACTTGAGTTGCGTAGGGAGGGTCAGCCCAAAGGGCCGGGGTGGGGTGAAAACGCACAGGTCGAGATGTCATGAGCGGCTGATTGCTCTCAAGAAGTCACCCCACCCCGACACTGCGTGTCGACCCTCCCCCTCCAGGGGAGGGTAAAACTCGCGCCTCGCAGGCCTAAGCTGATGCTTGCCTGCCTACCTGCCCAGGCCGAGCATGCGCCGCACCGCCTTGCGATCGGTGCCGCCGCCGGCGAAATCGTCGAAAGCCTTCTCCGTCACCCGGATGATGTGGGCGGCGATGAAGGGCGCCCCTTCCGCCGCGCCGTCTTCGGGATGCTTGAGGCAGCATTCCCATTCGAGCACGGCCCAGGAAGCGTAATCATATTGGGCGAGCTTGGAAAAGACGCCGGTGAAGTCGACCTGGCCGTCGCCCAGCGAACGGAAGCGCCCCGCCCTCTCCGTCCAGGAGGCATAGCCCGAATAGACGCCCTGGCGGCCCGTCGGATTGAACTCGGCATCCTTGGCGTGAAAGGCCTTGATGCGCTCGTGATAGATGTCGATGAAGGCAAGATAATCGAGCTGCTGCAGCACGAAATGCGACGGATCGTAATTGATGTTGGCGCGCTTGTGCCCCTTCAGCCTGTCAACGAAGCGCTCGAAGGTGGCACCATCGAACAGGTCCTCGCCCGGATGCAGCTCGTAGCAGACGTCGACGCCGACCTCGTCATAGGCGTCGAGGATCGGCTTCCAGCGCTTTGCGAGCTCGCCGAACGCCTCATCGATCAGGCCCGCCGGCCGCTGCGGCCAGGGATAGGCGAAAGGCCAGGCCAGGGCGCCGGAGAAGCTGACGCTGGCATCGAGGCCGAGATGGCGAGAGGCTGTCGCGGCAGCCTTCAGCTGCTCCACGGCCCAGGCCTGCCGCTCTCTCGGCTTGCCGCGCACTTCCGGCGGCGCAAACCCGTCGAAGGCCTCGTTATAGGCCGGGTGCACGGCAACCAGCTGGCCCTGCAGATGGGTCGACAATTCGGTGATGGCGAGGCCGTGCTTGGCGACCACACCGGCAATCTCGTCGCAATAGGTCTTCGACTCCGCCGCCTTCTTGAGATCGAACAGACGGTCGTCCCAGCTCGGGATCTGCACGCCCCTGTAGCCGAGCGAGGCGGCCCATTTGCAGATGGAATCGAGGGAATTGAAGGGCGCGGCATCGCCCGCGAACTGGGCGAGAAAGATCGCCGGTCCCTTGATCGTGGCCGCCATGCTGCGTCTCCTAAGGTGATGCCTTCGGGCCGCAGAGTCCGGAGCCGCTCTAGGTGCCGGCTCGCCCCCTCGGCCTGGGACCATTTGTCTGACCTGTCCCTCGGCTTGCCTCACCATGGCAAATCCTTCCGGACTGTGCAACGGCGATTTGATGTACGTACACCAGGGAAGGCCGAGACTATCTACGGCCTCCCTTCAGACGCGCCGGCAGGCGGGGTCGAGCCCACAAGACAAAGGCCGGACATGAAGCCCGGCCTTGCTCAAACACAGCGATAGGCGAAATCGACGTCCGCTCAGGCTTCCGACATGCCGGGGCCGAGGACGACCACGCGGCCACCGAGAGGGGCGCGGCTGTAGAGGTCGATCGCGTCCTGGACGATCATGCGGATGCAGCCCGAGGAGGCGTTGTGCCCGATGCTGTAGGGCTCGTTGGTGCCATGGATACGAAAGAGCGTATCCTTGTTGTTCTGCCACAGATACATCGCGCGTCCGGTGATCGGATTGCGCGGTCCGCCGCGTACGCCGACACCGCTCTGCAACTGGGTGAGGCTCGGCTTGAGATCGGGACGGCGGGCGATCATTTCCTTGGGCGGATACCAATCGGGCCATTCGCGCTTGTAGCGGATTTCCGCGGTGCCCGACCAGCCGAAGCCCTGCTTGCCGACGCCGACGCCGTAGCGCATCGCCCGTCCGCCACCCATGACGTAGTAGAGGTAGTGCGCCCTGGGATCGACGATAATGGTGCCCGCCTGCTCGCTGGTCGGATAATCGACCTCGGCGCGCAAGAATTGCGGGCCGATACGCTTGGTATCCACGGCCGGCACGACGAATTTACCGTCGGTCTTCTGACCATAGATCGCCTTGTAGTCATAGGTGCCCTCAGGCGTAAGGGGCTGTTCGGGCTGCGTGATCTCATCGGTCGGCCGGCCATCTACCGGCACCGCCGGCAGCGTTGCCGGATCGGCCGAAGCCACGACGACCGGCTTGATTGCGGCTGAATCGGTCACGCAACTGGCCAGGCCAAGGCCCAGCCCAGTCAGCGAAGCGCCCATGAGAAAGACGCGGCGGGAGAGAGACGACATTACACATCCTACTGGGATCGGGAGAACCGGCACTTACAATAAGCAAGACTTCCGTGTTCGGCTGTGCCTTTGCTGCAACGTTCCGAATTTCTTTATATCGCGTTCTCGTGAACGTACCGCCGTTCACATTGGCTTCATCTACGCCTTCCAGATTACGTGGGGTGTGCCTTTGAGCACATGGCGCCCCCAATGAAGGCTTGACCCATCTCTCGCCCGCCTGCACAAGGCGCGCATGGCTCCTCCCCTGCTCTTCCTGCGCGATGTCCAACTGACCTTTGGCGGCACCCCGACCCTCGAGGGAGCCGATCTGTCGATCGCGCCCGGCGAGAGGCTCTGCCTCGTTGGCCGCAATGGCTCCGGCAAGTCGACCTTGCTCAAGATCGCCGCCGGCCTGATCGAGGCCGATCGCGGCGAGCGTTTCGTGCATCCCGGCGCCACGGTGCGCTATCTGCCGCAGGAGCCGGATTTAAGCGGCTTTGCCACCACGCTCGCCTATGTGGAGGCCGGCCTTGGGCCGGGTGATGACGATTACCGCGCGCTCTATCTGCTCAATGAGCTCGGCCTGACGGGCGAAGAGAGCCCCGACAATCTCTCCGGCGGCGAGGCCCGGCGCGCGGCGTTGGCCCGCGCGCTCGCCCCCGAGCCGGACATCCTGCTGCTCGACGAGCCCACCAACCATCTCGACCTGCCGGCCATCGAGTGGCTGGAAAAGGAAATCGGCTCGTTGCGCTCGGCCCTGGTGCTGATCAGCCACGACCGGCGCTTCCTCGAAAACCTGTCGCGCGCCACCGTCTGGCTCGACCGTGGCCAGACCCGGCGCACGGACCGCGGCTTTGCCTTCTTCGAGGAGTGGCGCGACCAGGTGCTGGAAGAAGAAGAGCGCGACCGCCAGAAGCTCGACCGCAAGATCGTGGCGGAAGAGCATTGGGTGCGCTATGGCGTGACCGCCCGCCGCAAGCGCAATGTCCGCCGCATGGCCAATCTCGCCGCCCTCAGGCAGGAGCGCCGCGATGCCCGCCGTGTCACCGGCGCGGTGAAGCTGACGATGACCGAAGGCGAGGAAAGCGGCAAGCTCGTCGTCGAGGCAATCGGCATGAACAAGAACTGGGGCGGTCCGCCGATCGTCAAGGATTTCTCCATCCGCATCGCCCGCGGTGACAGGATCGGCATTGTCGGCCCCAACGGCGCCGGCAAGACCACTTTGCTTAACCTCCTGACCGGTGCCATCCCGCCCGACAGCGGCGTGGTGAAGCTCGGGGCCAGCCTGCAGATGGTGACGCTGGACCAGCGCCGCGAGAGCCTGGACCCGCAGACGACCCTCAGCGACACGCTCACCGGCGGCGGGTCGGACTATGTCGAGGTCGGCGGCGAGCGCAAGCATGTCATCGGCTATATGCGCGATTTCCTGTTTCCGCCCGAGCAGGCGCGCACGCCGGTTTCGGTGCTGTCGGGCGGCGAACGCGGCCGGCTGATGCTGGCGCGCGCCCTGGCCAAGCCCTCCAATTTCCTCGTCCTCGACGAACCCACCAACGATCTCGACCTGGAAACACTCGATCTCCTGCAGGAGATGATCGGGGACTATCAGGGCACCGTCATCGTCATCAGCCATGACCGTGACTTCCTCGACCGGGTCTCGACCTCGATCCTGATGAGCGAAGGCGACGGGCGCTGGACGGAATATGCCGGCGGCTATAGCGACATGGTGGCCCAGCGCGGCGGGGGCGTCGCCCGCAAACCGGCCGAGAAGGCGGAAACGCCCAAGCCGGCCGTCGCGGATCAGGCAGCGGCCGGTTCGACGCCAGAGCGCAGCGGCAAGCGCAAACTCTCGTTCAAGGAGAAGCACGCCCTCGAGACCCTGCCCGGCAAGATCGACCAGCTTGCCGCCAAGGCAGCGAGCCTGCAGGAGCGGCTTGCCGACCCCGACCTCTTCGCCAAGGATTCGAAAAAATTCGCCGAGCTCAGCCAGCAGCTTGCCAAACTCGAAGCCGAGAAGGCGCATGCCGAGGAGGAATGGCTGGCACTGGAGATGCTGCGAGAGGAAATCGAGGGATGAGTGGGCTTCGCAGCAAGCCCCGATAAGAACTATTCCATAGTAATATCAAAAGCTTGCAATCCCTCTGGAAAGGCAACAAGGGTGTGTTCCCCGGAGCAAGGCGCGTTCAGATGGAGACGCTGTTTTGCCCGGCCTCGTTGGTTCGACGCGTCTTTGCGATTCTGGGCGATTTTTCCAGACGGCAAAGCGCCATAACTTTCCGGAACAACCCATGTCTGCCTTCCGACGTCTTGCACTGATCCTGGCTTTGCTCGGAGCGCCCCAGGGAGCGCTTTTGGCGGTCTCGCCCGCCTGGGCCCAGTCCAAGCCGGCTCCCGCCGCTGCGCCGATCACCGATGCCAAGAGCTGGCACGCTGCCCTGCTTCGGCAGGTGGGGGCCAATACCCTGTTTCCGAACCTGCCCCAACCACCCGTGAAGGAAGGCGAGACGCCGCCGCCCCTGCCATCGGCGCAGGTCACGGTCCAGTTTGTCCTCGATCGCAACGGCCAGGTGCTGTCGGCAACGGTGGTCCAGGGCTCCGGCAAGAGCGAGTTCGACCAGGCCGCGCTCGACGCGCTCAAGCGGGCCGCGCCCTTTCCCAAACCGCCGGCCAATGTGAGCGGAGAGACCTTTCCGCTCCGGCTTCCAATTCAATTCAGGGGCGGACCGCAGCCCCAGAACCCGCCCAAGGCCAAGCCGCCCCGCTCAAATTGAGTGCGAATCCCCTGCATCGGGGTTGTCCGCAGTTGCAGCGGAACCAGCTGAAGGATCGGCGCCGGGCCTTTCGTGATGCCCTTTTTGCGCAGCGCCTTGCCGAGATCGCGTTCCAGGTCGGCGACAAGGCCCGGGACGAGACCTTCGTCATTCTTGACAAACGCCATCGGCAGCTTTTCTGCTGGCTGTGACCGATATCGATCGAGATCACGCTGCCGTCATCTTTCCTCCCTAGAGCGTTTTGCGATTTGGCGGGATGGCCAATTCCTCACTCCCTTGTCGCAGGGCCCGTCATGATCACCACACATCGCTTGTGCCCGACGACCAAGGACAGGCTGCTGCCCCACACACTGCAGCCAGGTGAGCCCCTCACGGGGGATGTCCTGTGGATCGACCTGCTCAACCCGACGCGCGAGGAAGACCAGCAGGTCGAGGCGCTGCTCGGCATCTCCATCCCCACCCATGAGGATATGGACGATATCGAACCCTCCGAGCTGATCTGGTCGGAGAACGGCACGCGCTACATGACCACCCGCCTCCTGGTGAACGTCAACACCAGCGAGCCGGACATTTCGGCGGTGACCTTCATCCTCACGGCCAACGTCCTGGTGACGGTGCGCTACAGCGAACCGAAATCCTTCACCACCTATACGGGCCATGCGGTCAAGGCCGGCGGCTGCGGAGGCAGTCCCGAGGCGATCATGGCCGGACTGATCGATGCCGTCATCGACCGCGCTGCCGAGGTGCTGCAGGACACCGGCGAGCGCCTCGACGCGCTCTCGCGCGGCGTGTTCAAGGAATCCGTCAAGCAAGGCAATCGCAACGCCACCCTGCAGCGCACCTTGCAGGCGCTCGGCCGTCATGGCGACCTCGTCTCGAAATCGCGTGAAAGCCTGGTCTCGATCGAGCGGGTGCTGTTGTGGTTCTCGGCGGGCCTCAAAGCCGCCAAGGTGCCCTCGGAGCTGCGCGAGGAAGTCAAGATGACGTTGCGCGACCTGCAATCACTCGAGGAACACGCGACCTTTCAGTCCGGCAAGATCCAGTTCCTGCTCGACGCCACGCTCGGCCTGGTCAATCTCGAACAGAACAACATCATCAAGCTCTTTTCGGTGATGGCCGTGATCTTCATGCCACCGACATTGGTGGCCTCGGTCTACGGCATGAATTTCGAGAACATGCCGGAACTCAAATGGGCACATGGCTACCCAATGGCCCTGATCCTGATGGTGGTGGTCGCCATCGCCCCCTATGTGCTGTTCCGCTGGAAGAACTGGCTGTAGGCCCCCATCATCCAGCGGCGGGGCGGACTACCTTTTCGCTGCAGGCCGTGCCAGGGCGGCCCGGCCGCGCGGGGTGAGGCAATAGCCGATGGCCCGGTAGCCCGCCTTGATCACCGCGATCGAATCCATCTGGCTGGGCAATTCCGATCGCGTTTTCTGCGAGCCGTCGGGCAAATGGAAGACGGCCTCGCACCAACCGAACTTCCGGCACATATGGCCGGCCTGCCCGCTGATCGACGGTCTCAGTTCGCCCGCTTCCAGAGCCGCCAGATAGGCTCGTTCACGAGGGGTCGGATCACGGTCCGGCAAGGGCATGAAGTTCATGACGGTCCCTATCGTCGCTTTCGATGATGCCGGCACCTGCCGAGCCGTGAAGACTTAAGAATGACCAGCGCCCTGACAGGGGCACCGGTGCTGTGTCCAAAGCAGTTGAAAGGCATTGGATGTTTCCGCTCTATTCCGCCGCCGCAGCCGTTCCCCTGCTGCCATGGCCGTTCTCCAGCGCGGCTGGAACGCCGGCCTTCCCCGTCTCGTCCTTCGGCCCCACGAGGGGACCGAAGAGGAAGGAAATGCCACGCGTGAGATCATCCATGACCGCATAGAAGGACGGTACGAAGATCAGCGACAGCAGGGTCGAGACGATCAGGCCGCCGATCACGGCAATCGCCATCGGTGCCCGGAACTCGCCGCCATCCCCATGTCCCAGCGCCGTCGGCACCATGCCGGCCACCATGGCGATGGTGGTCATCACGATCGGCCGCGCGCGTTTGCGCCCGGCATCGATGATGGCGTCATGGCGGTGCATGCCATGCTTGACCCGCTCCACCGCGAAGTCGACCAGCATGATGGCGTTCTTGGTGACGATGCCCATCAGCATCAGGATGCCGATCACCACCGGCATCGAGATCGAGTTGTGGGTGGCAAGCAGAGCCAGGACCACGCCGAGCATCGACAGCGGCAGCGAGAGCAGGATGGTGATGGCGTGGAAGGGGCTGCCGAGCAGCAGCACCAGCACGCCCGCCACCATCAGAAGGCCCGTCCCCATCGCCATGGCAAAGCCCGAGAACACCTCGGCCATCACTTCGGCGTCTCCGGTCGGCGCGAAGACCACGCCCTTGGGCAAGTTCTTGGCCTCGGGCAAGGCCATGGCCAGTTCCAGCGCCTCGCCGATCTCGAGCCCCTTGCGCAGGTCGGCGCCGATCTTGACCTGCCGCTCGCGGTCGTTGCGCTCGATCGAGGTCGGCCCCTGGCCGAACTCGACATCCGCCACCGCCGAGAGCGGCACGCTGCCGCCCGAGGCCGTGGTCAGGCTGAGCGCTTCGATCAGGCCGAGATTGCCGCGGGATTCCTCGGTCAACTGCACGCGGATCGGCACCAGCCGGTCCCCGGCATTGAACTTGGCCAGATTGGCGTCGATGTCGCCGATGGTCGCCACGCGCACCGCCTCCGAGATCTGCTCGGTGGTGATGCCATAGCGCGCAGCATCGTCGGTTCGCGGCAGGATGCGCACTTCCGGCCGTTCAAGGCCGGTATTGGCAGCGACATTGTTGAAGCCAGGCACATGGCGCATGGCGCCTTCCAGGCGCGACGACGCCAAGGCGAGGGCCTTCGGATCATTGCTCTTCAACGCCAGGTTGACGTCGCGCTCGCCATTGTCGTTGACGCGCCAGGCCCGCATGTCGGGAATGGCGGTGAGGATGCGCGCAATGTCGTCCTGGATGGCGAGCTGGTGGCGTGCGCGTGTCTCACGCTTGGTGAGCTTGACGTAGATCGCCGCGCGCCGCGGGTCGAGCTGCCCGGTCGGCGAAGTGCCGCCGATGACGAAGACCTGCTCGACTTCCGGGATCTTGCGGATGGCGGCGACCACCTCGTCGGTCTTGGCCTGGGTATTCTCGAGCTTGCCGCCCGGCGGAATCTCGGCGGAGATGACGACGCGGGCGTTGTCCTCGGGCGGGATGAAACCCTGGGGCAGCAGGCCCATCAGGCCGAAGGTCACGATCAGGAGCCCGAAACCGGCCACGATCGTGAGATAGGGCGAGAACCAGCGCGCCAGCGTCATTTCCAGGAAGCGGGTATAGGCCCGCATGATCACGCCGTCGCGCGCCTCGACATGGGCATGCGGCCTGAGGAAATAGGCCGTCATCATCGGTGTGATCAGGCGAGCGACAAGCAGCGAGAAGAACACCGCCACCGCCACGGTCAGGCCGAACTGCTTGAAATATTGGCCGACGATGCCGCCCATGAAACTCACGGGCGCGAAGATGGCGATGATCGTCATGGTGATCGCCATCACGGCGAGGCCGATCTCGTCCGCCGCCTCGATGGAGGCGCGGTAGGGCGACTTGCCCATCTTCATGTGCCGGACGATGTTCTCGATCTCGACGATGGCGTCATCGACCAGGATACCCGTGACCAGCGTGATGGCGAGCAGGCTGACGAGATTGAGGGAAAAGCCCATCATGCTCATCGCCCAGAAGGTCGGAATCGCCGAGAGCGGCAAGGCGATGGCGGCGATCAGCGTGGCCCGCCAGTCGCGCAGGAAGATCAGCACGACGATGACGGCGAGAATGGCGCCTTCCACCAAAGTCTGCATCGCCGCTTCGAAATTGCCATAGGTCGAGGCGACGCCATCGTCCACCACCGCATAGCTGACTTCGGGATGGGCCTGGTGCAGCGCCTGGATCTTGGCGGCGACGGCCGCCGCGACCGTGGTGTCGCTGGCGCCCTTGGAGCGGAAGACAGAGAAGGCGACGATCGGCGTCGAGCCATTGATGCGCGCAAACGAGGTCTGGTCGGCATAGGCGTCGGTGATGTCGGCGATCTCGTTGAGGCGCACCTGCCGGCCGCCGGGCAGCGTGATCTTGGTCTCCTTGAGTTCGTCGACCGTATGAGCGCCGGCCAGCGTCCGGATGGCCTGTTCGCGATTGCCGACCTCGCCCTTGCCGCCCGACAGGTCGACCGTCGTCGCCTTCAGCACACGGTTGACGTCGGCGGCGGTGATGCCGAGCGAAAGCAGGCGATCGGGATCGACGGCCACGCGGATCTCGCGCGTCACGCCGCCGATGCGGTCGACACGGCCGACGCCACGCAGGCTCTGCAGGTCCCGCTTCACCACATTGTCGACATGCCAGGACAGCTGCTCCAGCGTCATGCCGGGGGCCGTAGCCGAATAGGTCATGATCGACTGCGACTCGATCTCGAGGCGCGCAACCACCGGCTCCTCGATGTCACGGGGCAGCTCGGTACGGATCTTGGTCACCGCATCCTTGACGTCGTTGAGAACGCGGTCGGTGTTGGTGCCCAGCCAGAACTCGATGGCAACCGTCGAGGTGGAGTCGGTGATGGTCGACTGCACATGCTTGACGCCGGCGACACTGGTGACCGCGTCCTCGATCTTGCGCGTCACCTGGGTCTCCAGCTCGGAGGGCGCCGCGCCGACCTGGGTCACCGTCACCGTGATGACGGGGATGTCGATATTGGGGAATTTGGTGATCGGCAGATTCTGGAACGAGACCCAGCCAAGCGCCATCAGTACCACGAACAGGACGATCGAAGGCACCGGATTGCGAATGGACCAGGCCGAGACGTTGAAAGACATCGGCGCCTCACTTGGTCTCGGTCGCGGGCTGGGCGACGCCAGCCCCATCGACGGCGCTGACCTTGTCGCCATCGCGCACGAAGGTGCCCGCGGTAGCGATCACCTTGTCGCCGGCCTTGACGCCCTCGACGACCTCGGCCTGCTTTTCGGTACGCAGGCCGAGCTTGACCGGCGTGGTCGCCACGACACCGTCATGCACGATCTGCACCGTGGCGCCGTCCTCGGTATAGAGAACCGCCGATTGCGGCACGAGCACGCCTGTATGGTTGGCCACCGCCACGCTGGCGCGGCCGAAGGCACCGATCGTCAGGCCCGGTGCCTGGTCGATGGCGATGCGCACGCGCCCCAGGCGCGTGACCGAATTGACCTCGGGCGAGACCAGGCGCACGCGAGCCACGAAGGGTTCCTTGCTGCCCGCCGTGGTGACCTCGGCCGTCATGCCGGGCCGGATGCGCGCCAGCGTTGCCTCCGGCACATCCGCTTCGAGCTCGATGTCGCCGTCGCGAATGATACGGAACAGCGGATCGCCGGATGCCGACGCGATCGCGCCGATACGGGCGGCCCTGCGGCTGATCACGCCCGCCGCCGGTGCACGCACCTTGGTATGCTCGAGGCGCACCATCAATTCGGAACGCTGGGCATCGGCGAGCTTCTTGTCGGCCCTGGCCACGGTCAGGGCGTGTTCGGCCGATGCCGCACGCGCATCCGCCATCTTGGCGGCGGCTTCGCGCTGGTCGAGCTGCTCAGCCGTGGTGTTGCCGGTCCGGACCAGGGCCTTGGAACGCGCATAAGCGCTGGCGGTCTGGTCCTGATTGGCCTTGGCCTCGGCGATCGCACTCTCGGCCTGGGCAATCGCGGCCTCTGCCCTGGCGGTCTGCGCCTCGTTCTGCGCGAGCGAAGTGTCGATGGTGGTGGTCGAGAGCTCGGCCAGCACCTGGCCTTCGCTCACGCGGTCCCCTTCCTCGACCATGATCTTGTCGACGGCATAGCCCTCGATCTGGGGCGAGACCAGGATCTCCTCGCGTGCCACCAGATTGCCGGTCACCACCGCATGCTCGGTGATGGCACCGGTCGTGGCCGGCGTCACCGTGACGGCCGGTGGCTTGGTGATCACCACAGGCGGGGGCGGCGGGTTGAGACGGGCCATCAGAGGCTCGCGATAGGCATAGAGAACCGCGGCCGCGACGATGACGACGAGCATCAGGATGGTGAGCTTGGTGTACCAGGGTGTGCGGCGATATTCGACCGTCTCTCCACGGGATCGGCCGGACAGGCGCACCGCCGTCAGGCTTGCCTCGTCGGCAAAGCCTTCCTCCCGCCGCTGCCGCTCGCCATCGCGCTCGGGCCGGTTCTGCTTTTCAACCGCGGACATGGGGCTTTTCCTCTGAAACGGGCGGAGAGCCCGGAGAATCTGACATCACAGGCAAAGGACGATCGAGCGGGATCTTTCCCGACATCAGTGCGTCCATAACGTTCACCAGCAGCCGGAAGCCGTCCTCGACATCGAAATCCGGCTCCAGGGCGCGACGGGTGAACATGCCGTCTCCCATTGCCGAAAGCACGGTGATCACGGCCGCGCTGTCCACCGATGGGGGGATCTGCCCCGAGGCCTTGGCCGCTTCCAGGATCGCGACCATGAAGTCGTTCACCTCCTTGTCGACGGCCGCACACATCTCTGCCACCTGCGGGTTGCGGCTGGCCTCCGCCCAGATCTCCATGAACTGCACGCAGCGCTCGCGCGGCGTTTCAAGGAAATGCTTGCGTCCCAACGCGACGAAGGAACCCATGACATCGCTGGAACGCGCCACATTCATGAAATCGGCGCTGAAACGTTCGCGATCGCGCTCAATCAGGCCCGACACCAGAGCCTCTTTGGAGGAAAAGTAGCGGTAGAGATTGCCGGCGCTCATGCCGGCTTCCCTGGCGACGTCCTGCATGGTGGTGCGGTGGAATCCGGTGCGCTGGATGCACACCTCGAAGGCATCGAGGATGTGATTTCGACGCGCGTCGACTCCCTTTGCAATCGTGGGAGGCGACGGCACCACCCCTGCTTCGATCACCACTATCACAACCCCAAATGAGAATGAACGTTCATTCTCAGTATCAGAGATTGTACAAGAAGCCAAGTCACACTCGTTCGGCCGGGCGGGATCATGCTTCCCATCCAACGGCGGAATTAAGGCGAAAGACGTATACCAGCACGGAAACAGCTGCAAAATCTGCCGAAACCAGCGCCAAAAGCCCCTCCGCAGCGCGAAAGGGCGTCATATTACAGTTAACTAGGAGTTATTGCCTCAGCACGTCACCCAGCCAGACCGAGTGCCCGGCCGGAGGCGGGACGGCGCGAACCCGCGATCAGGCCTCGAAGTCGAGCACCAGCAGACCGTCGACACCGCCTTGCGTCGCGGCCACGAGAGCCTGTGCTACCGTCGCGTGATGCGAATGGGGCAGGTAGGCGTCGCGGGCCGCCGCGTCGACAAAGTCCACGGTGAAGGCGTGGCCATAACCGCGCGCCAGGCCCTCGGGGCTGTTGTCGCTGCCGATCTCTATCTGCAGGATTCCCGGAATCTTGGTCTTCATGCCCCGAATGGCAGTCAGCAACGTCTCCGTCTCCTGTTTCGACAGGTCCGGGCGCAGGCGGGCGAGAACGATGTGGCGGATCATGGTGTTTCCCTGCTCAGGAGCCGAAATTGACGGCGGGCAGCGGCTGCCTGCCGGCGATGAGATCGGCGCCCTTCTCACCGATCATGATGGTGGGCGCGTTGGTATTGGAGGAATTGACGATCGGCATGATCGAGGAATCGCAGATACGCAGCCCCTCCAGCCCCCGGACCTTGAGCTCGGGCGTCACCACGGCCATATCGTCGATCCCCATCTTGCAGGTGCCGGCGGGATGGTGATCCGTCTTGCAGGTTCGGAAAGCATAGTCGCTCAGATCCGCCTCGCTGACCTTGTCCGGGCCAGGCATGCGCTCGGCAAGGATGAAAGGCTCCAGCGCCTTCTGGCGCAAGATCTCGCGCGCCATGCGCAGCCCCTCCAGCGACATCGCCTTGTCATAGGGATCTGACCAGTAATTGGGATCGATGAGGGGATGGTCGGCCGGATCGGCGGATTTGAGCCGCACGGTGCCGCGGGAGCGCGGCTGCAAGAAGGCCGAGTTCAAGGTCACGCCGGCATTGCGCAGCCGGGCGACGCCCGCCTCGATGCCCGAACCGGAACCGAGATGGAACTGGATGTCGGGCGAGCGGGCGGCCTTGTCGGCATAGGCAAAGCCGCCGGTCTCGAACAGGGTCGAGGCCACCGGCCCCTTCTTGAACAGGAGATATTGCAGCCCGGCCCAGGCCGTGCGGTGGGGCTTGGCGACATTGTCATAGGTGTGATCGCCCGTGCACTCGGCAATGACATAGAGATCGAGATGATCCTGCAGATTCTCGCCGACGCCGGGCAAGTCATGCACAACCTCGACGCCGACCTCTCTCAAATGGGCGGCCGGACCGATGCCGGAGAGCATCAGCAGGCGCGGCGAGCCGATGGCGCCGGAAGAGATAATGACCTCGCGCTCGCAGCGTATATGGCTCCTGCCGCCCTTTCCGGCAATCTCGACGCCGACGGCCCGCCCCTTCTCGATGAGAATACGGGTGACCATGCCGTCGGTGCGGACGGTCAGGTTCGGCCGCTTGCCCTCGATCGGCTTCAGATAGGCGGCCGCGGCGGAAGAACGCCGGGCATTGCGCACCGTGACCTGGTAATGGCCAACCCCCTCCTGGCTGGCGCCGTTGAAATCGGCATTGTAGGGCAGGCCATATTCCTGGCCGGCGCGGATGAAGGCCTCGTTGATCGGCAGGGGATTGATGGGAATGGAGACACCGAGCGGGCCGCCGGCACCATGATAGCTGTCGATGAAGCGCTGATTGTCCTCGGCCCGTTTGAAATAGGGCAGGACCTCGGCATAGCTCCAGCCCTGGCAGCGATGCACATAGGCCCAGACGTCGTAGTCGCGTGGATTGCCGCGAGTGTAGATCTGCGCGTTGATGGAGGAACCGCCGCCCAGCACCTTGGCCTGGGTGTACCAGAGCACCCGTCCATCCAAATGTTTCTGCGGCACCGTGGACCAGCCCCAACTGGCGATGCCCTTGGTCATCTTGGCAAAGCCTGCCGGCATGTGGAAGAAAGGGTGGCTGTCGCGCCCGCCCGCCTCGATCAGGAGGACCTTGACCGCCGGATCCTCGCTCAGCCTTGCCGCCAGGGCACAGCCGGCCGGCCCGGCCCCGACGATGATATAGTCTGTCATGTCGAACTCTTTCCGGGTGCGCGGACGTCCCGTCCGCCCTTCCTCTCCGCAAGCACACCGTTTCCAAGAGCGGCCGTCGCGACAATCGGTAAAGCCGATTGCGCGGCTACGTCCGCGCACCCGGGCATCATCACAACCTCGATATGGAGAGCGCGCCGTCGCAGGCGATGGCGCTGCCGGTGGCGAAGCCGAAGGAACTGCCGGCGAGCGCCAGCGCCATCTGGGCGACATCGGCGCCCTCCCCCCATCGCCGTGCCGGCACCACGCCCTGGTCGATCACGGCCTGGTATTTGTCGGCGACCACGGCGGTCATGTCGGTACGGATCACGCCCGGGCGGATCTCAAACACGGGAATGCTGTCCGGCGCCAACCGGACGGCGAGGTTCTTCACCCACATGGAAAGCGCCGCCTTGGAGACGCAGTAGTCAGCCCGCTCGGGCGAAGCCATTTCGGCGCTGACCGAGGTGATGAACAGGATGGAGCGGTTGCGCACGGGCTTTTGCGGCGGCGGCAGCTTCAGCATGGTGCGGGCAACAACCTGGCTGAGGAACATCGCTCCGCGCATGTTGACGTTCATCACCCGATCGAAATTGCCGGGTTCGAGGTCGAGGAGATCCCCGCGGACCGGCGAACCGATGCCGGCATTGGAGACGAAGCAATCGAGCCTGCCATAGCTCGACAGGACCTCGTCGACCAGGCTCTGATGGCTGGCGAGATCCGCGACATCGTTCTGGAAGAAAAGCGCCGCGCCGCCCGCCTGGCCGATCGCCAGTTCGGCATCGTCGATGTCGTCATTGTCGATGATGTCGGTGAAGGCGATGTCGTAGCCGCCTTCGGCGAAGGCCACCGCGATGGCAAGGCCGATGCCGCGCCGGGCACCGGTGACGAGGACGACGGGACGGCTCATCGGTTCAGCTCCGTTTCACGAATATGCTTGGCGGTCCGCAGGGACAGGGCAGCCACCGTCAGCGACGGGTTGACGGCGGCCGAGGTTACCAGGGTCGAGGCATCGGCGACGAACAAATTGCGATGGTCGAAGGCCCGGCCGAAGGGATCGAGCGGCGCCTGCCCGGGATCGGTGCCGATGCGGATGGTGCCGCATTGATGCGAGGGCGTCTTGCGATCGAACAGATGGGTGAGCACGATCGGAAAGCCGGCCTGTTTCAGGGCTTGGCGCATCACGACCTTCAGCCCTTCATGCGCGGTCATGTTGGAGCGGCGCCATTCCAGCACGATCTTCTCGCCGTCCAGCCGGACGCGGCTGGCGGGATCCGGCAGGTCCTCGCTCATGATCAGGAAGTCGATGGTCTTGCGGGCCACAGCGTTGAGGAGGAATTCGGGCACCTTGCGCAGGTCCGATTTCAGGATGGTGCCGGAGACGCGGCCGAGCAGCTGGACATTGCCGAGCGGCGGGCCGCCCTTGCCGTCGCCGAGATAGAAATCATTGAGCGCGAAGGTCTTCTGGTAGATCGAATCGTTGGTGAAGCGCGGATCGACACCGATCATCGCCGACAGATTGTGGTTCATGAAATGCCGGCCCACCAAACCGGAGCCGTTGGCGAGGCCCCCGGGCGCGGAGGCCAGCAGGATCGCCGCCGAGCGCACCGCCCCGGCCGCCAGCACGACGAGGCGCGGCGTGACGCGCTTGAGCTCACCGCCTTCGAGATACTCAACCGCCTCGATACGCCTGCCGTCCGGAGCCGGGATCAGGCGGCGGACCTCGCAATGGTTCTGCAGGCGTACATTGGCATGTTCGAGAGCCGGCAGCAGCGCGCAGGTCTCCGCATCCATCTTGCCGGTGCGCGCATCGGGAAAGGCGTCCCACGGTGTCCGCCCATGCGAGAGCCAGGTGTCGATATCGACGCCGAGCGGCAGGGAGAACGGCTTCAACCCGATGCGGGTGAGGCGTTCGCGTACCTCGGCGATCGCCCGCTCGTCGGGGACGGGCGGAAAGGCAAAGTCGCCGCTGCGAGGCGGCTCCGTCGGGTCCTCTCCTGCCCTGCCGCGTACCTTGAACAGTCGCTCGGCCTCGTCGTAATGGGGAGCCAGCTCGCCGTAGCGGAACGGCCAGGCCGGCGCATCGCCATCAGCATGGGCGATGCCGTCGAAATCCTCGGCGCGGTAGCGCAGCAATACCGCGCCGTAGAATTTCGAATTGCCGCCATTGCAGTAGTAATTGCCCGGATTGAACGGATTGCCGTCGCTGTCGTACCAGCTCTCTTCAGGGCGGAAGAAACCCCGCTGGAAGATCGCGCGGGCATCCCGGTTCTCCGGCCGGTCCGGCAATTGCCCGCCCTTATCGAGGACGAGGATCTCCGCCCCGCTCGGCGCCAGGGCGTGGGCAATGGTCGCCCCGCCTATGCCGGCGCCGATGATGACAATGTCAGGCGAAGGCATGAGACTTCCGATAAGCGCTGATAGGTGGTGAAAAACGCGACGCCGGCCGCTCCCTTCGCCCCGTTCTTACGGCGAGAAGGTAAGGATGAGGGGCAGCATAGCGGCCGCAAAATAGAGAATTGCGCAGCCCCTCACCTCCATCCTCTCCCCGCAAGCGGGGCGAGGGGGCACAAACGTCGAGCCGCGTTCTTTGGCCGGCCATCTCGCTCAACCCTTCAGCTCCCTCACATCCGCATGGAAGTGGTCCAACAAGCGGCCTACAGCCTCTTCCCGCTCGCCGGATCGAACACCACCGCCTTGTCGAGGTTGAAGGCGAAAGGCAGTTCCTGGCCCGGCGCCACCACGGCATCGGAGCGCATGCGTGCCGTGACCTCCTTGCCGCCGAGATGAGTGACGACGAAGGTGTCGGCGCCGGCCGGCTCCACCACGTCGACCACCGCGCTGACCGTCTCGATCGCCTTGGAATTGCGGTCAGCGCCATCATGGTCGGTGATCGCCTCAGGCCGGATGCCGAAGATCAGCTCGCGGCCATCCTCCAGAGGCACGTCGGCGATATCCTCCGGCACCGGCAGGCTGACGCCGCCTCCGCTCTTGTTGAGGATCTTCAAGACCGTCCTGCCATTCTCCCGCGCCGCCTTGGCCTGGATCAGGTTCATGGCGGGCGAGCCCATGAAATCGGCGACGAAGAGGTTGTTGGGCTTGTTGTAGATCTCGGCCGGCGTGCCGACCTGCTGCAGTTCGCCATCCTTGAGCACGGCGATCTTGGTGGCGAGCGTCATCGCCTCGATCTGGTCATGCGTGACATAGACGATGGTCTTGCCGGTGGTGGCATGCAGGCGCTTGATCTCGACACGCATGTCGACGCGCAGCTTGGCATCGAGGTTGGAGAGCGGCTCGTCGAACAGGAAGAGTTTGGGGTCGCGCACCAGGGCGCGGCCCATGGCGACGCGCTGGCGCTGGCCGCCCGACAGCTGCGAGGGCCTGCGGTCGAGCAGATGGCCGATCTGCAAGGTCTTGGCGACCTGCGCCACCGCCGTGTCGCGTTCGGGCTTGGCGACGCCACGCATCTCCATGCCGAAGGCGATGTTCTGCCCCACCGTCATGTTGGGATAGAGCGCATAGCTCTGGAACACCATGGCGATGTCGCGCTTGGAAGGATGCAGGTCGTTGATCTTGTTGCTGTCGACCCGGATCTCGCCCTCGGTGATGTTCTCCAGCCCCGCAATGGTGTTGAGCAGGGTCGACTTGCCGCAGCCGGACGGGCCGACCAGCACGAGGAAGCCGCCCTTGTCGAGGTCGAGATTGATCCCCTTGAGGATTTCGACGGCGCCGTAGCGCTTCTTGAGATTGTTGATTTCGAGAAATGCCATGGGGTCAGCCTTTCACAGCGCCCGCCATCAGGCCACGCACGAAATAGCGGCCGGCGACGATATAGACGAAGAGAGTGGGAAGGGCGGCGATCATCGCTGCCGCCATGTTGACGTTGTACTCGACCGCGCCGGTGGTGGTGTTGACCACGTTGTTGAGCGCCGCCGTCATCGGCATCACGTCGCCAGTGCCGGCGAAGGCGGAGGCGAACAGGAAGTCGTTCCAGATGTTGGTGAACTGATAGATCACCGTGACCACGAAGATCGGGATCGAATTGGGCAAGAGGATGCGCCGGAAGATCTGGAAGAAGGAGGCACCATCGACCATCGCCGCCCGCACGAGTTCGTTGGGGAACGCCTCGTAATAGTTGCGGAAGAACAGCGTGGTGAAGCCGAGGCCATAGACCACATGCACGAAGACGAGGTTGAAGGTCGAGGACCCGAAGCCGAGCGATGTGCCTATGGCCGACTGCAGGAAGGAGCCGATGCCGCCGAACTTGCCGAGCACCGTCGCCATCGGCAGCAGCACCGACTGGAACGGGATGAAGCAGGCGAACAGCATCATGGCGAAGACGATCTTATGGCCGGGGAAACGCCACTTCGTCAGCACATAGCCGTTGAGCGCGCCGAGGATGGTGGAGATCGCCACCGCCGGCACCACCATCTTGAGCGAGTTCCAGAAATAGCCCTTGATCCCTGCACAAGTGAGGCCGACGCAGGTCTCGTTCCAGGCCTTCAGCCAGGGCTGCACCGTCGGCGAGCTGGGCAAGGCGAGCATGTTGCCGCCCTGGATCTCGTCCATGGTCTTGAACGAGGTGGTCAGCATCACGAAGAGGGGCACGAGATAGACGAAGGCGAAGATCAGCAGCAGGCCGTAGATCACGACGCGGCTGACCCAATTGGAGCCGACCGGCCCCGCAACGTCCCGGGTGGCGGCGCTCATCACTTCTTCTCCCGCAATTCGGAATAGAGATAGGGCACGATGATGGCGCTGATCGTCATCAGCATGATCACGGCGCTGGCCGAGCCGATCGCCATCTGATTGCGCTTGAAGGTGTATTCATACATGAAGTTGGACGGCAGCCAGGCCGAGCCGCCGGGCCCACCCGATGTCAGGGCGACCACGAGGTCGTAGGACTTGATCGCCATATGGGCGAGCACGATGAAGGCGGACAAGAAGACCGGCCGCAGGATCGGGATGACGATGCGCCAATAGACCTGGAAGGTCGAGGCGCCGTCGATCTGGGCGGCCTTGAGCATCTCGCCGTCGACGCCGCGCAGCCCCGCCAGGAACATCGCCATCACGAAGCCGGAGGCCTGCCAGACGCCGGCGATCACCACCGTATAGATCACCCGGTCCTTGTTCTTGATCCAGTCGAAATGGAAGCTGGTCCAGCCCAGATTGTGCAGGGTCGCCTCGAGGCCGAGGCCGGGGTCGAGAAACCATTTCCAGGCCACGCCGGTGACGATGAAGGACAGCGCCATCGGGTAGAGATAGATCGGCCGCAGGATGCCCTCGCCTCGGATGCGCTGGTCGAGCAGGATGGCGATGAACAGGCCCAGCACCAGGCAGATGCCGACATAGAGCACGCCGAAGATCGCCATGTTGGTGATCGAGTAGTACCAGCTCGATGGCGGGTCGCTCTCGAAAGTCCAGCCCCACAGGCGCTGATAGGCAAGGCCTCCCGTCAGCTCATAGTTCGGGAAGGTCTTGGAATTGGTGAAGGACAGATAGACCGTCCACAGGATGAAGCCGTAGACGAACACCAGGATCGCGGCGAAACTCGGCGCCAGCACGATCTTGGGCAAGGCATCCTGAAGTTTCTCGCGCAAGCCCGGGCGAGGCGGCGCGCTTGTCGTAGCCAATGTCATGAAGGTTCCCCGCTTATTGTTCTTGTGCCCCCGAGAGCCTATCGACCGGGCGCAAAAACGGCGCCCGGTCGGTTCGCTTCTAGTGGAAACGCTCGCTTCAGCGCTTACTTGGCTTCGTCGATGGCCTTGACCAGCTGGGTGACGGCCTCGTCCGAGGTCTTGATCTGGCCGTTGAAGAACTTGTCCACCACGTCCTTGTAGGCGGTGGCGACGGCCGGCGTGGCGCCATAGCCCTGGGCGAGCGAGCCGAACAGCGTACCGCCGTCATTGGCCTTCTTCAGATCGGCGATGCCCTTCTTGCCGCAAGCGTCGAAGTCGGTGTCCGGCACGTCGGTGCGCGCGGGAACCGAACCCTTGACCACGTTGAAGGACGACTGGAACGACTTGGACAGCGTTGCCTTAGCGAGCGCGAGCTGGGCTTCCTTGCGATCGTCGGGAACCGCGAACATGCCGAACATGTCGGAGTTGTAGACGACGCTGCCATCCGTGCCCGGGAAGCGCATGCAGATATAGTCGGTGCCCGGGGTCTTGCTGGCGGCCTTGAATTCGCCCTTGGCCCAGTCACCCATCACCTGCACCAGGGCATCGCCCTTGATCACCATGGCGGTGGTCAGGTTCCAGTCACGGCCCGAGAAGTTGGGATCGACATAGGCCTTGAGCTTGGCCAGATTGTCGAAGGCCTTCTTCATGGTGTCCGACTTCAGAGAGGCTTCGTCGAGGTCGTTCATCGCCTTCTTGTAGAATTCGGGGCCGCCCGTCGAGAGCACGACCGAGTCGAACATGGTGGCTTCCTGCCAATCCTGGCCGCCGAGGGCGAGCGGCGTCACGCCGGCAGCCTTGGCCTTATCGAGCAGGGCGATGAAGTCGTCGAAGGTCTTCGGCTCGGTGCCGCCGATCTTGTCCATCACCGCCTTGTTGATCCACAGCCAGTTGACCGAGTGGACGTTGACCGGGACGGCGACCCACTTGCCGTCATAGACGGCGAATTTCTGCAGCGGTGCCGGCACGGCCTTGTCCCAGCCTTCCGACTTGGCAAGCTCGGTCAGGTCGCCCATCTTGCCGGCGGCAGCATAGTCGAGCACGGTATAACCCAGCATCTGGGACGCCGTCGGATTGTTGCCGGCCGCGACCATGGCCTTCAGCGCGGTCATGGCGGCATCGCCACCGCCGCCCGCGACCGGGACGTCCTTCCAGGCATAGCCTTCCTTGGCCAGATCCTGCTTGAGGACGTTGAGCGCGGCTGCCTCGCCGCCCGACGTCCACCAGTGCAGCATCTGCACTTCCTTGGTCTGTGCCTGCGCTGCCCCCACGAAGCCGAGGCTAGCGGCGGCGAGCGCCACGCCCGCGATCAATTTGGTACGAACGGTCATCTAATCCTCCCATGACCTTATGATGCCGGATACGTTCCGGCGACGTCTCAATCGCCTACCGCGGCAGCCACCAGGCCGTACGCGGTCCGCAATGAAGATGCATCGTCTTTTCCTCGGTGTAATCCGCCGCGGCATTGCGGCCGAGTTCCCGTCCGATCCCCGATTGCCGGAAGCCGCCGAAGGGCAGTTCGGCGGCGCCGTCCATGAAGGTGTTGGTCCAAACCGTGCCCGCCTTGAGGCGCCTGGAGATGCCGACGGCCTTGTCGAAATCCCGGCTCCAGACACTGGCCGACAGACCGTAATCCACGCCATTGGCGATGGAAACGGCTTCGTCCGCGCTGGCGAAACGCATCACCGTCGCCACCGGCCCGAACACTTCGTCGCGGGCGATCGCCATCGAGGCGCGCGCGCCGGCCACCACCGTCGCCGCCATGAACTGGCCGGCCTCGCTTTCCAGGCGGTTTCCTCCCAGCGCGACCTCGGCTCCTTCCGCCCGGGCGTTGGCGACATGCCCCTCGACCTGAGCCAGATGCTGCGGCGAAATCAGCGCACCGACCAGAGTGGCCGGATCCAGCGGGTCGCCGACCACGACCTGGCGGGAGCGCTTGACGAATTCGGCCTCGAATTCGGCTGCGATGTCCTGATGGACCAGCAGGCGACTGCCGGCATTGCAGCATTCGCCGGCGTTGAAATAGGAACCGAACACGGCGGCATCGAGCGCGGCGTCGAGATCGGCGTCCGGGAAGATCAGTTGCGGGTTCTTGCCGCCGAGCTCCATCGACAGCTTCTTCAGCGTGCCCGAGGCTGCCGCCATCGCCGCCTTGCCGACCCGGGTCGAACCGGTGAAGGAAACCATGTCGACGCGTGCATCCGTGGTCATCGGCCCGCCGATCTCGGGGCCGTAGCCGGAGAGGATGTTGACCACGCCTTCCGGCAGGCCGGCCTCCGCCAGCAAATGGCCGAGCAGCAGGGTCGAGCCCGAGGTCATCTCGCTCGGCTTGACCACGGCGGTGCAGCCGGCGGCAAGCGCGAAAGGCAGCTTCTGGCTGACGATCAGGAAGGGGAAGTTCCAGGGCGTGATGATGGAGACCACCCCGATCGGCTCGCGCATCACCAAGCCGAGCTTGTTGGCACCGATGGTGTTGTAGCTCTCGCCATGCAGGTCGCGGGCGAGGCCCGCCGCATAGCGCCAGATGTCGACGGCGCCGGCCATCTCGCCGCGGGCCTGGCTGATCGGCTTGCCAGCTTCGAGGCTGTCGAGCGTGGCGAAGATCTCGAGCCTTTCCTCGATCAGGTCAGCGACCTTGTGGAGGAAGCGCGAGCGCTCCGCCCCGGTCAATGAGGGCCATGGCCCGTCATCGAAAGCTTTGCGCGCCGCAGCGAGGGCGCGATCGAGATCGGCCGCACCCGCCTGCGGATAGAGGCCCACCCGCTCGCCATGACCGGGGCTGAGGCGTTCGATGGTCCGCCCCTCCGCGGCAGGCCCGAAGGTTCCGGCGATGAAAAGCTGGTGCTCGCGGGGAGTGCCGGCGAGTGCGGCGGCGAAACGGGCCTTGTCGAGGCGGACGGCGATCGTCACGGTCATTGTCCCTTGAACTGGGGCGTGCGCTTCTCGACGAAGCTGGCAACGCCCTCCTTGAGATCGTCGGTGTAGGAAACCAGCGATCCCGCGAGGATCTCGATGGCGGCGGCGGCATCCTCGCCTTCCGCTGCATTGATCATCTGCTTGGCGACGGCATTGGCGATGGGCCCGCGCCCGGCGATCTTGCGCGCAAGCTCGTGCGCTTGCGCGAGCCCCTGCCCCTTGGGCGCGATCTCATCGATCAGGCCGAGCTGCAGCGCCCGCTCGGCCGTGACGATCTCGCCGGTCAGGGCAAGGCGGCGCACGGCGGCCGCGCCGAAGCGGGTGACGAGGCGCTGCGTGCCGGACCAGCCCGGCACCATACCGATACCGGTTTCCGGCAGGCCGAACTTGGCCTGTTCCTCGGCGATGCGGATGTCGGCCGTGGCCGCCAATTCGAGGCCTCCACCCAGCGCATGTCCATTGATGGCTGCGATCAGGGGCGCACGCAGCCGCGTCAGGCGGTCGAAGACGCGATGGCCATCGCGCACCCAGCGCTGGCCCATATCGAGGGGCGAGAGCTTGCCCCAGGCGGCAATGTCGCCGCCCGCGCAAAAGCCCTTGCCCTCGCCGGTGAGGATGGCGGCACGGACGGAACCGTGGGCGTCGATCCGCTCGGCCGCGATAGCCAGCCCCGATATCATCGCCTCGTCGAGGGCATTGAGTTTTTCGGGACGCGCCAGCGTGATGATGGCGATACCGTCTTCGATGTCGAGACGGACGGGATCAGACATGGCGGTCCCTCGATAGCATTGCTCCAACACCCCTCATCCCCCTGCCGGGACCTTCTCCCGCAAGGGGAGAAGGGAATTGATTTGGTAGGCGAAGTGCAGACCAGTAACCGCTCGAATACGACAACCTCGCCCAGTCAAACCCCTTCTCCCCTTGCGGGAGAAGGTCCCGGCAGGGGGATGAGGGGTGAAGGCGCCGACCCATCACGCCTGTCCTCCCCTCAAATCCAGCCCGATCGCCTCCGGCTGGAACAGAGCCGCATCCATCACCCTGAGGTCGTCGGCAACCAGCAGCGGGAACTCGGCCTGGGCCAGGACGTCGCGCTCGAGGTCGACACCGGGCGCGATTTCCGTGACCACGATGCCCTTCTCAGTCAGCTTGAGCACGCAGCGCTCGGTGACATAGGTGATGTCCTGGCCCTGGGCGACGGCGCGGCGACCGGAGAAGGAGACATGCTCCACTGCCTCGACCAGCTTCCGGACCTTGCCTTCCCTGGCGATGAGCAGCGCCCCATTCTCGATGGAAAGGCCGGCAGCGGCCGTGAAGAAGCCGGAGAAGATGATACGCCTCGCCCGGGCCGTGATGTCGACGAAGCCGCCCGCCCCCGCCGTCACATGCGGGCGCACGCCGAGCTTGGAGACGTTGACGCTGCCCTCGCGGTCGATCTGCAGGAAGGAGAGCAGCGAGGCATCGAAGCCGGCGCCCTGGAAATAGGTGAACTGATAGGGCGAAGGCATGATCGCCTCGGCGTTGGAGGCACAGCCGAACTGGAAGTCAAGCAATGGCACGCCGCCGACGGCGCCCTGTTCGATCACCCAGGTCACTTCGCCATGCCGGCCCTCCTCGATCAGGATGCGCGGCACATTGGCCGAAATGCCGAAGCCGATATTGACGGCATCGCCGTAACGCAATTCCTGCGCCACCCGGCGGGCGATCACCTTGGAAACGCCGAATTCGGGGATCTCGAAGCTCGACAGCGGGCGGAAGATCTCGCCCGAGATCGCCGGCTCATAGGACGTCTGCGTCGTCTGCATCTGGTCCGGCGCGACCACGATGGCATCCACGAGCACGCCCGGCACCAGCACGTTCTGCGGCTTGAGCGTGCCGCTCTCGGCGAGGCGCTTCACCTGGGCGATGACGATGCCGCCATTGTTGCGCACGGCGAGTGCCTGGTCGAGCGGGCCGAGATAGCCGCCCTCATGCTCATAGGAAAGATTGCCGCGCTCGTCGGCCGTGGTGGCGCGGATGATGGCGACATCCGGCACGATCGTCTTGAAATAGAGCCAGTCCTGCCCGTCGAACTCGACCTTGCGCACGATCGGCGCCTCCGCCGCCCGCTGGTTCATGGCACAGCCCTCGCGAGCCGGATCGACGAAGGTGTCCATGCCGATCTTGGTGAGCACGCCGGGGCGCTTGGCCGCCGCCTCGCGATGCATGTCGAACAGGATGCCGGAGGGGATGTTATAGGCGGGGATCTCATTGCCGGTGATCATCTTCCAGATCGCCGGCGGCTCGGCCGAAGAAGGACCGGACGGATAGGAGCCGCCGAGGATACGGGCGAGCAGGCCCGGCTTGGCGATGTGGTCGATGCCCTTGATGCCCCACATGTCGCCGGCCGCGATGGGGTGCAGGGTGGTGAGGTTGCGCGGGTGCCCGGCGGCATCGAAGCGGCGGCCGATGGCGGCGAGCATCGCATCCGGACAACCGAGGCCGGAGGAGGAAGAGACGGTCACCACGGCATTGTCGGGGATGAGCGCGGCAGCCTGGTCGGCGGAAAGGACTTTCGGGAAGGCCATCGGATCAGAGCCCCGGCTCGACGGCGACTTCGCGGCCCGTTTTGGCCGATTTCAGCACGGCCAAAGCCAGGGCCATCGAACGGATGCCGTCCTCCCCCGTGGCCGACGGGGTTCCCTTGCCGCGCACGGCGTTCTGGAAATTGGCGACGCTGCGGACATAGAGATTTTCCGGCTCGAAGGGCAGCTTGTGCTCGCCGGACGCATTACGCAGCACCACTTCGCCGACGGGCTTTTGCGTCATGCAATCGGTGCCGATCAGGGAGCCTTCGCTGCCGTGCACTTCGAAGCCTGTCTTGGCATAGGCGGTGGTGAAGGCGTCGTGGAACTGTGCCAGCAACCCGCTCTCGAAGCGCACCACGCCCATGACGCCGTCCTCGATGCCGGCGCCGCCCATGCCGCCGTGCTGGGTGAAGGCCGTTGCCGCCACGGGTTCCTCGCCGAGCACGAAACGCAGCGTGTCAGCATCATGCACGGTGATATCCATCACCACGCCCGAGCCGGCCTTGGCATCCTTGATGCGCCAGCCCTGCAGATGCGGCGGCAGATAGACCGCGTGGAAGACCCGGGCGAACAGCGGCTTGCCGATCTTGCCGGAAGCGACGGCATCGCGCATGGCGCGGAAGGCGGCGGCATTGCGCAGATGGTGGTTGGTAGCCATGACGACGCCGGCTTCCTTGCAGGCGGCCACCATCCGGTGCGCATCGGACAGCTTGAGGGCCAACGGCTTTTCGCACAGCACGTGAATGCCGGCCTTGGCAGCTGCCAGGGTCTGCGCCTTATGCTTTTCGTTGGTGGTGGCGATGTAGACCGCATCGATATCCTTAGCGAGCAGGGTCGCAAGGCTGCGGGTCGAATGGGGAATGCCGTTCGCCTTGGCGTAGGCCTTACCGCGCTCCGCGTCGGAAGACATCACGCTGACGACCTCGCCACCCGTCTCGCGAATGGCCCCGATCATCCATTCCCTGGCGATGGTCGTGGCGCCGACGATCCCCCAGCGCAAGCCTCGTTTTGAAGCTGGCACGTTCTTACCCGACGCTGGCTGGGCCATTATGCCGTCTCCTTCAAGATAGTACGTCCATGAGCGCCGCAGGATTCACGCACCACCAGACGGGTCGTGCCGATGAAGGACATCGCTTCCGGATCGGCGCCGTCGATCAGGCCAAGCAGGCTGCGGGCCGCGCGCGTGCCCATGATCCTGGTATCGGCATTGACGGTGGTGAGGGGCGGGGCGTTGTGCTCGGCCTCGACGATGTCGTCGAAGCCGATCACCGCGAAATCGACGCCGACGCGGATGCCGCGCAGGCCGAGGGCGCGGGTCGCCCCCATCGCCACGATGTCGTTGTAGCAGAAGGCTGCCGTCGGCCTGTGGGGGCTCGCCAAGGCCGCCGCGATGGCTTCGGCACCGCCGGCCCGTGTCGGCATGGCCTCGCAGATCAACTCGTCGGTGAGCGGCAGCCCAGCTGCGATCAGCGCGTCCCGATAGCCGGAAATGCGCTCCTTCTGGGTGGTCATGCTGCCGAAGCCGCCGAGAAAGGCAATGGAGCGGTGGCCGAGCTTGATAAGATGGCTGACGGCCTCGCGGGCGCCGGCACGGTTGTCGGGGCCAATATAGGGCAGGCTGCTGCCCTCGACCCGGCGCATGGTCAGCACCATCGGCAGGGAACGCGGCAGCGTCTCGGCCAGCGACCAGACATCCGTGCCGCGGGCCGGGCTCATGATGATGCCGGCGACGCCGTGCTCGCGCAGAGATTGCAGCACCCGGGTCTGCCGCTCGACATCCTCGTTGGTGTTGGCCAGGATGGGCACGAAGCCCATATTGTGCAGCCCATCCTCGATGCCGACGGCGAGTTCGGTGAAGAAGGGGTTCATGAGATCCGAGATCACCATGCCCACGAAGCTGGAGCGGGCGGTGCGCAGGCTCGCGGCCGAGCGGTTGTAGACATAACCGAGCTGGTCGATGGCCCGCATGACGCTCTCGCGCGTCGCTGCCTTGACGAGGGGGGAGTCCTTGAGCACCAGCGAAACGGTCGACTTCGACACGCCGGCCGCCCTGGCAATATCGATGATCGTCGTCGCCCGGCCTGCGCCGCGCTTGCCTCCGCTCATCCTCACGCTCCCTCCGCCGACCTCTTGAATGGATCGGTGCTCCTATTTTTTTGGAACGTTCCTATGAATATGTCAATACCGCTTTCGAGTACCCATGAACTCATTGAAATAAAAGAATAAATATTCCCCCACATGAAATATCCTTGACTTTGGAACGTTCTAATCGACATGCTTATCCCCAGGGCGCGACGCCTTGGCCTATTTTTACCGGCATCCTGTGACGATCTTGTCGGGGCGCTGCTTTGCAGCCGATTCCCCCCCGCAAACGCCGGGCATCGGACGAAAAATGGCACGGGCGTCAAAGAAGCCGGATGGGAGAGGAACGAGGAGAGGCCGATGAGCGCACTGATATTGCCTACTGTCGACGGCAGCCTGGAGGCCTATCACTACGGGCCGTCCTCCCCCTACTCGCTCGTCCATACCGGCAATTTTCCGCGTACCCTCTATGCGGCCGCCCATGTCGTGGCCGATCCCCGCCGCCTCGAGGACCCCTGGCGTCGGCCGGCGGTCGACTGGGAGGCGACCTTGCGTTTCCGCCATCATCTATGGGGGCTCGGTTTCAAGATCGCCGAAGCCATGGACACCTCCCAGCGTGGCCAGGGCCTGGACTGGCCTGCCGCCGCCGAACTGATCGAACGCTCGTTGGCCGAGGCCCGCAGCCGGCCGGGCGCGGACCTTGCCTGCGGCGCCGGCACCGATCAGCTCACCGCCGAGGCCGCCGAAACGCTCGACGATGTCATCCGCGCCTATGAAGAACAGATCGCCCATGTCGAAAAGCATGGCGGCCGCATCATCCTGATGGCGAGCCGGGCACTCTGCCGGCTCGCCAAGGGGCCGGACGACTATCTTGCCGTCTATGGCCGCCTGATCGGCCAGACCCGGGACAAGGTGATCCTGCATTGGCTCGGCGAGGCCTTCGACCCGGCGCTCGCGGGCTATTGGGGCTCGCAGGCGTTCGAGCCGGCCATGCAGACGGTGCTGGAACTGATCCGCAGCCATGCCGGCAAGATCGACGGCATCAAGATCTCCCTGCTCGACGCACAGAAGGAAGTCACCCTGCGCCGGCTGCTGCCGGAGGGCGTGGCGATGTATACCGGCGACGATTTCAACTATGGCGAACTGATCCAGGGCGATTTGCAGGGCTTCTCGCACGGGCTGCTCGGCATCTTCGACCCGATCGCGCCGGCCGCCGCCGCGGCGATGGACCGGCTCGCGGCCGGCAACGAAGAAGGCTATCGCGTCATCCTCGACCCGACCGTGACCCTGGCCCGCCGCCTGTTCGAGGCGCCGACCCAGTTCTACAAATCCGGCGTGGTGTTCCTGGCCTGGCTCAATGGCTTCCAGTCGCATTTCCGCATGGTCGGAGGCGCCGAGTCCGCCCGCGGCATCGTCCATTACGCCGATCTCTTCCGCCTGGCGGACAAGGCCCAGCTTCTGGTCGACCCCGAAAAGGCCGCCCACCGCATGAAGCTGCTCTGTGCCCTGAACGGTATTGGATAACTCCCCAAGCGCCCGTGACGAACCATGACGGCGCTGCGCCCCGTGCTATGCAAAGGGCGATCGATCGGAGTTGTCATCACCATGGTCATGGACATCCTGGCACGGGCGCGGAACCTTTTGCTGTCGCCGTCAGCCGAATGGCGAATTATCGCCGCCGAGGCGACCAGCGTCGAACGCATCTATCGGGACTATGTCCTCTATCTCGCCGCGCTCGGTCCGATTGCCGGCTTCATCGGCACCTCGCTGATCGGCATCGACGGCGCCCGCATCGGCCTGGTCAGCGGCCTTGTTCTGGCCGTCCTGCGTTACGTGATCACCCTCGCCATGCTCCATGTCATGGCAATCGTGATCGATCGGCTGGCTCCCCATTTCGGCGGCAGGTCCGACTTCCTCAGCGCCTTCAAGCTTGCCGCCTACGGCATGACGGCGGCCTGGCTCGCCAACGTCTTCACGATCGTTCCGGCCCTGGGACTGCTCGCCATCGTCGGCCTCTACAGCGTCTATCTCCTGTTCGCCGGCGCTCCCGTGCTGATGCGGATCCCCACCATGAAGACACCGATCTATACGATCGCGGTGGTGCTGATCGGCCTGCTTCTCAACTTTCTGGTGGGTTCGGTATTGGCGGCATTGCTCGCGCCGCCCTTCTTCCCGGGCTGAGGGATTTGGCTCGACAGGAACCGGCAGGCGGGATAGAAGGATCTAAATTTAGAATTATTCTAATCTAGGTTCGCCATGAAACGTTTTTCCGATCTGAACGAGGCCGAGGTCCTGGCGCTCGCCATCTCCAACGAGGAGGAGGATGCGCGCATCTATCTGCAATTCGCCAATCGCCTGCGCGCCGATTTTCCAGGCTCCGCCAAGATCTTCGAGGCGATGGCGCAGGAAGAGCATGGCCATCGCCACCGCCTGTTGGAGACCTACACAGCCAAGTTCGGCGATACCCTGCCCTATATCACCCGCCAGGACGTCAACGGTTTCCTCAAGCGCAACCCGATCTGGCTGCTCGACAATCTGCGCATCGACGCGGTGCGCGAGCAGGCCGAGACCATGGAGCTGGAAGCTGCCCGGTTCTACGCCAAGGCGGCGGAACGGGCCCATGACGTCGAAATCCGCACCCTGCTGGCCGATCTTGCCGAAGAGGAAAAGCGCCACGAAAGCCTGGCCGAGACGCTGGAATCCAAGCTGCCGGCCGACCAGAAGCGCAGCGAGGACGAGACCTCCCGGCGCCTGTTCGTGCTGCAGATCGTGCAGCCCGCCCTGGCCGGGCTGATCGACGGCTCAGTCTCCACCCTCGCCCCGATCTTCGCTGCCGCCTTCGCCACCATGAACTCCTGGGACGCCTTCCTGGTCGGCCTCGCCGCCTCGATCGGCGCCGGCATCAGCATGGGACTGACCGAAGCCCTGTCGGACGATGGCGAGATCACCGGGCGCGGCCACCCCTGGGTACGCGGCGCTGCCTGCGGCGTGATGACCACGGTGGGCGGCCTCGGCCATACCCTGCCCTATCTCATCCCCGATTTCTGGGTGGCAACCGGCGTCGCCGGCTGCGTGGTCGTCTTGGAACTCATCGCCATCGCCTGGATCCGCACCCGCTTCATGGCCACGCCCTTTACCTCGGCGATCGTGCAGGTCGTCCTCGGTGGCATCCTGGTGCTGCTCACCGGCATCCTGATCGGCAGCCAGTGAGGGGCGCGCTTAGAAACAAGTGTGCTGTCATCCCCGGCGAGGCCGTAGGCCGAGGCAAGGGGATCCAGGAGCCGATAGGGGCAATTTGTGGCCCCTGGATTCCAGTCACAAGCGCAGCTTGTGACGATACCCTCGCCCTCTCTCGCTTCACTCGCGAGCGGCTCCGCCGGGGATGACAGTGCGATCCGAGCACTTATTTCTCAAGCGCCCCCGCAGATACCCTCACCCCTGTTTCCACATCCAGCGCAGATAGAGATAGAGCAGGAGGCCGCTGACGAATGGGCCGATCCCCGGGATGAGCAGGGGGAAGATCAGGATCGCGGCGATCACGAGCAGGCGCTTGGGCGTAAAGCGCAGCTTCCTGCCGGCCCGTGGGCCTGAAGCCCCCTGTGCCTGTCCCGTCGCCTGGCTTGCCGGCGACGGCGAAGTTTCGGAGGTGGCGCGGCGCAAGGCACTTTGTGCCACGGCCTGCCGAGCGGCCTCCGCCTTCCGCTGCGCCTGTTCGGCCTTTTTGGCCTCTTCGCGCGCGAGAGCCGCCAGCACGGGATCGAGAGCCGGCGCCGGCCTTTCCGCCGGCAGCCAATGATTGCCCGCAGGCGCCCGCCCGGCCGCAGCGGCGGCGCGGAAAGCCGCCGCACCGCCTGGCTGCTTCGGCCTCTCAGCTGGCGCAGCATGCGCCGCAGCAAGACGGCGGGCACGTTCCAGCAAACCGGCTCCCTGTTGCGGATCCACCATGGCCGCGAACTGGCCAAAGCCGAGCAAGGAGCGCACCACGTCCTTGCCCGGGCCGAAATGGCGGCCAGCCGGCCCGTATCTTTCCACCTGCTGCAGCACCGCGCGATAGCGACGCAGGAGGGGACGGGGCACGGCGACCCGTTCATTGACCGTGAGGCCCGTGACCTCCTGATGCCCCGAGCGGCGCATGACGCGGGTCTTGTCGGGATGAATGATGAAACCCTCACCGACGACGATCCCCTGCACCGCCTTCAGCAAGGTCCCGATCTTCCTCGCCGCTTCACCGGACGCCGAGAAAGTGAGGTCGTCGGCATAACGGCTATAGGTATAGCCGAGTGTCCGGGCGAGCCCCTCCAGCCGCCGGTCGAGCCGCCGGCAGACGAGGTTGGTAATGGCGGGGCTGGTCGGCGCGCCCTGCGGCAGCAGCCTGGGCCCGTCAACGACGAAATGGCGTTCGCCGTCCAGTTCCACCTCGTCGACCTTGGGCTCGGTGCAGAGCAAGGCGAGCGGAATCGCGGCAGCCTCGCTATAGCCCAGCGCCTCGAACAGTCCTTTCACGCGCCCATAGGTCAGGCTCGGGAAGAAATCCTTGAGGTCGAGATTGACGACCACGTCCTTGCCGACATGATTGCGCGCATTGGTCAGGATCGAGCGCCCGGGCACGAAGCCATGCGCCGCCTCATGCAGGCCAGCCTTGGCGAGGATGTTGTCGAGCACCCAGTATTGCGCCCGCTTCAAGCGTGGCATCGGCGCCGAGATCAGGCGCTCTCCACCCGTTTTCTTGGGAATGCGGAAGCGCTGATAATGGCTGACGCTCGATACGGCGCGGTTGAAGGTGAGGAAGCGCAATTCGCCGAGAGAAATGCCGATCCGGTCGGCCAGTACCTTGGCATCGGCGATTTCAGGCAGGCCGGGCAATCGAGGCTTCTCGGCCTTCGTGGCGCCCAGCCCGGCGGACACGCCCTCCCCCAGATAAAGCACCTCGCGCTGGCGCCTGATGTGCCAGGCCTCGGCCCGGTCCTGGCGCGCCTGGGCATGGCGCCGCCTGGTCTCGGTCCGCCGCGCCAGGGCCTCGGCCTTGCGGCGCTTGTGCATCTCCTTGATCGCCCGCTCCGGATCGCTCCACAGGGCATTCTGGCGCTGAAGCTCGCCGAGCTCGCGCATGGCCTCGCCGCGCTCGCGGATCGCCGCGGCGGCCGGGCTCGGTGCAGCCGTGCCATCCGGCCAGAAGCCGAGTCGGATCATCTCTTCGAGAATGACCTCGTCCTTGGAGGATTCGCGGATGCGGTCATAGAGTTCCTGCCGGGTCAGGGTTCCCGGTGCGACACTCTGGTTCATGCCGCCTCCCGCCATTGGGGACGAAGGAAGGCATCGCCATGGGGAACCGGAAGGGGCGCAGGCCGGACTGCCTTCGTCTCGTCCAAGGACTGGATCAATCCACTCGAAGCGGGGACGCCTACCGGTGCGCTATTGGGTTCAAGGAACCCAATCTGCAATAGCGCACCGGTAGGCAGTCCCCGCCCAGTGAAGATTGGGCCAGTGATGCGTGCACGGTCATGTTGCAAGGACGGCGATACGCCGCCCGGGTTGCAAGGTCCTGACCGGCCCGCGCCCTTCCGATAAGTGAGGTAAGCGCATCCGCTCACCGATTTCAAGCCAAGGTGCTGTTCCCGGCGGAACACAGGTGAGAAAGTCCCAACGTGCCGGCACACCGGCCCTGGCGACGCTTCGGTAAACAAGGGAAGCCTCATGCCGCATCTCCCTTGTCCTGCGCCACGCTCTCGACCTCGGCATGGAAGATGCGCCTGAGCGCCAGCATGTGCTCGCAAGGCCCGCGCATCATCTTGTTGTGTCCGTAGAAGTGACAGCTGCAGCGTGCCTCGACCAAGCGGTCGTCCGCATCGATCGTGAGCGCGACGCTTTCCTTGCGGGCATTGTCGAGCACCGTGCCGGTGACGATGCGCCGGCCCTGATTGCGGTCGACGCCGGCGATGGTGACGAGGTTGGCCTCGACCAGGCGGTCAGCGCTGGCCTCCTGCTCGCTGGCGAAACGCAGCTGCGACGGCGCCAGGGGCTCGCGCGTGAGCTCGCGCCGGCGATAGATGCCCTTGTCGAGGTCGAACATCACCCGCCCTGCCTGGGTATAGGCGGTGAGAGCGGCCTGCACCATGCTTTCCTCCAGGCCGAGATCCCGGGCGAGGTCCCGCGCCGGTGCGGCATGCCGGTCCCCGAGTGCGGCGAATACGCGCTGGGCCGTATCGGCATCCACCTTGTGACGGGGAGCCAGCAGGTCGAACTGGCCGGCCGAGGACCAGTCATTGGCCGTCCAGCCGGAAAGGCCGAGTGTGAAGCGGATGCCGCCGAAATCGACCACGAAGAAGGAAGGAAGCCCCGTGCCGGTGAGATGCACGCGCACACTGCGGGCAAGCGGCAGCGCCCTTTCCAGGATGGCAAGACGGCGCCGGCCCCAGATCCGGATCTCGCCCCCTTCCCGCCCCCGATAGATCGAGCGCCGGAAGGTGAGGCGTTCGCCCCAGGGCTCGACCACGACCTCGACCGGCGCGTCGGGCTTGAGCAGGAAACGCAGCGAGCGCGGACCGACACGCTCCTTCCTGCGGGCAAGGGTGCCCAGGATATTGGCGAGATCCATCGGATGGAGGTCGAAGACATGAGCCGGCAGGGTCATGGCACTCGAGACCTGCAGGAAGCCGCGCACCCAGCTGTCGGGCAGATCAATCTTTTCTTCGCGAAAGGCGTTGTCGTCGGCGGTCTGCACTTCGAAGCCGGATGGGTCGATGCTCAGCGTGGTGTCGCGATAGGTACGGATCTTCTGGAATTCGTCATAGAGCGCATGGCTGTAGTCGATATTGGTGGTGCCGAACGCCATCTCGCCGAGCTGCTCGAACACGTCATGATCGCAGGACAGGCGCCCATAGCTCGATTCGTCCAGGCTGAAGCACTCGAAGAAGATCTCGTCCGGATGCACGGTGATGACCGGATCGAGCACGATCCAGGCATCGCGATTTTGCTTGTAGAGATAGTTGAAATAGGCCTGCCGCGCCGTGAAGAACGGTTTCATCAGGCGCTGGCTCTCGTCATCGAGCGTGCGTATGCGCTGGCGCAGCGTCTCGATGCGCGGTTTGAGTTCCTCGCGGCGGGCGGCCGCCTCGGCCAGCAACGCTGCCTCGTTCTGCTTCAGCCATTCGAAATAGGCGGTACGATCGCGCGGCTTGAACCGGAGATCCGAGACCACGACATGGTGCAGCGCGGAGATCGCCTCGCGAAAGGCGAGGTGCCGCGCGACCTTCCCGGTGAAGAAGGTCGGCTGGCGCAGCGTGTCGGGCGCGAAGCCGAAAGTGGACGCCGCCGCATCCGTGCTCGCGCGGCTTTCGCCGAGAAAACGATAGACGAAATTCATGCCGCACTCTCCTGCGAGGCGGTACGCATCGCCTGGCGGGCCGGTGCCACCCGGACAGGCAAGGCGATTTCCGGCCACCGGCGAGCGATGTCAGTGAGGATGGCCAGTGCCGGCGCCCGGTCCTTGGCAACGGAGCTGAGAGTTACATCATGCAGGAGGCGCCAGATCGCCTGCGCCCTGTCCTGGCTGCCGAGCGCCTCGCGCCGGAGCGCGGCGAACACGCGGTCCTTGGCGATCCGGCCACGATTGACCTGCATCAGGATGATGCGGGCCTGCGTCAGGAAGGTCGCGAACATTGTCGGATCCGCAAGGCTCTGTCCGGTGATCAGTTCGGTGACGAAGAGATGGAAGCTGCCGGAGGCGTGTTCGAGCACACGCGCGAGCACCATGCCGGCATCGCCCGAATCCAGGCTTCGGCGCAGCAATTGGCGCGCACTCTCCTGCACGGCCGGTGAGGTGGAGTCGGCCATCACCGCCAGCGCCGCGGCCGGCAAGGCGCCATCCGGCCAGTTCAGCAATTGCCGCGTTGCGGGTACGCGAATGTCTTCCCACTCGCTTTCGACCAGCAGCACCGCATCTTCAGGGGCGGCCAGGAAGCGGGCCTGGTCAGCCTCGAAGGCGTTAAGAGCAAAGGCCCGTACCGCCGCGAAGGGATGATTGCCGAGCCGGGCCAGCTGCTTGATGGAAAAGCGCGAAGCGTCGGTTTGCCCGAGCGCCCGAGCACCAAGCAGCCGCGCGCCTTTTGCTCGCGCCTGCAACAGGCGCCAGAGCGTCGACATGTCCAAGCCGGCGAGAAAACCGGGCAGGCTCGCGGCAAAAAGCTCGACCATATCGGCCGCATGCCCGTCGGAGGGTTCGGCGCGGAACAGGCTATCGATCAGCCTGTCCCTGAGGGCTTCGGCAAAGCCGGGATCATGCGCAGCGAGCCGGGTTATCAGCGGGCGGGCCGCGGCGCGCAGATCCGCATGGGCGCCGGTGGCGGCCGCCAGGATGGTCTGGCCCTGCGCTGCGAGCTCGGTGTCGTCGAGCCGCGCGAGCAGGCGCATCGAGGCGGACCGCACCGGCAGTGATTCGGCTGTGAGGACGGCCTCCCAGAAGGGGCGCGGCAGCTCGCCGGGGCGAATCGGCGTGACGGCAAGCAGTTCGATCGCAGCCCCCTGCACCACGCCGGCCTTGTGGCCCGTCAGTGCCTCGACGGCGGCCGGGGGCAGCGGGCAATCATGGGCGGGCCACAGAACGGGCAGCAGGGACAGGGCAAAGCGCAGGCCGGCAAGCTGGCGCTCGTCCGGTTCGGCCGGCAGGGCCCCGAGCCAGGCTGCGAAATCCTCGGTCAGGCGGACCCGCTGCTGCCGGCTCGGCGGGCGCTGTTCCAGCCAATCGCGGGTCTCCTGCTGCATGCGTGCCTGCGGGGTGAGCAGGGCCGCCAATGCCAAAGCCGGTTCGGACCAGGGCCATTCGGGACGCCCGCCGATCGCCCGGATCGCCAACATGTGGGCCTCGGTGACGTCGGCCTGCATCAGGGCCGCGATCAGGGTGGCATCAGCCTTGCCCTCGTCGATCAGGCGGCGGGCAAGCGACACCGCCAGGCCAAGCACCTCGGCATAGGGCGAGGTCAACAGATCCGGGATCGCGGCAGCATCCATCGCCACCGATCGTGCAGGCCCCTCCCGCAGGGCCTGCACGGCAAAGAGCGCCGCGGCCTGGTAGCGTGCCCCTGCGGCTACCCGCAGCAGGCGTTGCGGCTGGGCGTCCCACAAGGCCGGAAACGCCTCCCCGCGCCCATCCGCGCCCGCTTCGTCGGCAACCGAGAAACTCAACCTGTTCGGACGGAAGCGCACACCGGGCTGGTTGCGATGAAGCAGCTGGCCAAGGCTCCAGATCCGCCGCAGCGCGGGATGGTAGAGCGTGCGCCGCTGATACCGCCCATCGACCTGCACGAAATATTGCTGCTCATAGGCCTTCTCGCCATCGGCGTCGCCGAAGGCCAGCAACAGGTCGCACGCCATCGCCGTGAAGGCATCCTGACCGAGTTCGCCGCGCTTGCGCAGGCTGCGCCAGGCCCGGCGCTTGAAGTAAAGCAGCGTCTGCTCCGACAGTGCGACGCGCGGCGTGACGCTGGCCTGCTCCTCGCTGAGCTTCACGGGCTTGCGCTGGCCCGGGAGCCAGACCTGGCCGCGATAGGCGTAGCGATACATCGGCGTGGCCAACTCGAACTGGCGGGCCGTTGCCGCAAAGAGCGGACCATCATCGGTGAGATCGGCATATTTGAACAAGCGCCGCAGCACCTGCACGAAGGGAGGCCGGGCAGAAACGACGGCGAGCCCCGCCAGCAGGGCCTTGCGGGCCGTGCCGTCGACAAGCGCGCGATGGGCAAGGGCAATCAGGAACTGGTTGGCGAAGCCAGGCTGCTGCGTCGCAGCGGCAAGCAGCACCTCGACCAGGGCAGGACCGTTGGCAGCGGCGATCGCCGCCTCGATGGCCGCCGCCTGCGCCGCATTGTCGGCCCTGGGCAGTACGAGGCGTGGCGGCTGGCGGGCCGGGCCGAGGAGATCGCTGGCAAGGGCATAGGCGGCATAGTCTCGCGTCACCGCGCTGACATTGGTCTCGGCGATGCCGGCCAGGAGCCCGGCCGCATCGGCGCCGCCGCAACGCGCCAAGGCATGCACCAGGCTGTAGCTCGCCTGGCTCGGGCCGAGCTTTTCGGCAATGGCGGCGAGCTGCGGCCAAGCGGCCTTCAGGCGGATGACGCCGAGGCGCCAGAACAGGCGATCACGTTCCTTGGCGGGCCAGGGCGAGCGGAGGCAGGAGGCAAGCTGGTTGAGCAACTCGCCATCGCGCCCGCCAACGGGAACCTCGCCCGCCGTTTGGGAGGCCGTAATGGCCGGAACGTCCTCGCCCATGCGGCGATAGCCGTCATTCACCTTTGAAATGACGACACTGTCATAAAGCTTTTCTGCCGACGCCAATACGACCGGAGAAGGTGTCTTCGTACCATCCCGCAGCGTCTTTCCACGCCTGCCATATCGAAAATTGACGAGATAGCGCTCTTCAACTTGTGCGTGTTCGAGATCGACGAGATCCACCTCGTAGATCTTGTCTGATGTCCCCTCCTTCATCCATAGGCGGACAGAACGGACGAGTTTCATTACCACCCCATGGATGCATATTTCGATGAAGGTGTGGCAAGTTCCGCCTCCGGCGTCAATCGGCTGCATGCATCAGGCGATACCGAGGAAACACCGCTGACAGGCCAGCGCGGCATCATGGCCGTTGCCGTCGGCGCGCCGGCACGGGATAAGGGAGCTTTCCATCCCGTGATCGGACAAATGCAATGCCTGATATCGACGTCTATCGCCGCGAACTCGCGGCCGCCTTCCGCCTTGCCGCGAAGTTCGACTTCAACGAGGGCATCTGCAACCATTTCTCGGTGCAGGTCCCCGGCGCCGAAGAGCGGTATCTCTTCAATCCTTATGGGGTTCACTGGTCGGAGATGCGCCCGGCCGACCTTCTCCTCGTCGATGGGCAAGGGCAGATCCTGGAGGGCGAAGGCGAACTGGAGGCGACGGCCCGCAACATCCATATTGCCGGGCATCGCGCCAATCCGCGCCATCTTTGCCTGCTGCACACCCATATGCCCTGGGCCACCAGCCTCACCATGATCGAGGGGGGCCGGCTCGAAATGGCGCACCAGACGGCGGCCCGCTTCTACGGCCGTACCGCCTATAACGACGAATTCGGGGGCTTTGCCTCGGGCGAGAAGGAAGGCGAGCGCATCGCCAGCTCCGCCAAGTCTGACCAGAAGGCCGACATCGTCTTCCTGGCCCATCATGGCGTCATCGTCGGCGGTCCGTCCGTCGCAACGGCCTTCGACGATCTCTATTATCTCGACCGGGCCTGCCGGCAGCAGGTGCTGGCCATGTCGACCGGCCGGCCACTCAAGCTCATTCCCCAACAGGTCATCGAGAGCACCGCGCGCGAATGGATGACCGTGCTCGATCACCAGGCCAAGCTGCATTTCGACGCGCTGATGCGGATCGACGGCCTATGACCACCCTGCGCTGGGTCCGGATCCGCCAGAACGCCAGGGCAGAATTGTGGAAGCTCGACAAGCCGCTGCCCGAGGGTGGCGTGGCGACCTTCTATCGCGGCCGGCTCTTCGAACAGAAGGGTGGCGAGCGGATAAAGCTGGACGAGGAAGCCAAGTTCACCGAGGCCGAGCCGGCCTTGGCCTGGTTCGAACGCCAATAGAGCTCCCAAGGCCGTTTGCGCATCGCATGAGCTATGCGCTGAGCGTGGATGACCGGCGGACGCGCCCTGCACGGCCGATGATGTAGTCACTGCCGCCCTTCGCAGGTGCAGCATGGACTGTCCTGCTCTTCTTCAGGGAATCGGCTCGAGCAATAATCAAAGAAAAAGCCGCCGGGAACCATCCCGGCGGCTTCGCATTCCGTAACGGACGCTAAGCTCGATTAGCGAGCGGCGCCGCGAGCAATTTCCTCGATACGGCCACGGAAAATGCCGAGATCAGCAAGCTCGCGGTCATCAAGAGCCGAAAGAGCCTGAAGGGTACGGCGATAATTGCGATAGGCCGTGAAACGAGAAGCGATCGAAGAAACAAAACCGAAGAGAACCATGACACTTACTTTCCAGAGAGATTGATTTGTTGCAGTGCATATACTCCTCTTTTGCACCGCACGGTAAAAAATCGCACAGACCGGCGCGTATGCCCGGTATGCGGCGGCTGCATGGATTTTGTGCATAGCGCTTAGCAATGGGGCAACATTCTGCCTCAATCGAATGCCCCCAGCCCGATCCGAGGCGGATTCCGCCTCCGAATTGCCGCAGGGGTAACCAAGCTGATAGGATCACCACCAAAATAAAGCCGGCAACACAAGCCAGCCACAATTGCGCCTTTCCATCGACGAAAGCCCGGTTGGGCTGGGGTCGCCGTCAATCAGGGAGCCTGCCCGTGGCCAAGGAGACATCCGACATCCTCGCCATCGACATTGGAGGCACCGGCCTCAAGGCGGCGATCGTCAATCCGAGCGGGCAGATGCAGGGAGAGCGGGTGCGGTTGCCTACGCCCCATCCCTGCCCACCCGATCTGCTGGTCGAGACACTGGCCGAGTTGGTCGCGCCCCTTTCGGCCTATGGCCGCATCTCGGTGGGCTTTCCCGGCCTGGTGCGACATGGCCGCATCCTCACCGCGCCGCACCTCGCACCCGAAGGCTGGGACGGCTTTCCACTCGGGCAGAAGCTCGCCGCCCAACTCGGCAACAAGCCGATACGGCTGATCAACGATGCGGAGGTCCAGGGCCTCGGCCTGATCAAAGGCAAGGGTATCGAGCTTGCCTTGACCCTGGGTACAGGCGCCGGCACGGCCGTGTTCCGCGACGGCGAGCTGATGCCGCATATGGAACTGGCTCACCACCCCATCACCCGCACCAAGACCTATGACGACTATATCGGCGAGGCGGCACGGGAGAAGATCGGCAACAAGCGCTGGAACAAGCGGCTGAGGCACGTCATCGACGTGCTCTTCGTGCTGTTCCACTATGACCACCTCTATCTCGGCGGCGGCAACACCAAGCATGTGAAGCTCGCGCTGCCGGCCAATGTCACGCTCGGCTCCAATGATGCCGGCCTCGACGGCGGCGCTGCCCTGTGGCGCCTGAAGAATTTCCACGAATCCGAGGAAGCGCCCGAACCGTCTTCCAGGACCAGGACATCGCCCAAGGCCAAGACGCCCGCGGCCAAGCCCCCCGCCACGGTCAAGTCCCCCCGCAAAGCCAAGATAGCCGACAAGGCCACTCCCGTCGGCAAGAAGACCAAGGCATGAGCGAGACTGCCCCACCTCCCGGAGCCCCTGGCGTCGAGCCGCGCTGGACCTCGGCGGCCAAGAGCGGCATCGGCACCGCCGGTTCCGCGTCGAGCCGGGTCTGGTTTGCCCTCAGCCATGGCATCCTCAACGAGATCTATTATCCGCGCATCGACCTTGCCTGCATCAGGGACTGCGGCCTCCTCGTCACGGCCGCGGACTATTTTTCCGAAGAAAAGCGCGACGCCGACGGCGATATCCGCATGGAGAGCGACGGCACCCCCGTCTTCGAACTCGTCAACACGGCGCAGGACGGGCGCTACCGCATCCGCAAGACCATCCTGGCCGACCCCTTCCGCGACAGCCTGCTGCAGGACATCCGCTTCGAAGCTCTGAAGGGCGAGGCCGAGGATTACGGCCTGCACGTGCTGCTATCGCCGCATCTGGTCAACCAGGGCAGCCGCAACACCGCCTGGGTCGACGACTACAAGGGGCACGGGCTGCTGATGGCCAGCGGCAGCTATGGCTATTCGCTCGCCCTCGCCGCCTCGGTTCCCTGGCAGGCCCGCTCGGCCGGCTATGTCGGTTTTTCCGATGGCTGGCAGACCCTCAAACGCGGCGAAGGCGTGAATTCCGACTGGCTTCGCGCCGAAGACGGCAATGTCGCGCTGAGCGGTACGCTCGACCTTCGCGGCAGCCAGGGCCGCGTCCTGCTCACCCTCGGCCTCGGCCTGCGACCGGAGGAAGCGGCCCTCAACGCCATCGCCAGCCTGCAGCAGGGGCTCGAGCCAGCACGCCGGCGCGTGCGCGCGATCTGGCAGGGCTGGCAGGCCGGGCTCGAGGATCTCGACCATGTCAGCCCCGCCCGGGGCACCAGCTACCGCACCAGCACCGCCGTGCTTGCCGCCCATCGCACCGGCGCCTTCACGGGCGGCGCCATCGCCAGCCTGTCGACGCCCTGGGGCTACAACAAGGGCGACAACGACCTTGGCGGCTATCACCTGGTCTGGCCGCGCGACCTGGTCGAGACCGCCGGCGGCTTCCTGGCGGCCGGCAGCCCGGCCGACGCGCGCGGCATCCTCGACTATCTCGCCGCCATCCAGGAGGGCGACGGCCATTGGGCCCAGAACAACTGGATCGACGGCCATCCCTATTGGGACGGCATCCAGATGGACGAGACGGCCTTTCCCATCCTGCTCTTCGACATGCTGGTGCGTGCCGGCAGCCTGGATGCGGCGGAGGCCCGTCGCTTCCTGCCGATGGTGGAGCGCGCGGCGAGCTTCGTGCTGCGCAACGGCCCCGTCACCGACGAGGACCGCTGGGAAGAGGACGCCGGCTATTCGCCCTTCACGCTTGCTGTCGAGATATCAGCCCTCCTCGCCGCCGCCGACGCCATGGACGCAGCGGATCGCCCGGATGCCGCCACGCTGCTGCGCGAGACGGCGGATGAATGGCATGCCGAGATCGATGCCTGGACCTTCGCCAGCGATACCGACCTGGCGCGCACACTGGGCATTCCCGGCTATTATGTCCGCATCGGCCCCGGCGACAGCGAGGATGGCCCGGGCCTCGGCGGCACCGTCGCCATCAAGAACCGCTCCGCCCAGGAAGCCGTGCTCAGCGCCAAGATGCTGCTCAGTCCCGATGCCCTCGCTTTGGTGCGCTTTGGCCTCAGGGCCGCCGACGACCCGCGCATGGTGGCGACTGTGAAGGCGATCGACCATCTCCTGAAAAGAGACCTGCCCAGCGGCCCCTGCTGGTATCGCTACAACAATGACGGCTATGGCGAGCACGAGGACGGCTCCGCTTTCGATGGCACCGGCGTCGGCCGGCTCTGGCCGCTCCTGACCGGTGAAAGGGCGCATTACGAGCTCGCCGCCGGCAGGCCGGAGGAAGCCCGGCGCCTGCTGGCCGCGCTCGAAGCGTCGGCAGGGCCTGGTGGCCAGTTGCCCGAACAGATCTGGGACGGCCCGGACCTGCCGGAGCACGAACTCTTCCTCGGCAAGCCGACCGGCAGCGCCATGCCGCTGGTCTGGGCCCATGGCGAGCATATCAAGCTGCTTCGCTCGCTGCGCGACGGGGCGGTGTTCGACACCCCGCCCCAGACGGTCGAACGCTATCTCAAACGCAAGATCGTCAGCAACCGCCGTTTCTGGCGGCTCAACCACCAGCGCCACACCATCGCCCCCGGCCAGATCCTGCGCATCGAGCTCACCGACCTCTCCGCCCTTCGCTGGAGCTTTGACGGATGGGCGAGCCACGACGAGGGCCGAACCCATGACGCGGGCCTGTCCCTCCACGTCCTCGACCTGCCGACCTCGGCCCTGTCCGCCGGCAGCGAGATCCGCTTCCGCCTCGCCCCGATCGGCGGCCCCTGGCTGGAGGCGGATTATCGGGTCACGGTGGGATGAGAAAGTGCGTTCTCCACGGCTGTTTCCGCGACTTCTCGGCTAAGGTCGCGGTGCCCCTCACCCGCACCCTCTCCCCGCGGGCGGGGCGAGGGGACTTTGGCCGCGCATTTCATAGCGCAAGCATCCCATCTCGCCCTGCCGTCGCGCGAGATGAAAGATCTGAGGGTTAGTCGCGACGCTTGCGCCCCCTCGCCCCGTTCTTACGGGGAGAGGATAGCGGTGAGGGGCAGCGCCCCCCTGCAAAAGAAGCAAGCAACCGCCCTATGACCCCGCCCCCGTCAGGGCCGATGCCATCATCCAGACGGCGACCAGTGCCAGCATGAAAGCATAGATGAAGCCCTGGATCCGCATGGCCTGTGGCGAGGAGAAGCGCCGGGCCAGCCACATCGCACCGAGCGTCCAGACGAAATGCGAGACCAGGCTGAGCACGGTGAGGGCAACGGCGATGATCAGGGCGTTGGCGACCAGGCCCTTATCCGCCAACTGGAACTGGGCGTAGATGATGAGCAGGAGCGTCAGCCCCTTCACGTTCAGGCCCTGCACCAGCATGCCGCCCCAAAACCCCATCGGCTGCGCCCCGCTCGCCGCCGGAGCGTCCGGCGAGGCTCCCCGCGCCATTTCGAAGGCGATATAGAGCACCACCAGCGCCCCGACGAGCTGCACCATGGTAAGCAGGCCGGGATAATTGACCAGAAAACCGGTCACACCCAGGCCCACCACCAAGGCGGGCAGGAACACCATCAGGTCCATGCCGAGGATCATCGGCACCGAGCGCACCACACCATGGCGGCTGCCCGAGGCCGCGCAGAGGAAATTGGTGGGCCCGGGGCTGAACATCAGCGGGAAGACGAGCAGGAACAGCTTGACGAAGGCTTCGACACTCACCGGACGGCTCCGCCGTCATCCTGCCGAGAGTTCATCGCCGCCCCTTTTTCCGTTTTACAGCCGCCCGCACCCATACGACAATCAACCTCGTTCAGGCCTGCGGACGCCCGGTTCGAACGGATCATACAAACATGTCGGGATTTCCCGAAGTCATCATCATCGGCGGGGGCATAGGCGGACTGGCCGTGGCCAACGCCCTGACGCAGGCGGGCATGAGCTGGGAGATCTACGAGCGCTCGCCGCGCATCGGGCTCGGCGGCACCGGCCTCACGCTCTGGCCCAATGCCCTCAGGGCGCTCGGCCGGCTCGGCCTCGACCAGGGCGTCCAGACCCTGGCCGACCCGTTGGAGCTGGGCGAGATCTATGATTGGCGGCAAAGGCCGCTGAAAACCATCCCGCTCACGCCGGTGCGCGAGCGCAGCGGCCTGCCCCTGCTCTGCCTGCGCCGGGTCGACCTCTATGCCGAGTTGCTGCGGCCGCTCGATCCCGCCAGGATCCATACCGGTAGCCGCTGCATCGGCTATCGGCGCGAGGCGGAGGGCGCCAGCCTGACCTTCGAGGATGGCACGATGCGCAGCGCCCCCCTGGTGGTGGCGGCCGACGGCGTGCGCTCCTTCCTGCGCGATGCCATGATCGGCGCCTCGCCCTTGCGCTATGTCGGTTGGATGACCTGGCGCGGCGTCGCCAAGCTGTCGCCCGGCAGCTTTCCGAAAGGCCGCTACCGCGAGTTCTTCGGCCGCGGCAGCCGCTTCGGCGTGTTCTGGATCCGCGACGACTATGTCTACTGGTACGGCACGCTCAACAGCGCCGTGCACGACAAACCCGCCATCCATCCCGCCCACAAGGCCGAGGCACTGGCGCATTTCGCGGACTGGCCGCCCCTCGCGCATGCCGTGATCGGTGCGACCGATCCGGAGGACCTGGTGCGCACCGGTGTCTATGACACGCTGCCGCTCCCCCGCTGGACCGACGGCGCCCTCACTCTGCTCGGCGATGCCGCCCATCCGATGACGCCCGATCTCGGCCAGGGCGCCTGCCAGGCCATCGAGGATGCCCTCGCTCTGGTGCAATGCCTGAAAGCCGGGCCCGACCTTACCAAGGCTTTGGAGACCTATCAGGCCATCGGGCTGGCGCGCACCACGCCCCTGGTCGCGCGCTCGCGCAAGATCGGCAAGATGCGGCAATGGCAGACGCCGGTAACGGCCACGCTGCGCAACACCATCATGCGGCTGATGCCGCAAGGCGCCATCCTCAAACTGTTCGAAACCTGATGGCCGATGGCAGTGGAAACCGAACGGGGCACTGCGATGAATAGAACCGCCGGCATCGTGTGCCTCGTCTGCGCCCTCAGCTATGCGGCGACCGGCGCCACCTTCTTTCTCGACCCGACCTCGCAGTTCAAGACCGGCACGCTCGACTATTGGAACGCGCTGGCGGGCGCGCCGCTCGGGCGCCAGGCCTTCCTGATGGCCTTCGCTTTGGCCGGCCTCACCGCTTTCTGCGCCATGGGTGAAGTGCAGCGCCTGATCGGCCCCACGAGCGGCCTCGCCCGGCTTGCCGCCTCGCTCGGCCAGCTCGGCTTCGGCGTCACCGCCGTCAGCTATGTCCGCCTGCTCGGCGGCGAAGCCCAGCGTGCCCAGGCCTTTGCGGCAGGTTCGGACGCGGTGCGGCAGTCGATCACCTCCTTCTCCCTCGTCCTCGACCCGCAGGGCTGGCTGATCTTCTTCCTGAGCGGGCTGAGCCTGCTGCTGTTCGGTGCGCTAGGCTGGCGGTTCGGTACCCTCCCCAAGGCGCTCGCCCTGCTCGGCATGGCTGGCGGGCTGCTCTATATCGTCGCCTTCATTGCACGCGCCAACCAGCAGATGCTGATCGTCGACGTCGCCGCTGGCCTTGGCGGCGTCATCGTCGGCCCGCTCTGGTGGGCCGGCCTTGCCCTGCGCTTCCTCAGATCCGGCGATCAGGCCTCGGCGAGGCGGTAGGTCTCGAGGCCCTCGCGTTCGACCCTGCGCTGCCACTCCCTGAGGGCACGCACATGGTAGAACGGCACGTGCCGGAACCAGAGGTCGCGCCAGTGCGTGAACACCGGCTGGATGCCCTTGATCATCCGCAGCACAGGCTCGTCGCCTGATTTGTCCCATTGCCGGGACACGGTGCAGAAACCGCCATGGCTGGAAAGCGCCAGGTTGAACAGGAGGCGGTAGAGCGGCCTCGGCACAAGACGGCCGAGATGCCGGCGCCAGGTCGGGCCGGCTGCCACCCCCGCCCCGTCGGCGAAATCGGTCAGCCGCACTTCCGCTTCGACCTGGATGCGGGCCAGGCTTGCGATACGGACCACGAAGCCCACGCAACTCTGATCGAGCAGGTCGAAGCCGAGTTCACCCTCACCCTTGCCGCGCTGCAATTGCTCGATACGGGTGCAGATGCCGTCAAAGGCCGGCCGCGACAAGGCGATGCGGGTGATCAGCGGGTTCCAGGCGATGCGGTCATATTTGTCCGGCAGCAGCAGCATGCCCGGCATGCGCAGGCCGGGGAAATCATCCGGCTCGATGCCGGTGCTCTCATCCGGAAAGAAGCCGATCGGGCGAACACCGCCCTCTTCGTCGACTAGCCGGATGAAGGCATGGCCGTGATCGCGCACCAGTCCCGGCACCTCCGCCTTGCAGACCGAGACGATCTCCAGGACGGGTGTTCCAGGGCGCTCGGCCTCGGCGAGCCAGCGCACGGGCCGGAGCTCCGCCCACAGGGCCCGCTCGTCGATCGGGCCCCGCTTGCCGAGATCCAGCCGATCGGCCTTGCGCTGCCGCCACAGCATGGCTCATTCCGCGGCAACGGCCCAATCGGCCCGCCGCAAATAGCTGCGGTCGGAGACGACATGCAGGTTGCGTGCCTCGAAGCCGGCGACGAACTCCTCATGGCTGGCGAAATAATGCATGAACTGCTCGCCCGACATCACCTCCTCGAAGGTCGGTGTCGCCTCGGCAACGCCGCGCACCCGCTCGAACATGGTGTCGAGTTCCGATTGCTTGAAATCGAGATAGGCGCCCGGCGAGATCTGGACCAGGGTCGAGGTGAAGCAGCAGGCCGTCTCGACGCAGTCGGTCTGGATATCCGGCGGCACCCGTCCATTGGCGAAGACCCAGGCCATGCGGTCGGGAAAAGCCAAAAGATAGATGGCGGCGATCAGCTCGAAATTGCCCTGGGTATCGAAGTCGAACTCGCTGGCGGGGCGGTTGTCGCTCGCCTGGGTCAGGATCGGGTTCCAGGCCGGCATGCCGATGATCAAGGGCTCGACCGCATCGCCATAATGCTCGATCAGCCGGCGGCCATGCAGGACGACGGAGAGGATATCGGCCTCGGTGACCTTGGACAGGCCGATCATGGCCCCGAGCCCGGCCTGCAGGCCGGCGCGGATGGCCAGTTCCTGGGAGCGCAGCCGATGCAGGAAACCGACGGGTTCGTCGGTCTTCTTCTGCAGGCGCAATTGCTCGTCGACACCCCAGGCTTTCGGTCCGCTCGGAATATGATAGCCGTAGAGTTCGCGGTCATAGGTCTCCTGCCAGGTCAGCACGCAATCGAGCCCCTCCTGCCGGAGGTCGCGATAATGCTGCTCATGCATCGGCACCAGGCAGACCGAGACGCGCGCCTCGGGGTTGACCGCCGACGTTTCTTCCTTGAGGCCGCGCACCAACCCCTTGAGGTGCTGCTGCAACAGGGTCAGGTCGTCACCGCCGGCGATCTCGAAATGCGAGAAACCCTTGCGCGCCAGGATGCGCGCCTGCTCGCGGATGGCGGTTTCGGTGATGGAAAGGCGCACCATCTCCTTGTTGTCGGCGCGCCAGCCGCAGAAACGGCAGGTGCTGGCGCAAAAGGAGGTCACCTCGATCGGCACCATCGTCGCCACGCTCTGGCCGAAGGTTCTCCGGCGCTGCATGCGGGCCGCGTCGACAACCATCGTGCGAAGTGCCTGATCCGGTCTTTGACGCACGAGGTGGAGAAGAGTGGCCGTTTCCTCAGGCAATAAACCCGTCAACGGCTCCCTATTCTCCAAGATGTTCGAGATGAGATCAGCGCGCTCGGATGCCGTTATATCGGCAGATATTTCATTCCCTTTAAATGACTCTAGAGAACTATCAAAAATCGAGAGATAGAAAGAAGAAGAAATTGGTTCAATCATCAGATTCCCTCCAATTTCACTAGCCAAGCGAAGATCAAATCATGAATTCGAGCAACATGCAATGTTCTCCCTGCCGCTTCTAGCGCCCGCTAGTGTTGTGGCATCAGTAGAAACAGGGATAATAGTACCAGTACAGCCTCTTGGCTCAAGGCCGAGGTATCTCCGAAAACTGAAACAGTCACCATCGTGATGGAAATCCACGCGCCGGACTCTCTGGCGGCCAACCGCTCGCCGACGAATGTCGTCCCCCCCGGTTCGCGCAACAAGCGAAAAAATACGTCAGCATTATTGACATATTTTTTCGCAGGGAGGATGCTGCACGCAACATGAGCATCGCGCCCTGAAATTGGGCAGGCGATGCGATGGCCATATGACGGCAAGCACCTCGCGGCCGTCTGTCAGGAGAACAGGACCTTGGACTGGGAAGCGATCTTCGCCACGCGGGCGGGACGGATGCGTGCCTCGGAAATCCGCGAACTTTTGAAACTGCTCGAGCAGCCGGACATCATTTCCTTCGCCGGCGGCATTCCCGACCCCGCTCTGTTTCCGAACGAAGCGTTCCGGACGGCCTATGCCAGCGTGCTCGGTGATGTCAGCGCCGGCGCGGCGCTGCAATATTCCACCAGCGAGGGCTTTCCGCCCCTGCGCGACTGGGTGGTCAGGCAGATGCGGCGCATCGGCGTGGCCTGCGGGCCGGACAACATCCTGATCACTTCGGGGTCGCAACAGGCGCTCGACTATCTCGGCAAGCTCTTGCTCTCGCCCGGCGACACTGCCCTCGTCACCTGGCCGACCTATCTCGGCGCGCTGCAGGCCTTCAATGCCTATGAGCCGCGCTACGACAGGCTGGCGCCGGTGGAAGGCAACATGACCCCCTCGGCCTATGCCGATGCCGCCGCAAAGGCAGGCGGCCGGGTGAAGTTCGCCTATCTGACCCCGGATTTCGCCAACCCCACCGGCGAGACACTGGACCGGGCCGGGCGTGAGCGCGTGCTCGACCTCGCGCGCGAACTCGACATCGTGGTGATCGAGGACACAGCCTATCAGTCGCTACGCTATGATGGCATCGACGTGCCGCCGATCCTGGCGCTCGACATCGCCCGCGAGGGCGGTATCGATGCCACCCGCACCATCTCCTGCGGCAGCTTCTCCAAGACGCTGGCGCCGGGCCTGCGCATGGGCTGGATCTGCGCCGCCGCCGGCGTGATCAAGAAGCTGGTGCTGATGAAGCAGGCTTCCGACCTGCACAGCCCCACCATCAACCAGATGGCGATGCACCACGTGGCCGAGCACGCCTTCCCGGCCCAGGTCGAGAAGATCCGCGGCGCCTATCGCCATCGCCGCGACCGCATGCTGGCGGCGCTGGAACGCCACATGCCCGAGGGCGTGCGCTGGTCGCGCCCCGAAGGCGGCATGTTCGTGTGGGTGACGCTGCCCGATGGCATGGATGGCGCCCGCCTGCTGGCCCGCGCCATCGAGACCGCCCGCATCGCCTTCGTGCCCGGCCGAGCCTTCCATGCAGACGGCTCGGGCGCCAACACGATCAGGCTCTCTTTCTCGCTGGCCAATGACACCGCGATCGACCAGGGCATCGAACGGCTCGGCCGCGTCATCCGCGAAGCTGGCGCGGCCTGATCGCAGCGGCCCTGTTTCCTCTGTTATCAGCTTCGGAATGTGCTTAAATCCGAAGCGGGTACAGTCCACGGAACGGGATCATGACGGCAGAACCGACGAGACCGGCGTTTTCCAATCGCCTGCTGGATTGGACCGGCCTCGGCCTGCTCTATGCCCTGCTCCTGGCTGTCCCGTTTTTCGGCGCGCGCTGGCTCGGTGAGATGCTGCCCTCGATCTTCCATCCGATCGGCCGCATCGTCGCCAATGCCGTGGTGATGCCGTTCTTCTATCTGTGCCTGCATCTCATCCTCCGGCGCTTCGGCGCGCGGGTGCAGAACTTCATCATGCTGGTGGTACTGATCTACGGCATCGCCACCTATATCGAACTCCAGCGAGCTTTGCGGACAGGCGACAACAATGCCTGGTTCAGCGCCTTCGTCGCCGCGGTCTACACGCTCGGCTTCGCCGCGCTCACCATCAACAGCCTGATCGCCTGGCGGCGCGAAAAGCGCGCCGAGCGCCTGGTGGCAGAGCGTGAAGAGGCGGAACGGCAGGCCGAAGCCTTCGCCAAGGCTCGGCAGATCGGGCCCTGACGCAGCCTGTACAGGCCTGCCGGAGCCAGCGCGCCGGCCTTCGATCCACAGAAGCAAGGCTCGATCCCGCGTGATTCCGCCGGATCGAAAAACCTGTCAGCACAAGAAGAGTGGAATCTGCGGCATCCGGCAGTGCCCGCCGATGTAGGATGTTTCGTCGGGGACGCGCGAACCAGCCCTGGGGGCCGGCCGCAACCTCACAAGCACAACAAACAATCACATCGGGAGGATCTGATGTCACTGAAAGTACTGGCCGGGCGGGTAGCGCGCTGGGGTCTCGGCGCCGGCGCCGCGCTGTGCATGGCGTTCTCGTCTGCACCGTCGCCGGCAGAGGCGGCTCCAAAGACGTTCTACTGGATCTCCCATGGCTCGGCCGCCGACCCGGTCTGGACCTATTTCCTGGCCGGCGCCGAGCAATGGGCCAAGGACACCGGCAACAAGGTCAACACCTCCTTCCACAATGGCGACGTCGCCTCGCAGCAGGAAGCCATCCGGGCGGCGATCGCGGCGGGTGCCGACGGCATCGTCACGGCCAGTCCCGCAGCCGGCAGCCTGGTGAAGCCGGTCGAGGAAGCCAACGCCAAGAAGATCCCGGTGATCGCCTTCAACTCCGACGACAAGACCGTGCGCTTTTCCACCTTCGTGGGCGGCGACAACGTCAAGGCCGGCGCCGACCACGCCCGCTACCTCGTCGACAAGGGATTGGTGAAATCCGGCGATTTCGTCTGGATGCCGGTGGAAGTGCCCGGCGCTACCTATGGCGCCGACCAGGAAAAGGGCATCGCCAGCGTGTTCAAGCCGCTGAACATCAGCTGGGAGGTCACCGATTCGACGCTCGACCAGGCCGACATCATCTCGCGCATGAGCGACTACCTCACGGCCAATCGCAGCAAGATCAAGGCGATTCTCCCGCTTGGCGATCTCGTCTCCGGCTCGATCAAGCGCGTGTTCGACCAGGTCGGCGTGAAGCCCGGCGAAATTCCGGTGGTCGGCTGGGGCAATTCGCTCGATACCGCCAACGAGGTGCAGGACGGCTATGTTCTGGCGGCGGCCTGGCAGGACCCGCAGGCCCAGAGCTATCTCGCCCTCTCGCTCGCCGCGATGCAGGCCGGCGGAATCAAGCCCGGCTTCGACATCACCACCGGCTCGATGTACGAAAAGGACAAGGCCGCCGACTTCATCGCCTTGATGGGCGGCAAGAAGTAGGGAGCTACGTCATTCCCCGTTGGCAAAGGCCTTACGGAGGCTGCGCAGAATGTCGGCCATGCGGTCGCGGCTCGGCGCAGCCTTGTGCTCCACCAGCAGTTCGACGCCGTCCGCGGTGCGGTAGCGATAGAAGAAGGTGGGAACGCCAAACTTCTCGCGACATTAGATCTCTAACCCAACCCGCTCCTCATACCTTAATTTTGCTGTCTCACATATGGGGCGTAGTCCAGCGCCCAGTTGAAACAGGCTCTTGGACTCGGGCTCTCAGGACCCCGCCAGCAACGGCCAGGCCGCCATGGCCGAAGTGACGGCGGAATTCAGTTCGTCCGGCCCGGTCCCGCCCCGCGCGCTGAGGCTCAAGCCCTTGTGGACGGTAGCATAGAAGGCGGCGACGGCGCGGATATCGGTCCCGGCGGCGACATCGCCGTCCTCAACACCCTTGCGCAGCCGTGTCGAGAAGTTCTCGTCATTAGCCGCGCGCATTTCGCAAAGGCTCACCACGAGTTCGGGAGACATGTCGCAGGCCTCCCCGGCCGTCTGCTCGACCATACATCCACTCGGGAAGTCCGTACGGGAGAAGACGGTGACGGCGTTGCGCAACAGGCCTTCGATACTTTCGCGTGCTGTCGGCAGTTCCATGATGCGCAACACGACCTCCTTGTGAAGCCCCACATAGTGATCGAGCGCCGCACGATAGAGGTTCTCCTTGGAACCGAAGGCTGCGTAGAGGCTGGGCGAGGCGATGCCCATGGCGCCAATGAGGTCACTCATTGAGGCGCCGGCAAAGCCCTTCGCCCAGAACACGCGCATTGCCTGTTCCAAGACCTCCTCTCGATCGAAACTGACAGGGCGGCCCCGCTTCGGAGCAAGGGGCGCCGATGGGTGCGGCATCATGCGGTTCTCTTTTTTTGCTAACCGTTACATAATTCTCTTGTGCTGGCAGGGCAAGGTCGATAACCATTTCTGTGTTGAACGATACAGAAATGATCTAACCTAGGAATACTGCCATGAACAGTGCCACTCTTCCTCTCGCCGGCAAGCGCGCCCTTGTTACGGGTGCGGCGCGCGGCATCGGCGCGGCCATCGCGCTGAAGCTGGCCGAAGACGGCGCCGACGTCGCTATCACTTACGAAAAATCGGCCGACAAGGCAGAGGCTCTCGCCGCTGAGATTCGTGCCCTGGGTCGCAAGGCCCTCGCCATCCAAGCCGATGCCGCCTGCCCGGAAGCCGCGAAGACAGCGGTCGAACAGACCGTGACCGACCTCGGCGGCCTTGACATCCTGGTCAACAACGCTGGCGTCCTCATTGCGGGTGCCTTTTCCGCGCAATCACTGGAGGAGATCGACCTGCAGCTGAATGTCAATGTGCGCGGCGTTTTCGTGACCACCCAGGTTGCGCTGCAACACATCCCGAATGGCGGCCGTGTCGTCACTATCGGCAGCAATGCGGGTCTGTCTGTCCCGTTCGCTGGTATAGCAGTCTATGCGGCCACCAAATCCGCGATGGAGAGCTTCACCCGCGGTCTCGCCCGTGAACTCGGCCCTCGTGACATTACCGTCAATCTGGTCCGCCCCGGCCCAATCGACACCGACATGAACCCCGCCGACGGCCCTCTCGCGCCTTCCATCCTCCCGAGCCTGTCTATTGCCCGCTACGGCAAGACCCGGGAGGTCGCCGAGGCCGTTGCCTTCCTCGCCGGGCCTGGCGCCGCCTACGTTACCGGTTCGGGCATTCTTGTCGATGGTGGCATAAGCGCCTGAGTTACCACCCGAGGGGGCGGCCGGCCTCCTGGCAGGACCCGCAGGCCCAGAGCTATCTCGCCCTCTCGCTTGCCGCGATGCAGGCCGGCGGAATCAAACCCAGCTTCGACATCACCACCGGCTCGATGTACGAGAAGGACAAGGCCGCCGACTTCATCGCCTTGATGGGCGGCAAGAAGTAGAACCGGCGAAATTCCAGGCGGAAACGGCCCCAAAAGCAAAAAGCGGCCCCGAAGGACCGCTTTTTTGTTTTTCCCCGAAGGGACCACTGGAGCGGGCGAAGGGATTCGAACCCTCGACCCCAACCTTGGCAAGGTTGTG